>NZ_VPBQ01000004.1:0-214105 GCF_013418635.1 Acinetobacter sp. YH12131
TTGTGCTGGCGACCATAGCAAGAGTGAACCACCTGATCCCTTCCCGAACTCAGAAGTGAAACCTCTTCGCGCTGATGGTAGTGTGGGGTTACCCATGTGAGAGTAAGTCATCGCCAGCTCATTATTCTAAACACCCTCAACTAGCGTTGAGGGTGTTTTTTTATGCAAGAGAGAAAATAAAGTTAGAAAAACAATAATAAATTGAATAGAACTTCTGATTAAAATCTTTATGTCTTTTGATAAATCTGTGCTATACCTAATAAAACGGCATAGAAATTGCTTATCAAAAACTTATATATTAAGTTGTTGAAAAACATAAATTTAAAAGAGTGGGTGAAAATGAAGTTATCGGTTGGATTAAAAGTTGCAAACTCCTTGTCACTGACACCGCAGTTACAACAAGCCATTCGTTTGCTTCAACTTTCGAGCTTGGAACTTGAACAAGAAGTTCAAATTCAGTTGGACAGTAATCCCTTATTAGAAAAAGTCGAAGAACAAAGTAGTGTCGAAAGTTTATCCACCTTAGAAGAGCAAGAGCATGATCAAAAGGATTTGACTAAAGAATTAAATGCAGATCATCTACCGAATGACTTGCCTGTCGATACAGACTGGGATGATGTGTACACTCATTTACCCACGAGCTTGGGCGCAGCAGAATATGAAGAGCGCGAGGATAATCGTCAGGGACATTTAGGTTTAAAAGAGCACATGATGCAACAAATCAATCTGTTGCATTTTTCTCAAGTCGAGCAGCTCATTGCCTACTGTATTGTCGATGCTTTGGATGACAATGGTTTCTTGGATTGTGAAATATCTGAAATCACTACATCTGTGCAACATTTATTGATCTCCATGGAATACGAAGATGAAGTTGAAGACGATGAAGTTTTGGTCGTTTTGAAACATATTCAGCGTTTAGAGCCGATTGGTATTGGTTCGCGTAATTTGGCGGAATGTTTATCTATTCAGCTTGAAAGTTTGGCTACAGATGTGCCTTATCGGCAGGAAGCACTGCAACTCTTGCAGCATTATGAGTTATTAATTTCGAATGATTTAGCCAAGTTAATTAAGCAAACGGGTTTAAGCGCAGATCAGCTACAGCATGCAGTGGCTTTATTAAAAACCTTGAAAGCGCATCCTGGTACAGCATTTGAAGATCAGGAGTCAGATTATCAAATTCCAGATGTAGTGGTCAGTAAAAAGCAGGACCATTGGCAGGTGCAGCTGAATCCTGATGTTGTACCGAAGCTTAGAATCAATTCATTTTATGCCAATATGATTAAACGCGCAGATCAAAGCGAAGACAATCAATATTTGCGCAATCAAATGTTGGATGCAAAAAACTTTATTAAAAGTGTCGATGAGCGTCATAAAACTTTATTAAAAGTCGCAACCTGCATTGTGCAACATCAACGTGAATTTTTAGAAATTGGTGCTGAAGGAATGAAACCGTTGATTTTGCGTGATGTTGCCGATGAGGTGGAGTTGCATGAATCTACAGTTTCACGGGTGACCACTAATAAATATATGTTAACTCCACGTGGTTTATTTGAATTGAAATATTTCTTTTCAAGTCATGTTGGAACAAGTTCAGGTGGAGAAGCATCCTCAACTGCGATTCGCGCCAAGATAAAAAAATTAATTGCAGAGGAAAATCCACGTAAACCTTTGTCAGACAACACAATTGCAAACCTTCTTAAGGAAGAGGGAATTGATGTAGCACGCCGAACAGTTGCGAAATATCGTGAGTCATTAAATATTCCGTCATCTTCTGAACGAAAAGTCTTGATCTAATTTTTAAAATCGGTCTATTCTAAGGATTCATTATGACCAAATAATGAATCTTTTTTGAAGGAATAGTTAGACATGATTTAAAGTGACCGCTACAGTGATCTGTTATTTGGCAATCAATCATGTGAACTATGCCTTCCTAATCCTAATGAAGGTGAGGGATAGAATTATGCAAATAACAATTCGTGGACATCACTTAGCTATCACCCCTGCAATTGAAGAAAATATTCGACTTAAATTTGCACAAATGACCAAACATCTGGATCAGGTCAATAGTATGCAGGTGAAATTAAGTAAAGATCATCAAATCGATAAACATTCTAAAAAAGGCAGCGCCAATCATATTGCAGAAGCAATTATTCGTTTACCTGGAACGGAGCTTTTTGCGCAGGCTAGTGCAGATGATATGTATACTTCAATTAAGATGATGACAGAAAAATTAAAACGTCAGTTAGAGAAACATCGGAAGATGCAGTTGGATTATCAGCCTTTAGCCATCTAGTTAAAATATGATTTAAAAAGAGGTTTTGGATAAACCTCTTTTTTTATTGCGATAATGTATAGGATTAATGAATTATTTTTTCTATTTATAGTAAAATGACAGGTTTTTACACCGTTGGTCCTATAAGAGGTCTTTGTGATGAATAGTGAACAGCTCACTGAAATTTTAAAAGCTGCTTTTCCAGAGGCTGAAGTTGCTGTAAGTGGGCAAGGCGGCAAGTTTGATCTTCGTATTGTAGATAATCAGTTTGAAGGTAAGCGTCCTGTTGCTCGTCAACAAGCAGTGTATGCACCATTGAATAGCTATATTGCCAGCGGTGAAGTTCATGCGGTTACAATTCGTGCAATGACACAAGAAGAATGGCGTAAAGCAAGCTTATTTGGAGCTTAATAATTTAATGGATAAATTTTTAATTCAGGGCGGTAATAAGCTCGAAGGTGAAGTGCGTATTTCTGGTGCAAAAAATGCAGCCTTGCCACTTCTTGCTGCAATGATTCTTGCAGAAACGCCAATTACATTGAAAAATGTTCCAAATTTAAAAGATGTAAATACCTTGGTGAAGTTGATCGCAGGCTTGGGCATTAAAATGTCTTATGAAGGCGATAAAGTCATTGCAGATACATCAACGTTGAACAACCAATTTGCACCTTATGAATTGGTAAAAACCATGCGTGCTTCTATTTTGGTGCTTGGCCCATTGGTCGCGCGCTATGGTAGTGCAAAAGTATCTTTGCCAGGTGGTTGTGCAATTGGTTCACGTCCTGTCGATCAGCATCTTAAAGCACTTGAAGCTTTAGGCGCAGAAATTGAAGTTGAAAATGGCTATGTGAATGCCAAAGTTAATGGTCGCCTTAAAGGTGGCGAAGTGGTCTTTGATATGGTCACTGTTGGCGGAACAGAAAACATTCTCATGGCTGCGGTATTGGCAGATGGTGTTACCACTATTCGTAATGCTGCACGTGAACCTGAAATTACCGACCTTGCGCAAATGCTCATCAAAATGGGCGCTAAAATTGAAGGTTTAGACACCGATACTTTAGTGGTTACAGGTGTTGAACACTTGCATGGTTGTGAGTATTCAGTAGTTGCTGACCGTATCGAAACAGGTTCTTATTTGGCTGCAGCTGCAATTACGGGCGGTAAAATCAGAACCACACATACCGATCCTGCCTTGCTAGAATCTGTGTTAGATAAGTTTGAAGAAATGGGTGCGGAAGTCACACGTGGCGATGACTGGATTGAACTGGACATGATGGGCAAGCGCCCTAAAGCCGTGAGTTTCAGAACTTTACCACATCCTGAATTTCCAACAGACATGCAAGCACAGTTAATGGCGGTGAATGCGATTGGACGCGGTTTTGCTACCATTTCGGAAACTATTTTTGAAAACCGTTTTATGCATGTCCCTGAGTTGTCACGTATGGGTGCCAATATTCAGGTAGAAGGCAATGATGCGGTGGTGACAGGAGTAGAAAAACTTTCTGCTGCACCTGTTATGGCAACCGATTTACGTGCCTCATTCTCGTTGGTGTTAGCAGCATTGGCGGCAGAAGGCGAAACATTGATTGACCGTATTTATCATATTGATCGCGGTTATGAAAATGTAGAACAAAAGTTACAAGGTTTAGGCGCCCAAATTAAGCGAGTAAATTGATGAATGACATGAGAAACGATGATCCAAATTTTGACGTCATGGGCAATTTTGATCATGGTTTAACTTTGGCATTAAGTAAGGGGCGAATTTTAAAAGAAACTTTGCCTTTATTGGAAACTGCGGGAATTAATTTACTGGAAGATCCAGATAAATCACGTAAGTTGATTTTTCCAACCACACATAAACAAGTGCGTATTTTAATTTTACGTGCCTCTGATGTACCAACTTATGTTGAAAATGGTGCGGCAGATATTGGGGTTGCGGGTAAAGACGTGCTGATGGAGCATGGCGCTCAAAATGTATATGAGCCGCTGGATCTGAAAATTGCCAATTGTAAATTAATGACTGCGGGCAAAGTTGGTATGCAGCGTCCAAAAGGTCGTTTAAAAATTGCCACTAAATATGTGAATTTGACCCGTCAATATTATGCCAGCTTAGGTGAGCAGGTTGATGTCATTAAACTCTATGGCTCAATGGAATTAGCACCATTGGTCGGTTTGGGTGATTACATTGTCGATGTGGTTGATACAGGTAATACTTTACGTGCCAACGGTTTAGAGCCGCTAGAAGAAATCTGTAAAGTATCTTCACGTTTAATTGTCAATAAAGCCAGTTTTAAGCGCAAGCAAGATTTGCTCAATCCAATTTTGGCACAACTTGAAAAAGCAGTGGTAGAACGCGAGTTGGCAAAACAATCTGCTTAACTTTGCATCCATCATCCTGCTTTCTCAAAAAACCGTCATTTAATGACGGTTTTTTTATGTCCACCCATGATTCTGTTCTTGAATGATTTTGAACGTGAATTTCCATCAAAACATACTGCTTTCGCCATGTATAGATTCCCACAAAGCCCTAGAAACAAGGTAAACTAAACTTTTCTATCAAACCTTGTGGGTAAATTGATGCGACGTTTATCGACTCAAGATCAAAGCTTTAAACAAGCCTTTGCAGACTTGTTGGCTTTTGAAACTGTCAGTGATCCTGAACTTTTAAAAACTGTAGATCAAATTATTGCTGATGTGCGTCAGCACGGTGATGCTCAGGTTCTTAAACTCACTCAACAGTTCGATCGACATCCAGCGCATCAATTTTCAGAACTTGAGTTAAGTCAGGAACAACTGAAAGCCGCATTTGATGCTTTAGATAACGAAGTTCGTGAAGCTTTGGAATTGGCTGCTGTACGTATTCGTGAATTTCACCAAGCGCAAAAGCAGGATGGCTGGACTTATGTTGATGCTTTGGGCAACACGCTTGGGCAAAAAGTCACGCCATTAGATCGCGTTGGTATTTATGTACCTGGTGGTTTGGCATCTTATCCATCTTCTGTGCTCATGAATGCCGTGCCTGCGCATGTTGCTGGTGTACCTGAAATTATTATGGTGGTACCTGCACCGAATGGTGAACTCAATCCATTGGTTTTGGCGGCTGCATATTTAGCAGGGGTGACTCGTGTATTTACCATTGGCGGAGCGCAAGCTGTTGCTGCATTGGCTTATGGTACAGAAACCATCCCATCGGTAGATAAAATTACGGGGCCAGGTAACCGCTTTGTGGCGGCTGCAAAACGTGCTGTATTTGGTCAGGTTGGCATTGATATGATTGCTGGGCCATCCGAAATTTTGGTTTATGCCGAAGGTGAAAATAATCCTGAATGGTTGGCGATGGATTTACTTTCCCAAGCCGAGCACGACACGGTTGCACAATCTATTTTTATTACACCAGATGCGCAATTGCTGAATCAGGTTGAACAAGCGATTGAACAGCACTTGGCGAATTTGCCTAAAGCTGAAATTGCCCGCACTTCTATTGCAAATCGTGGTGCATTGATCTTAGTCAAAGATCGTCAAGAGGCGATTGAATTGATCAACCAAGTTGCGCCCGAACACTTGGAGTTGTGTATGCATGATCCACAAGTGATGGCAGAAGAAATTCGTCATGCGGGTGCGATCTTTATGGGGCGCTATACACCAGAAGCGATTGGTGATTATTGTGCAGGGCCAAACCACGTATTACCAACGTCGGGTACAGCACGTTTTTCATCGCCATTGGGTGTTTACGATTTCCAAAAACGCTCAAGTCTGATTATGTGTTCAGCTGAGGGCGTGAAAAGTTTGGCGAAAACCGCTGATATTTTAGCGAAGCAGGAAAATCTGGATGCGCATGCACGATCAGCACGTTATCGTTATCAATCATAAATAGCATTACAACCTCTCCCCGACCCTCTCCTAATAAAGAGAGGGGAATTTAAACCACACAAATTTTGTGTCTTTAGTAATGAAAATTCCTCTCCCTTTGGGAGAGGTTAGGAGAGGGTTTAAAGAGAATACAAAATGAATATCACAGCAGAACAAATGCGTTTTTGGAGCCCTGAAGTACGTGAGCTAGAGCCTTATGTACCGGGTGAGCAGCCAAAAATTCAAAATTTATTAAAATTGAATACCAATGAAAACCCGTATCCACCTTCGCCTAAAGTGGTGGAAGCGGTGCAAAAGGTTTTAGAAAACTCGGCAGATGCACTGCGTTTATATCCAGATCCAGATGCGTCTGAGCTTAAGCAAGCCATTGCGAAACAGCAAAATGTAGCTGTTGGAAATGTCTTTGTTGGCAATGGTTCAGATGAAGTCCTTGCACATATTTTTAAGGCTTTTTTTGTTCAGGAACAGCCGTTACTGTATCCGGATATCACCTATAGTTTTTACCCTGTATATAGTCAATTTTTTGGGGTAAAAACTAAAATTTTGCCTTTAAATGATGATTTTGAAATTGTGGTTGATGATTATAAGCAAGCCAATGGCGGCATCATCATCGCCAATCCGAATGCACCGACCAGTATTGCTTTGGGTTTAAGCGCGATTGAAGAAATTTTACAGGCCAATCCAAATTCAGTGGTAGTGATTGATGAGGCTTATGTCGATTTTGGTGCAGAGTCTGCAGTAAAATTGGTAGAAAAGTACGATAATCTTGTGGTGTGTCAAACCACATCTAAATCACGTTCTTTGGCAGGTTTACGTGTTGGTTTTGCGATTGCGCAACCGCATTTAATTGCCGCACTGGAAGCCGTGAAAAATAGTTTTAACTCCTATCCAATGGATCGTTTTGCCATTGCAGCAGCGGTGGCATCTTTTCAAGATCAGGCGTATTTTGAAGCACAATGCCAAAAAGTTATTGCAAGCCGTGAGAAATTGGTGACGGATTTAACGAGCTTGGGCTTTAAGATATTGCCATCACAGGCCAACTTTATTTTTGCATCACATCCTCAACAGGATGCGGGTGAATTAGCTGCAGCATTACGTGAACGCGGTATTATTGTGCGTTATTTTAATAAACCACGCATCAATCAATATTTGCGCATTACGGTTGGTACAGATGATCAAAATCAACGCTTAGTAGATACTTTAAAATACGATATTTTGGCTTAATTGTTAAAATATCGTAGAGGCGAGTGAAGCATTGAATTCACTCGCTTTTTTTGTTTTTGCGACATGCTATTGCGCAGGTTTGTACCAGCGGTTCAATAAGTCCAACATCGCTGAAACCTTGTCAAAACATTCTTGATATTCTGCTTCACAAACAGATGCAATCGTGACGCCACCACCAGCCCATAATGAAACATCTTGCTGATATTTCTGAATAGAACGGATCAGGATATTCCAAGAACCCGTTCCATCGGCATCAAAATAACCCATAGAGCCGCAATAGGCGCCACGTGCTGCACCTTCGAGTTCATCTATAATTTGCATGGCACGAATTTTCGGTGCGCCTGTAATTGACCCACCTGGCAAGGCAGACATCAACACATCAAAAGGATTCATCTCGGCTTTTAGTGTTGCGGTCACTTCACTGACCATGTGATGCACTTGGTTAAAAGACTCAATATTGAATAACTTTGGCGTTTTGACGCTGCCAGTTTCGGCATAAACACTTAAATCATTACGTAATAAATCCACAATCATCACATTTTCAGCCTGATCTTTTTCAGACTCACTTAATTGTTGTTTCGATTGTCGGTCTAATTCAGGATCGCCATAACGTGGCATCGTGCCCTTAATGGGTTTTGTGGTAATTTTTCGATTTTCCTCAAAATCGATAAAGAGTTCGGGCGAACAACTTAAAATTTCAAAATCACCAATACGTAAATAACCTGCATAAGGTGCATTGGTCAGTTGCCAAAACTGAGCTGCAGTCTCTAAAAGTTGACCTTGAGCCTCAGCGCTAAACTCTTGCGTAAGATTAATTTGATAACAATCTCCTGCCACTATATAGTCTTGAACATGTTGAAAGGCGCGTTGGTAATCTGTGAAATTCCAGCGTGCTTGACACTTTTGGCTTAATTGGAACTGTTCAATTATGGTTGATTGAGTATATAAATTTAAAATAAAATCAAAGATTTGAGTAGCAGCATCGTCTGAACTATAAAAATACCAGCCATCAGTTTCTTGCTGTAAATAGCTTTTAAATTGACCTAAAAAAACACTTGGTTGGGCGCGGGATTGCATATTGATGTGTTGCTGTGCTGCTGCATCATACGAAACAAACCCCATTACACTGCAAAATGGGGCGGTGTCAGCATCTTCTAAAGCACCGAGATGAGCTGTTAAATCTAATTGAGTTGGACTTAATTCATATTGATCCAATGCCGTTTTTTGAAAGTAAAAATGTTGATGGTTTTGCTGCACACAATAGCGTTCAGCCAAAAAAGCAATACGTGCCTTTCCATTATTTTGCAAATAAATACAATGTGAAAGTGCTGCCAAAGCTTGCAAAATTCTTGCAGCCTCATATTCAGGTTCACAGAATAATTTTTTAAAATGAGTAGGATAGGACATAAAGCGTAAACAGCTGAGAGATTTTAAAAGGCTATTTTACATGATTGCAGCAGATAAAAAGCAAATAACCGTTTGTCGGTTAGATGTGGATTGCGACCAACAGCAGTTGAACAAAAAATAACTCAGATATACCTTTGTATGTGCAAACCGGCTACTCAAGGAATGTGTGTCAGTGTTGTCCTCATCAAATAAAAACACAATCACTGGCACTGAGTGGTAAAACCAAAAAAATAATACTCTCGGGAGAGTAACAAGATGAAAAAATTTACTAAACTTGCTTTGGTATCATCAATCGCGTTAACAACAAATGCAATGGCAATGCAGGCAATGGACGATACTGCATTAAGCGCAACTACTGGTCAAGATGGTTTAAGCATCGGGATTGGTATTTCTAAAATCGAAATCGAAAAACTTTTAATCCATGATAATGATGGTTTACGTGTTGATGCTACCACTCCAGGTAAAGCTGGTGCGATTGTAATTAAAGGCAATGGTATTGCTGGAGATGCAAACGAAGAGCATGGTATTGTGATTGGTGCAAACTACGATGATAACGGCAATTACTTGTTAGCTTCTCGTAACTTAGCAGACTTGGTTATTGATACGGATGCAGGTACAAGTGCTACAGGTGGTGCATTTATTAATGTTGCGGCTCAAGTATCTGGTTTAGATATCAAGATTGGTGAAATTGGTGTATCTGCATCAAATGCTGAAAATACAAGTACAACCTCTATCCGCCGTGGTAATGATGATAAGAACTATAATGCAATTTTATCAGGCTTGGAGATCAAAACTGGTAAAATGGATGCCAACATCCAATTAGGCGCAGCGCCACAAGGTGCAATGGTTAAATTGAATACCAAAATGATTGGTGGTTTAGAAATTAAAAACTTAGGTATTTTGGATAACTCAACTAAAGGCAAAGCAGTTGGTTCTGTAAATGTTGGTGGCAATCCAACAGCTGTGAAAACGAAGGAAGCGGGTGAAATCTTTATTGAAAGCATTAAAATTGCAGATGCAGATAGTAAAGATTTGACCCTAAATCAAGATATCCAAGTATTTAATGATGCTTATGTTGGCGATAGTACTACTCTTGGTAAGGCGGCGCATATTCGCATTGTAAGCAATGACACTGGTGCCAAAGACCAATATATTAAAGGTATTCATTTAGGTAGTCGTACTGCTGCTTCTATTGGTGATATGGAAGTTCAAGGACTTCAAACTTACTATAGTACTTCTCAGGGTAGCTATACCAAAGGTGCTATTATCACTATTTCTGGTCACTAATTTAAAAACTGAAAAAGCGCGTGAATTCACGCGCTTTTTTTTACAAATAAACTGATGAGTTCGCAAAAAAATAAAGAAAGCTCTTTTTTTTTTCTATAAAACGAGTATCTTTCTAAATACAAGGAAGTAGAGTGAAAACTCTAAAATAAAAATATTAGGCAGGTATTGCCGAGAACTAAAAAGTAAAAATATATGTTAGAGATCGCTTTGGGCTCGGCATTGATCTATTACGCTGCCACACAAGCCTTTGATTTAAAAGAACAGCATCCTGAAACTGTGCGTTACACAGAAACTTTGGATTCTAGAAATAATTCCTTTACCCGTATGCACAGAGAGCCTGTGCAAATTAAACCTGCTTTAGAAGATCAATTTCGCGGAATTGTGCGCCAAGCCTATGACTACAGTTGTGGTTCTGCAGCTTTAACAACCTTGCTGAATGGTTATGTAGGAACACAATTAAACGAGCAACAAACCATGAGTGGCTTGCTGCGTTATGGAGAATACGACCGAATTATTGAACGTCGTAGTTTTTCGCTATTGGATATGAAGCGCTTTGTCGCAGCTTTGGGCATGGAAAGTGGTGGATATCGCGGGGAGTTTTCGGATTTAGTGAAACAAGGACAGCCTGCAATTGTGCCGATTTCCTATGCAGGTTTTAAACATTTTGTGGTGTATAAGGCATATAAAAATGGACGTGTCTATGTGGCAGACCCTGCATTAGGCAATATCAGTTTCGATGAAGAACGCTTTAAAGAAGTTTGGGAGAATAACACCTTATTTCTAATTAATGTCGCACCGCAAAATCGTCAAACTATGTTGGCATTACAAGAAAAAGACTTGCGTCATGTGGAAGACGCAACAGTGAATCGTTATGCCTTTGTTGATATTCAATATCCACAATTTGCGATGGAAAAAATAGCCGATAAAGCATCGACAATACGTCTAGAGCGTAATGTAAATAAAGATTCTGAAAATTACGGACAGTACGAGCATCGTTTTTTAAGACTCTACTACAAAAACAAATAATCAGTTGTTCACGAAATACAAAAATAAAAAATGGAAGGGGTAAATCATGGATCGTAAATGGATGAATAAAACCTTATTGGCTCTCAGTATTCAAATGGTATTTGGGGTGGCTTATGCCGCAGAGGAGTCGCAATTAGGGGAATATGAAACCACAACTGAACAGGCAGAAGTATCAGATACAGCAGCATCCACTGCAGATACAAGTGCTGAAACAAATAGTGCGGTTGTCGCTGCAAATGGTGCACAAGCAGCATCATCTGCTTTGCAACAGCAAGAGGGCGACGCAACCAAAGAGGCGAATTTAGAGGAAGTGTTTACCTCGAATGAGCGTCAATATTCCCTTATGAGACAAGGTGAAATTTCATCTTATTATGATATTGATTATACCTATCATCGTGATACGCAGCTCGACCTTGAAATGGCTCAAGGTCAGTTGTATCAGCTTCGTGTGCAAGAAAATGCGTCCCACGCATTAACTAACACCTTCACCGCACAATATGGTTTGCGTGACAATTTAACTTTATCTGCTTCTGTACCATTGGTTGCAAAGTCAGACTTGTTAAAAGATGCCACGGCAGCAGGCTTGGGGGATATTTCTTTAGGTGCACGTTGGGAGCCATTCCCATTAAAAGCAGGGCGTTTACCTTTAATTTTATTCGCAAATTTATCGACCAAAACAGGTGATAGTCCTTACGAAATTAACCCTGTCAAAGATTTGGCCACAGGGAAAGGCTATTACTCGGTCGGTTTTGGGGCAAGTACCCGTAAATATATTGATCCTGTGGTCTTGTTTGCCTCAGCATCTGCCAACTATGGTTTAAAAGAAAGCGGCTTGAATCAAATTCGTGGTAGCCGTATTATTGAAGAGTTTGAGCCAGGTATTAGTGGTGGTTTTGCTTTTGGTTTTGCTTATTCGTTTAACTACGATGTGTCGATGACCATGTCCTATCAGCAAAGCTTTAATACAGGTTCGGAGTTTACTTATCATACGGGTGAAAGCTATTCACCTGCAGACCAGACCAGTTCGACTTTGGCTATTTCATTAGGCGTTCGCGTTTCACCTGAAACCATTGTGAATGGTACGGTAGGAATCGGTCTGACCGAAGACGCGCCAGACGTATCACTTGGTTTGTCATTCCCACTGGATATTCTCGGTTTCGGTAAAAAAATTCGCTAAGAGGCTAGTCGCATGAAAATGATACGACTTCGCCCGTTAGTGACTGCAATTATACTGTCGGGCTGTTCAGGGGCTGCTTTTGCGCAGCTTGGACAAAACTTATCTGTCGATATTCGTTCTTTGACTATGGGGAATGCGGTCACTGCAGATCCTCCTGGTATTAGTGCGATTCACTTTAACCCTGCTGCACTGACCAAAATTGAAGGTTTGCAAACAGATGTGCAAGGGGTATTGGCACATTTTGATGTACAGCGTGAGCTTTCTGTTCCAGCAGGTTATGACGTATTTGGTTATTCTGATGACCCTGTGGTGTGTAACGATGGGCCAGAAATTTTGGCCGATTTTTGTACCGATTTTAAAGGTACAGTACAAGCCGATGTAGAATATCCAACGCTGTATGTCCCGATTCTGAAAAAATTTGTCGATTTGGGTAAAGGCATGCCACTGGCAGCGCCAACCAACGGTATTGCCTATAATCCACCAGGTTCCAAAGTGACCTTTGCCACCGCATTATATGCGCCGTTGATTGCGGGCTTTGGTGCCGAAAATGGTAACCCTGGTAACTTTATGGGACAACAGGTTGCCTTAGAGCGTATTACTTATCTTTCTCCATCTATCGCCTATCAAGTCAATGATGAATTGTCAGTCGGTGCGTCAATAGGGATGTCTTACCAAGCCATCGCCATGAATACCGATTTACGCTTCCCGAATGAACTGATCGGGATGTTACGTATGGTGGATGAAGTGGTCTGTACGCCATTTAAAGAAAACGCCAATATCATCACCGATATTTTGTTGCTCGGGATTTGTAATGCCGAAGAAGGCATGAATCCATTTTCCCGTTTTGGGCAAATGCAACTGGCGGTTGAGCAAAGTTTAAGCCCGAGTTATAACTTGGGTATTTTGTGGGAACCGACAGAAGATTTTAGCTTTGGTATGGTGTATCAGAGTGCAGCTAAAATGCGCTTGAAGGGCAAATATCATATTGATAACTCGAAAGCACCGCGTGAGTTAATTAATGGTTTGATGTCTTCACCAACAGGGCAGATTTTAGCGGCAATTTTAGGTTTCCCAAGTTATATTCCAGCCAGTGAGTCTGGTTTGGTTTCTATGGATTTTGAATATCCTGCGCACTTTCAAGCGGGGATAAAATATAAAGTCATGCCTGATTTACAAGTCAATTTTGATGTGGGCTGGACTGACTATAAAGCATGGGATAAATTCAAATTCGAGTTTGACCGTCAAATCTCGGCATTAAAAATTGCAAAATTGCTTTCGGAGCATGTGTCTGATGACAGTTTAGCTTTGCCATTAGAGTTTAAGTCACCGTGGAACTGGGGTGTTGGCATCGAATATTCAGCCACAGACCGTTTAAAACTGCGTGCGGGTTATGAACCACGTGGTAGTGCGATTCCTGACAATAAACGTAACACTATGGTACCAATTAATAATGCACGTTTATTCGGTCTGGGTGTGGGATATCGTTTTGATGCAGATACAGACCTTGATTTATCCATCGGCTTTTTACAAAGTAAGGATAAAATTCCAGCCAATACCAGTAGCTTAGCCAATAAGGAAGGTGTGAATAACCTGCTGTTAAACCCTTATGCGGGTTTGAATGTGAAAACGGATACAAAAATTACAATTCTTGGATTGAGTTATAGAACACGATGGTAAGTTCAGTACGGAAAATAAAACGGACTTTATTTTCAAAGTCGATACTCACACTGATTTTCAGTATGGGATCGGTGTGTTACGCGAATCAGTTTTACACCATTATTGGACCAGATGGTCGTCCAATTGTGGTGCAGCGTAATGCTGCAGAAAAAAAGCAAACGATACAGGCGTTGGAAACCGCACAACAGCAAAAGCAAGTCCAACAAAAGCAACTACAAGAAAACCAACAACAAGACCAGTTTAAGCAAGACAAGGTGTATCAAGTACAGCAGATAACTGCTCAAACATCCGTTCAGGTATCTAAAAATATTTCTGTTCAGGCGAGCAAGCAACTGAATCAGTCTAAGCCGAATATCTCAGAACAATCCGCTATGTCACAAAATCAGGCTAGTCAAAGCAAAGAGAACTCATCATTGCGTGCATCACACACTGAGCCAAATGCAGCGCAGCAAGAAATTTCCAGTGCGGAATCTGTTCATCAAACAGGATTGGCAAAAGAAGCAGCGATCAACAAAGTCGCGGTAAAACCATCTGTACTAGAGGATTTACAACAGCTTCCTCAGCAATTTGCGATTGATCCATCCACAGTGTCTGTCTCTAAAAAAACACCAGATCAAGCATCGCATACATCTGCCCAACAAACGGGTTTTATGGAGATGGCGGGTGAACAGTATGTTAAAAGTGAGTATTTGGAAGATCAGGAGTTTAATTTAGAAGGAAAAAAACGCTTTTACAGTATGCCAGAAGGCATGATTGACACAAAAAATGGCGGCGGTACTCGCATGCAAGTGGTCGAACGTGAACGTGGTGTAAGCCGTTCCATTCTCAATAAATTATTTAAAAAGCAATCGGTTGCTGAACCTCAAGCCATTGTTTTGGCTGCAGACTATTATCGTGTTAATCAAGCTGAAGCAATTGAGGGTTTGGGGCAGCAATGTTTTGCTGAAAGCAAAAAAAATAAAGCTAAAACCTTAAAAGCACAACAAGATTTAAATTTGTGGCCTAGAGCTCCCTTAACCGAAAAATTTGATTATGAATTGGTGAAGTTAGAAGGCAATATTCAAAATATTCAAATCAACTCTTATGCCATGAAGCAAAATCAACCGACCTTTTATTGGCCGTTTGTGGTTTTTCTGGATCAAAAAGGCTGTGTGATTGAAGGTGCAGGTGGTTTTAGAAATCAGGATACTGCAGGCAATGTCTTACGACACGAGGTAATAGAAGGTATGCTGCAACTTCCAAAAAATAGCCACTATGTATTATTAACGCCATTGGCTTCTGCAGTGGATATGGAACATCGCGCGCTCAGTAACCAAGGGCAATTAAAACTCATTGCGATACGCTAACAACAATAAGAGAATTCAGGATGAAAACAAGACATATTTTACCTTTTGCAACGACAGCATTGATGGCGGCCTTGAGTGGTTGTGGTGGAGAAAGTGCCAATATTAATCCAGAGCCTAATGCTGTGGCGTATATCAACGGGAGTTGTGCCAGTACAGCAAAAAACTGCGTGGAATTTGCATTGGATTATCCTGTGGATGGTTTGAATTTTACCTGTAGCAGTGATACCAGTAAAACCTACATCACCATGATTGAGCCGAAAAGTAATGCGGCAACAGGTAAATGTAGTGAAGGAGATAAAGTCCACTTCTTTATTCAGGAAAAGACCAATCAATATATTGATTTAGGGACAGTATCATTGTCTGATATTGGAATGGTCAGTACTGCAGGTGCGGGTTATCCACGTTTAAGTGTGTTAGATATGGCACGTGGATTAACAGGACGCCAAGCAACGAGTTTAAGTAGTAGTGACGAAACGATACAGGTCGCGACTGCAATTGTACGCTTGCTACAAGCACTTTCTGTTGAAGGTGGAGGAACCATTGCAGGTGATATTCAGCCTTTAACGATTACGACACTCAAAAAAGAACAATTGGCAAATATTGCTGAGTCCGTTGAGGTTGGTGACTATCGTTCAGGGGCTTATGCCAGTATTTTACGCCCGTGGGTAGATGTGTCACAGGTATCTCAAGATGATGCTTATCAAGCATTAAACACCTTGGTTTACATGAATAACTCGGCATCTTATCAAGCTAACTATCCAATTTTAGCCAAAGAAGATTCACAATTACCACAAGGTTTATATGGCTGTAATTTGGCAGACTGTAAATCTACGGTCGCAGATTTGAAACACCTCATTGGGCAATATCAACTAATCACAGACCGTTCTGGATATACCTTCGGTTATGGTATGCAATGGAAAGGTGCGGTGTCTGCGAACACGACTAACCCAATTTTAACGGTGAGTGGTGAATTGATTCGTAAAGTGCGTCCTGAGCGTATGGTTGCAGCAGCACAAACCACATGGGTCAACCCATTGAATAAACGTATTCAGGAGCCATTCCATTTTAGTGTGAATGACAATACGGCTGATGATTTTAAAATTACCCAAGGTAAGGTGTTTAATGATTATTTAATTGCGGGCACGGAAGGTTTTTATAAATTATTGACCAAATCTACAACAGCGAATCCTGCAGATTATGGTCAATGGCAACAAACTATAGGCACTGATCAGTTCAAAGGTTCTTTTGATGCCTATAAATTCTTTTCTGTGAACTTTTTGGATAATCGCGTTTTTAAAACCCAAAAAAATGTACCTTTAGGCAGTCGCTATATTTTCCCAATTTATGCAACCTTGACCTTTAATTTTGATGGCGGAACGACGACAGATAGCATCAAATTAGGTGTTGTTTTAGATGAAGATGGCAATATTCGTACAGATATAGCACCAAATCCCACAGAAACCGATATGTCTGGTCAGTGTGCAGCAATTCGTCAGTCTGGTGCTGAATATGTTGATACAAATGGTGTGCAGCAATACCGTATAGGTGTGTTAGGTGCAACCGATATCGACAATAAAGCAGTTACTTTGCGTATGATTTTGGCCAATCCAATATTTCATAAACTTGATGGCGCAGTCATTGGTTTGAATACCAAAATTGAAGCGGTTGAAGGTGGAAATGGTCAAGTGGTGGGCGGTGCACGTGCCAATATTGGCAATTTAGTTGCAGCCAACTCTACACGTATTACATTGTCTGATTTCAATGGCTCAACAGTGAAGTGGAGCAATATTTATCATGCGCAACTTGCAACTTACGTGGCTCAAAACCCAGCTTTAGCAACTGATGCAGATAAAGCTTTGGTGAAAGCCCAAGGTGGAGCTGTAAGTCTAGATGTTGCCGAATGTTATAACCCAGATAAAGTGCGTATTTAGCATTAATTTCCTATGATATAGAGATGAAAATAGCTCACTACTCAGTGGGCTATTTATTATTCAGATTTTAGCTTGATTCAAATGAACATCATGTGGGGTTTTTAACCCGTATGATCGGTACGTGAACCTAAGGTTTCTAAGTGGGTCGTGAAATGGTTGTTTTTTCGATCTGCAAAGTAGTGTTGTAAAGTACGTTCTACACTTGGGAAAGCCAATTCAGACCACGGAATTTCATCTTCACTAAACAAGCGTGATTCGATGGTTTCTTCACCTGCACCAAATTGACCATTCAACAATTGAGCTTTGAACAGCACATAAATTTGCCCAATCCGTGGAATGTTATACATGCAATAAAGTTGTTCGATTTCAATTTCCGCTTCGGCTTCTTCGCGGGTTTCACGGGCAGAACCTTGCTCCATGGTTTCAAACATTTCCATATAGCCTGCGGGTAAAGTCCACAAACCATAGCGTGGTTCAATTGCACGACGACACAACAATACTTTATTTTCCCAAACGACCAATGCCCCACAAATGACTTTTGGATTGACATAGTGAATATTGCCACATGCGCTACACACTTGACGTAATTGCTGATCGCCAAGCGGAATTTTCGTTGTTGTTTTTTGTCCACAATTTCCACAAAAGTTCATAGTGATCGTCATTGTTGAAGGGAGTTCTCAGAATAACTGAAAATTTCAACTTTGGCATCCTCTCTATCTATTGCCCACCTATTTCAGCTATGATGAAAACTTAGACAAGGAGAATTATAAGGCATGATTGATCATTCGCTCACGCATCTATTACAGCAACGTTTGCGCTTTTCTAAAACGTTCATGGAAGCGCATGCAGCGGTATTGATTGCCATTACCGACGAGTCTGATCCAAAGGTATTGCTAACCCGCCGTTCTACCTTACTCAATAATCACGCGGGTGAGGTGTCTTTCCCTGGTGGCAAACGCGATCCGCAAGATACCAGTAATATTGTGGTGGCATTGCGTGAAGCGCAGGAAGAAACCGCATTAAATCCATTTGAAGTGCAGTTGATTGGTGACTTGCCAATGCAAAAAGCCCGTAATGGAATGTTGGTTAAGCCTGTGGTGGGGCTGATTCCTCCAAAAGTAGAATTAATTCCACAACCTTCAGAAATTGATCGGATCTTTTTTGCCTCTTTGCAGCATTTAATGGAAGCGCCACCAACGCCGTATGAAGTGAGCTTTGCACAACAAAAATTATATTTTCCGAGTATGCAGGTTGAAGATGAAGTGGTTTGGGGCTTAACAGCGCGGATGTTGGTGTCTTTATTTGAATATGGTTTGGATTATCGTAAAGAATGGCCGTTTTTGTTAAATTCACCAACATTTAAGAAATAGAAAAATTTTGATGTGAAGATAGGAAGGAACCATGTTGTATAAATTTAAAGGATATGCCCCGAAAGCAATGCAGCAACCGTGGGATGGTTGGGTGGCGGATAATGCCACGGTCATTGGTCAGGTTGAGTTGGGACAGAAAGTTAGTATTTGGTTTGGGGCTGTGGTACGTGCCGATAACAGTAAAATCAAATTGGGTAATTTTAGCAATGTTCAGGAAAATGCTGTATTGCACACCGATGCAGGCATTGAAATGCAGATTGGTGATTATGTGACTATTGGACATCAGGCGATGTTACATGGTTGTACCGTGGGCGATAACAGTCTGATTGGCATTAATGCAGTGGTACTGAATCATGCGGTGATTGGTAAAAACTGTATTATTGGCGCGAATGCTTTAATTCCTGAAGGGAAAGTGATTCCCGATAATTCTGTGGTGATGGGTTCTCCCGGTAAAGTGGTTAAGATTTTGGATGAGTCTGCAGAAGCACGTTTAAAAATGAGTGCGCTGCACTATGCTGAACATTTTCAGCATTTTGTAAACCTAGAGCCTGCAACACTCTAAAATTGAATTTGCATCGTTTAGTCAAACGCATATTTTCGCTGTAATTACATAGAAATTTATACTCAGGAATTGCAATCTAAGGGATGTAAATCCTCGCGTGAATTTCAGGAGTGGAGTATCATAACGCCAATTTTTGATATTTACTCCTTGAAGGTTGTGCATGAAATTGCTGGCATTGGAAACTGCCAATGAGCAGTGTTCCGTTTCGATTGTAGATGAAACACAGGAACTCTTTTTTCAATTAGATGCGCGAGCAAAAGCACAAACGCAAACCATCTTACCGATGATTGAGCAAGGCTTTGCTGAAACTCAAATTAGTACGGCTGATCTGACTGCAATTGCCTTTAGCCGTGGCCCGGGTTCTTTTAGCGGTGTGCGAATTAATGCGGCAGTCACGCAAGCTTTGGCGTGGGCGCATGATGTGCCTGTAATTCCTGTATCGACTTTGCAGGCATTGGCGCAGGCGGCTTATCGTCTTGAAGGATTAACTGCGGTTACGGCTGTGTTGGATGCACGCATGAATGAGGTGTATATCGCCAGTTTTGAGCTAGATGCACAAGGGATTATGCAGGCGGTTGATCAGGAACAATTATTGAATTATAGCGATGCTATACAGACGGTACGCTTTCAATTGGTCGGTTCTGGTGCAGGTCTGATTGATCAAGAACAAATACAATACAAAGGCTTAAGTGCAAGCGCACAAGATATTGCTACTATTGCACGCGTCTGTGCACAGCAACAGCAATGGGTCAGCGCAGAACAAGCATTGCCTGTCTATTTACGTGACAATGCTTGGAAAAAAATTCCAGAACAAGGCAAGGCATAATTAGGGTTATTTATGGATCTTTTACTGCTGCTCAAAGCGGCAATTATGGGTATTGTAGAAGGGATTACCGAATTTCTACCCATTTCTAGCACAGGACATTTGATTCTCGCTGCAGAGCTGATGGACTTTTGGACCAAAGAAAAAAGTGATGTATTTGTGATTGCCATTCAAATGGGAGCAATTGCAGCGGTCATTTATGAATACTGGACACGTCTATGGGGCGCAGCCACAGGTATGTTTACTGGCGAAGAAAAAGGTCGACGCTTGGGCTTTGGTCTGATCATGGCATCTATTCCAATTATTTTGATTGGATTGGCCTTTGGGCAGACTGTAAAAGAATTACTCTTTAATGATGTTGCCGTGGCGATAGGTTTGATTATTGGTGGCTTTATCATTATGTGGATTGAAAAACATCCACCGCAAGTACGTGCCCATGAGGTTGAAGACCTAACTTATCGAGATGCTATTTGGATTGGTCTAATTCAGGTATTGTCGCTGATTCCGGGGACTTCGCGTTCAGGTGCAACCATCATTGGTGCGATGTTCTTGGGTGTATCGCGAAAAGCAGCAACTGAGTTTTCCTTCTTTTTGGGAATTCCTGTCATTATTGGCGCAGGCTTGCTCGACTTATATCAAAGCTATGATGTATTCCAAACTACTGAAGATTGGACCGTACTCAGCTTCGGGATCATCGTCTCTTTTGTTTCCGCACTTTTGCTGATCCGTGCATTGGTGGCTTATGTGGCGAAACGTGATTTTATGATTTTTGCTTGGTATCGTATTGCTTCAGGTTTAATCATTTTATTGTTCGCATTCACAGGCTGGAAACTATGGTAAGCGAACTTCGCTTATACACCGAAGCCGAGTGGCTCACTCAAGCACAGCATTATTCTGCTGTGCTTTTGTCTAGAGGTGTGCAAACGCGCATTGAAACAGTAGAAAAACTCAATGCGCGTTTTTTGCGTTTGAACCCTGAATTGGCATTGTGTGTAGATGCTGAAGGGTTGTGGTTGTGTGCCAATGGCATGAAAATGCAACCCGATTGGAAAGCTGAAGTTGGGCGATTGAAACGTGCCTCTTTAAAATCGGAAATGATTGCTCGTGCCTGTAATTTGTCGGAAAAACCAAGCCTAATTGATGCTACGGCAGGATTAGGACACGACAGCTTACTCATGGCACACTTGGGTGCTCAGGTCACGTTGTTGGAGCGTCATCCTATTCTTTTTACTTTGTTGGAGGATGCTAAACGCCAAGCCGCAGATGATCCTTTTTTAGCAAGTGTTGTTGCCCGTATCCAGTTGGTTTTTACAGATTCAGCAGATTATTTACGCAACTGCGCAGCGCAGGGCAAAGTGGTTGATGTGGTGTATTTAGATCCGATGTTTCCGCAGCGAGATCAACATCAACAGGCGCAGAAAAAGCAGGCACAAGTCAAAAAACAAATGCAGTTATTACATTTGCTGTTACCTGAAGATGGCGAAATGGATTTAGGTGATCATTTACTGGGTTTGGCACAGCAAATTGCCAAACGTGTTGTGGTGAAGCGCCCACGTTTGGCTGTATTTTTGGCGGGGCAGGAAACCACACATCAATGGCAGGGTGATGCTTGCCGATTTGATGCTTATTTCCAAGCAAATTTGAACAACGGGTAGATTTCTACCACTAAAGCAGTGGCAAGACGTTCAATGCTTCTATAATGAGCAAAGATTTGTTATATAGTTAAAATTGACAATTGATAATTACGACGACAAGCATAAACTTGGAGTGTGGAAACGCGAGCTGCGATTAACAGAATCCTATGATTGACTTCAAACCCTCCATTAATTTTTGGCACGATTTTAAAAGCAACCAAGCCGCGGGTGTTTGGTTATTTTTGGGTTCGCGACGCTCTTTGCAAATTATTCGTCCCTCTATCTTACAACTGATTTTTTGGGGGATTTTAGGTGGCCTTGCCAATACCTTATTCAGTTGGTTGGTCGCAGGAGAAGTGGGCGAATTTAACCCACAGGGTTTGGTCAGTTATGCCTTATGGCCTTTTATTGCTTTAATTGTCGGAATCATTCTTTCTCAGCGTGTCAATAACCCGCGTTTATTGTTAGTACCTGCTTTGTTGTGGTTGGTATTAGATACTCACGTTGCTTTATTGCAAAGCTTGATTCAATACATGGGCATGATGGATGTCTTGCCGTATGTGTTATATGACTATTTACCTACCATTTTTATGGTGCTGTTTGTTTGGCAAAGTTTGGCAGTAGTGTGGGTGTTTTCACGTGAGCTGCATTGGCCGTGGTGGGAACGTGCGCTGATTGTTTTAGCGACCTTATTCACTTTGGTGGTTTGGCAAATGTCAGTGATAAGTCAGCCCATTTGGAAGGTAGAAGAAGTTCCACCAAGTCTAAGCGAAGAAGCTTTTTATGCACAAAGTCGTGTACTCAATAAAGCTTTAGACAGTATTCAATATGGGGAATTTGCTCAATCGCATTGGTACTTTTTAGGGGTTGCAGGGGCGAGTTATCAAGACGTATTTATGTCTGAAATAGAACGGATTCGTGAACAGTTTGATACTCGTTTTGGTACTTTTGGGCGTTCGATGGTGTTAATTAATAACCCAATGACCCGCAATGTAATTCCAATTGCTTCACAAACTAGTATTGAATTAGCGCTGCGCCGTATTGGACAACGCATGAACCGTGAAAGTGATGTGCTGTTTTTATATATGACCTCACACGGTTTAAAAGATCATTTTGAAATTGAAAATGCACCACTTGACTTAAATCAGGTCGATCCGAAATGGTTACGCGATACTTTGGATAAATCGGGTATTCGTTGGCGTGTGATCGTCATTTCAGCCTGTTATTCAGGTGGCTTTGTATCCGCCTTGCAAGATGATAATACCTTGGTGATTACTGCATCGGCAGCAGATCGTGAGTCGTTTGGTTGTTCAAACGAAGCTGATTATACTTATTTTGGTCGTGCCTTTTTTGATCAGGCTATGCGTGAACAAAACTCTTTTGCTAATGCTTTTAATGAAGCCAAAGTGACTGTGGCGAAATGGGAGCAAGCGCAAGGTTTTGAACCTTCAGAGCCACAATGGGCGATGGGTAAAAATATGGAATTGATGTTGCCACAATTAGAGCAGCGTTTGTTTCCACAAAAAAATGTTGCAACATCGGCTGAAATTCAATTGAGTGCACAATCTGTTCAATAAGCCAAAGAGGAGAGGGTGATGGAGTTAATTCAGAACAACCGCTGTTTTGAGGGTGAGCAACGGATTTATCGTTTTCATTCAAATGCTTTACAGACTGAAACTCAGTTTGGCATTTTTTTACCAGAACAAGCTTTGGCGGGGCAGGCGTGTCCTGCGGTATTTTATTTGGCGGGTTTAACGTGTAACGAAGAAACCTTTGCGATTAAAGCACATGCGCAGCACATGGCAGCACAATTGGGACTAATTTTGGTTAGTCCAGATACTTCACCACGTGGTGAAGCTGTTGCGAAAGGCGACCATTGGGATATTGGACAGGGTGCAGGTTTCTATATCAATGCGACACAAGCACCGTGGGCGGCACATTATCAAATGGAAACGTTTGTAGCCGATGAGCTTTATCAGTTGGTATTGCAACAGTTCCCAATTCAGGCACAGCACGTTGGCATTATGGGGCACAGTATGGGCGGTCATGGTGCATTGACCCTCGCGTTTAAATATCCTGAAAAATTTAAATCCGTGTCTGCTTTTGCTCCGATTTGTGCGCCAAGCCAATGCCCGTGGGGTGAAAAAGCATTTTCTAATTATTTAGGTACAGATCAGCAAGTATGGTTACAGCACGATGCGACTGCTTTGGTGCAGGTCAAAGGTGCATTGTTCAGTGAAATTTTGATTGATCAGGGATTGAAAGATCAATTTTATAGTCAGCTCAATCCTGCATTATTTCAGCAAGCTTGCGATGCGGTTGGGCAAAAATTGAGTTTGCGGGAACATGCAGGCTATGATCATGGCTATTATTTCATTCAAAGCTTTATAGATCAGCATTTGCAATTCCATGCGGTACAATTGCAAGCGGACTAAGCCAAGTACTCAATTTTACGCATTGATTTTTAAACTTTTCTAGGCAAGTTGTTCACTTTTTATTAGAATGGTGAACACTTGCTTTTTTACCATTTGGAAAGATTGCTCATTTGGGTTTGAGTGTCTGGGTAAAATAACGACCGCACAATAAAATAAATAAGGCATCACATGCACAATTCAGAATGGGATTCACCACAACAAGCAATGCCATCTTCCCCCTTTTTTGCAGCGGAGCCTACGACGCCACCCGCACGGAATCCATTACTTGGACGGATTCATCATTTTCAGTTTCATGGTAGTGCCTCAGAGTATTTTGGTATTTGGATTGTCAATATTTTGTTGATGATCGTGACCTTTGGGCTGTATGCACCGTGGGCAAAAGTACGTCGTTTGCGCTACTTTTATGGCAATACCGAATTAATCAAACGTCGTTTTGATTTCACGGGCATCCCACATAAAATTTTATTGGGACGTTTAATTGCTATTGGAATTTATGTTGCGATCTCGGTGATTTCCAATTATTCAGTCAAAGCAATGGTCATTGGCGTGGTGGCTTTATATTTGGCTGTGCCGTGGTTGATTCGAGCAACCATTCGTTTTAAGGCGCGAAATAGTAAATTTGGCAATGCCCGTTTTTATTTTTCAGGCAGTAACAAAGAAGCCTATTGGGTATTTCTAAAATGTATCGTAATTAATTTGTTTACTTTGGGCTTATTTTTTCCTGTGTTGGTGTGGATGTATAAGCGTTATTGCCTAGACCATTTATATGCAGGACAGCTTAAATTTAAGCTGAAAGCAGATTGGCCAGCATATATGCGCGCGATGTACATACCTGTTTTTTTGTTCTTTGGCATTTTGCTTGCAGTCGGGATGATGTTGGCTTTGGCAGGACAGTTGAGTCGTAATCCTGCGCAGTTGATTTGGTTATTTGTAGCGGTTTATCTGTTGGGGTTGTTTTTAATTTGGCCATTAATGTCGGCGCGAATTTTTATCACTACATGGAACAATACCAGTATCAGTCGTAGTGAATTTCAGACCGATTGTGGGCAGTGGCACTATACTTGGATTGTGGTGACCAATTGGATTGTGAAAGTCCTGAGTTTGGGTTTAATGACTCCATGGGCAGCTATTCGTTTATATCGCTATCAGGTTGAGTCTTTAAGTCTACATTTAAAAAATGATCCAGATTTGATGATCAATCAACTGCAAGCTGAACATAGCGCACTAGCAGAAGAAATCAGTGATATTTTTGATATTGATGTATCGCTGTAAGGTAGGAGATGAAGATGGCGGCACAGATCGTGGATGTGGTGTTTTATGATGGTGTGGTGTCTAAACCATGGGCAGCTAAAATCTCTCCTATAGATGCTCAGTCGGTATTTATTCGTTATGGTGAAAATTTAGAGCAACAGCGGCGCTATCATTATCAAGACATGATGTTGGTGGGGGCACTAGGTAAAATTCAACCTGTCATTGAACTCAAAGATGATGCGCGTATTGAATTTTCCCAAGCCTTGCCTGAGTGGTTTCAACTGCGAAATAAACAGGTGCAGCATTCCATCTGGAAATTGGAACGCACGCCAAGTCTGATAGTATTTAGTCTGGTTTTTGTGTCGTTGATGGTATTTGTCACAGTGCAATGGGGCATCCCAAGTGCATCAAAATACGTTGCCTTTCAATTGCCTGCGAACACCTTAAATCAAATTGGTGATGAAGCAGAGCGTTATATTTTAGATATGACAGCGCCAAGTCAATTGCCCGCAGTACGTCAGCAGAAAATTTTGGCAGATTATCGCAAGCTCATTGCAGGAGACACGCCTGCTAAAGTGCTGTTTCGACAAGGTGATCGCTTAGGCGCGAATGCTTTGGCAATTCCGAATAACACTATTATTTTGACCGATGAATTGGTGGAATTGGCGCAGAATGATCAGGAAATCATTGGCGTGTTGGCACATGAACAAGGGCATTTGGTAGAACGACACAGCTTGCAACAGGCTTTATCGAGCTTAGGGTTTAGTATTATTTTGCTCGCGATTACAGGAGATGGTACAGATTTAGTTTCGACCTTGCCTGTGGCGCTCGTGGGGGCAAATTATTCACGTAATTTTGAATCTGAAGCAGATTATTATGCTTTAAATACGATGCATGCTCAGGGCATTCCAACCATTCATTTTGCCCATTTTCTGGAGCGTTTGGCAGAAGATGCAGGTGAAGACACCGCCAAAAGCCCTTTGGATTTTTTGCAAAGCCATCCTGCAACACAAAAACGTATTCAAGCGGTTAAGGATTTTGAACAAACGCAGCGTTTAGCGCCTTAACATGAAACAGTTAGTACCGTTGCCAAACCGCGCTCAATTCTGTTTGTCCCATACGACTTAAATGATCAAGCACGACTTGTTCGAGGTAACTTAAATCTGTTTCAGTATTTTTTACCTGAATTTCAACTACAAGCTCATGTGTTTGGGGTATAAGTAGAATTGTGGCACTTGGCATCATAATTTGGTATTGGGTTGCGCTTTCTGCAACGTCAAATTTATGTTTCCAGTGGTTGAGTAGACGCTTGGCAATACGGCTTGCTTGCGTTGTTTGAATATGGGCAGAACTGTTTATCATCTGTTGAAACCAGCATGTTGTTCAAATGAGTAATGGTGTTCACCATAACAAAGCCAGACTGAAAGAACAGTGGAGTGCTGCAACAGAGCGTTGCGGAGATAGAATTATCAAATTGGCTGATCGACCTGAATCATCGAACTGAATGATCCAATCGTAACAGAATCCACCACACCAAGCAGTCTTTGCTATAATGCGCCACAATCCCAATATTTAGCTAGGTTCTCCCATGTCCAAGCCTTATTTAATTGCGCCGTCTATCTTATCTGCAGATTTTGCTCGTCTAGGCGAAGAAGTGGAAAATGTACTTCAGGCGGGTGCCGATGTGGTGCATTTTGATGTGATGGATAATCACTATGTACCGAATTTAACCTTCGGTGCAGGTGTATGTAAGGCATTGAAAAACTATGGCATTACTGCACCAATTGATGTGCATTTAATGGTGAAACCTGTAGACCGCATGATTGGTGATTTTCTAGAAGCGGGCGCAGACATTATCACGTTCCATCCTGAAGCTTCAGAGCATATTGACCGTTCATTGCAACTGATTAAATCGGGTGGGGCAAAAGCGGGTTTGGTCTTTAACCCTGCTACACCGCTGCATTATTTAGATTATGTACTTGATAAAGTTGATCAGATTTTACTCATGAGTGTGAACCCTGGTTTTGGTGGGCAAAAATTCATTCCAATGACTTTAGAGAAATTACGTCAGGCACGTCAAATCATTGATGCTTCAGGTCGTGATATCCGTTTAGAAGTCGATGGTGGTGTGGGACCTGCCAATATTCGTGAAATTGCAGAAGCGGGCGCAGATATGTTTGTTGCAGGCTCAGCAATTTTTGGCAAGCCAGACTATAAAACGGTGATTGATGAAATGCGTGCTGAATTGGCAAAAGTTGGCGCAGTCGAAGTATAAATTTCTACAATCACAAGTGCTTATGCTGTGGATAACTTTGTAGATAACCGTATGGATATCTATGTTGATAACACTATGGATAAGCCGATTAATTTATAAACATTTGTACATCAATTGTTTATGACTTATACAAAATAAGTATAAAAAGGATTCAGTCGAATCCTTTTTGTTTATTTTAAATACACTGAATTTATTGAGTATTTACTCAGTTAATTATAAAAATAAGTTGCTTAATATATAACTTGATTGTTTTAGTTGGCTTTTAAATCGCACGGATTCACTCTGTTTTTCAATGCAGAAGATATTGTGTATAAGTGGGGCTTGAATTATATTGAGTGCATTGTAGATTGTGGATTGTACTTGGCAAAAATGTTCAATTCTTGTGCAAGTTCAGGTCTGCATCTTTCATACTCAGGAAT
Organism: Acinetobacter sp. YH12131; assembly: GCF_013418635.1. NCBI lineage: Bacteria > Pseudomonadati > Pseudomonadota > Gammaproteobacteria > Moraxellales > Moraxellaceae > Acinetobacter > Acinetobacter sp. YH12131. The sequence continues at coordinate 27,987 of NZ_VPBQ01000004.1, forward strand.
TTATTTAGTGCTGACTCAACCCTACAAACAAATGTGGTTTGTTGTCCTGATGGCATTTGTCATAGGGTGGAGTGGTATTGTTAGTGCTGCGGTAAAACCTGCACATGATTGGATGATGTCAAATCAGGCAGCAGGGTCTGAGATTCGACATTCTGCAACCGCAGCGAGTGAAATGACATCTTTGCCAGATTGTCATACCGCAGCTTTACAAACGCATCCTGAAACCAAGCAGCATATATCTGGGCATGATGCCAAGGCCAACCATCATCTCAGTCAGCACACATCCGCAACGGATACCGATTTAAATGCGGCAGATTGTTATGGCTCGGCTGATTTTTCTACTGCAAAGATGAATTGTCAGGACTGTGCGCAGTTGCATTGTCAAAGCTTAAACAGTGTGTTGAATGTGCAAGTCCCTGAACTGATTCAACCTGTAGCACTTTCATCTGTCAATATTCTGTTGCCTGCTTATCAAGCTCAACATTTACTTGGGCATTGGCAGCAAATTTTACGTCCACCCAAAGCTTAATCCTGAATTCAAAACACTTTTACGTTTTATTTTAAGGATTAAGTCATGTCTAAATTTTATCAGCCTGCGCTGTTTTTAACAGTCTGTGCATTGTGTTCGAGTTCTGCATTTGCTGCGGTCAAGGAATATCACCTGACCATTGCAGAACAAACGGTCAATATCACGGGAAAACCTGTTCAACGTATTACAGTCAATGGACAATTTCCCGCGCCTGCACTCGAATTTGAAGAAGGCGATGAGGCGGTAATTCACGTTAATAATCAATTAAAAAATCAGGACTCATCTATTCACTGGCATGGTTTATTGTTGCCCGGTTTGATGGATGGTGTGCCTGGATTTAATGGTTTTCAAGGGATTAAGCCACAAGGACATTTTGTTTATCAATTTAAAGTACGTCAAAGTGGTACCTATTGGTATCACGCACATTCCAAAGGTCAGGAACAAGATGGTCTATACGGCTCTTTGGTGATTCATCCTAAAGCCAAGCCAGCCGTAAACGCACATGAATACACAGATCGTGATTATGTGGTGATGCTGTCAGATTTTCATGAAAAATCTAGCAATCAAATTCAGAAAGATTTAAAAATTTCAGCCGAGTTTTATCAAAATCAGCGTGAAACCTTAGGTGATGTTTGGCGTCAAGTACAGCGTGATGGGCTAAAAGCCACATGGTCAGACCGCAAAATGTGGAATCAGATGCGCATGCTGAAAACCGACCTTTCCGATGTCACAGGCTATACTTTTTTAATGAATGGCAAGACACCTGAACAGCACTGGACAGGTGCATTCAAGCCAAATGAAAAAGTGCGTTTGCGCTTTATCAATGCCTCTGCCATGTCGTTTTATGATGTGCGGATTCCAAACTTAAAAATGACAGTGGTCAGTGCTGATGGTCAGCCAGTCAAACCTGTCACAGTGGATGAATTTCGTATAGGCACTGCGGAAACTTACGATGTGATTGTTGAACCTCAAGCAGCACACTATCAAATTGAAGCAGAATCGATAGACCGCTCGGGTTTTGCAGTGGGGAGCTTGCAGAGTGAATTTCATTCTGCAACATCAAATCTACAGCTACCGGCAGCGCGTCCGCGTGCTTTACTCACCATGCAAGATATGGGGCATGCCACAGAGCATTCAGGTGATGATCATTCCAAAATGAATCATGCATCAATGTCTGAGATGGATCATTCCAAGATGAGTCATGTTGCGATGTCTGAAATGAATCACTCCAAAATGAATCATGCGGTAATGTCTGAAATGCATCACTCTAAAATGAACCATGCAACGATGTCTGAAATGGATCATTCCAAAATGAATCATGCAGCGATGTCTGAAATGGATCATTCCAAAATGAATCATGCATCAATGTCTGAGCCGGATCACTCCAAAATGAACCACGCTGCAATGTCTGAAAATGCCAATACACAACATCGTATGCCTTCAGCAGAACACAAAAATGCGATGGTATATGGATGGGCGAATGCTTCTACACCTGCAGGGCATAGAGCCTTGCACTATGAAGATTTGAAATCGCTGCAGCCACAAGCAGATACACGTGAACCCAGCAGTGAATTGGTCGTGCGTTTAGGCGGTACGATGGAGCGTTATATCTGGACAATCAACGGTAAGAAATTTAGTGATGCCACACCACTCAAGGTGAAATATGGTGAGCGTATTCGGATTAAATTTATCAATGACAGCATGATGGCACATCCAATGCATTTACATGGCATGTTTATGCAGTTGGAAAATGGTCAAACGGCAGCAGAAATGCCGAATAAACACACCTTAATTGTGCCGCCAGGTCAAACTGTAACTGCACTGCTTACTGCAGATGAATTAGGTGAATGGGCAATACATTGTCATTTGCTCTATCACATGAGCGCGGGAATGATGAATAAATTGATTGTAGCGCAGGTGAGTGAAAATGAACCGCTTTCAACCACAGCAATTCAAGCCACTCAAACCCCTTCAGCGACAGCGCAAAAAGGAGCAGCACATGCACAACATTAATCTTTTTGCGAAAACAGTTTTAAGTATTTCTGTCTGCTGCATCAGTACAGTTGGGCTAGCAGCGACAGAGGTGCATAGTGCACATGCCAGTTCAGCAGAGATTGCAACAATTGCAGCTCAGGCTGATACTCAATCGCATCAATCGCATCAATCGCATCAATCGCATCAATCGCATCAATCGCATCAATCGCATCAATCCGATTCGTCCGTGCAAGAGTCGCAGTCACACGATCATCGTAAAGAACATGGTGCGCAGGTGTACGCGGTGAGCACTTTAGATACGCAATGGCAAGTGAATGATCATGCCGAGGGAGTGCTCAAATCTAAATTACAAACTCGTATCGGAACTGATGAAAACAAGTTGTTTGTGAAAATTCATAGCGATAAGCAAGAGTCACAAGCGACTGAATATGATGCCAAGTTGTTATACAGTCGTATGATTTCAGATTTTTGGGATGTGCAAGCAGGTGTGCGTTATCGACACGAAGTGAATCAGCAAGAGCATCAAACAGACCGAGAAGATAAGTTTGACGCTGTGTTTGGCTTACATGGTTTAGCTCCATATTTTTTTGAAACCGATGCTTATTTTTATTTGGGTGAGGATCAATGTGCGGCTTTGAGTTTGGAAACCACACGGGATCTGTTATTGACTCAGAAATTGATCGCACAGCCTTATTTAGATGTAGATGTTATTCTGCAGGATGATGCCAAATATGCGAAAAAAACAGGACTCAACCGCGCAGCTGTGGGTGTGGAAATGCGTTATGAAATCAGCAAGAACATCATGCCGTATATCAGTGCAGGTTATGAGTATACGAAAGGTGATCAACACACTGCTTGGCAGTCTGCAACCGATTCCGAGCAGAGCGGCTTATATGCGATAGGCTTGCGTTTCAGGTTTTAATGATTAGGGGTATTTATCAATGATTAAGTCAATGGATCGTTGCTGCTTCTAAATAGAATAGATTGTCCCTAAATACATAGGCTTGGTTTATACTGAGCCTATTGTATTTTTGGGTGTGGCGTATGTCTTCATCAACTCAAGATCCTCAATCGAATCAAGATAAAAACTTAGAAAACCAAAATCTAAACAATACTGGCTGTGGTTGTGATACGCAAAAAAATGTAAACCAGCCTTGTGCAACTGCGCCTACACACTCCAAGTCATGTGGCGATACAGGCTGTGGTTCGTCTTGCGATACAGAAAAAAGCTGTGCTGATCAAAATAGCTGTACATCTGCAACGACTGCCAAGACAGATAAAGCAACAATTTTGGATTCGGAACTTTTGAGTCCGTGGGTGAGTGCATACCATATTCCTAAAATGGATTGTGGCGCAGAAGAACAAATGGTGCGGATTGCTTTGGCAGATCATAATGATATTGCAGCCTTGTCTTTTGATTCACCTGCACGACTTTTAAAGGTTTATCACAGCAACCAATCTGCCACAGAAATTACCCATAAATTAGAAGCATTGGGTTTGGGTGCTGTGTTGCAACAGACTGAAGCCAATACACAAACTGAACTGCCTGTATCTAACAGCGCTGCACAACAAAAAGTGCTATATGCCTTGCTTGGTATTAATGCCGCTATGTTTTTGGTGGAATTAATTGCAGGTTTAATTGCATCTTCGACTGGGTTAATTGCTGACTCCTTAGATATGTTTGCCGATGCCGCCGTGTATGGTTTGGCTTTATTTGTCGTGGGTCAATCCGCCAAGAAACAGCTCAAAGCTGCACATTTGTCTGGTTGGGTACAACTGGGTTTGGCTGCACTGGTTATCTTTGATGTCCTGCGCCGTTTCTTCTTAGGCAGTGAGCCTGAATCCATGTTGATGATGGTCATTGGTGCTGTGGCATTGCTGGCAAACGTCACCTGTTTATGGCTAATTTCAGGGCATAAAGATGGTGGAACCCACATGCAAGCCAGTTATATTTTTTCCGCCAATGATGTGATTGTGAATTTAGGTGTGATTATCGCGGGCGGTTTGGTGATGCTGACAGGGTCGAATTATCCAGACCTGATTATTGGCTTAGGTGTGGCCATGTTTGTATTGAATGGTGCGCGCAAAATTTTAAGTTTAAAATAGACGGATCATCGCTGCGCGGTGGCTTAAATTGCAACAGGAGGAACGACCTCCCTTGTTTGGGTTTTTAGAAATAGTCAAAGTGACTGAACACTTGACAAGAAAAATCTTCAGGACGGCCTGATTTCATGCTATTGAAGGAGGGCGTTATGGCCTGGATGATGTTGATATTGGCGGGTATTTTTGAAGTGGTTTGGGCATACTCCATGAAGTTGTCTGACGGCTTTAGTAAATTAACGCCCAGTATCGTGACTATCTTTTTTATGATTTTAAGTTTTGCACTTTTGGCCTATGCCATGCGTACTTTGCCATTAGGCACGGCTTATACGATTTGGACAGGTATAGGCGCAGTCGGTTCATTTTTAGTCGGTATTTTTGTTTTAGGCGAACCTGCCAGTGCTATGCGTATGTTGGCTGCAGTTCTGATTATTTCAGGTTTGGTGCTTATGAAAATTTCATCCAGCTAACTTGGAATGCAGTCTTTTAGTGTGTACTCAATAACAGATCGGTTTGAGTTAAAAACAGGATGACCTGATACCCAACCTGCTTGAGGAGAAAAATAATGCAATTGGCATTTACTGAAATGGACACTCCTGTAGGCGTGCTTAAATTGGTGGCTCACGATCACGCATTGGTTGCGGTAATGTGGGATAACGAAGATCATAAACGGGTACGTTTAGCCAGTTTAGTTCGACAAGATGATCATCCAATTTTGCTCAAAACTCAGCAGCAACTCCAAGAGTATTTTGCAGGTCAGCGTCAGCAATTTGATGTGCCTCTTGATTTTGAAGGCACTGAATTTCAGAAGAAAGTCTGGCAGGCGTTATTAAGCATTCCTTTTGGGGAAACTCGTAGTTATAAGCAAATTGCCGAACAAGTTGGTAGTGAGAATGCGATGCGTGCCGTAGGGGCGGCAAATGGCAAAAATCCAATTTCGATTATTGCACCGTGTCATCGGGTGGTGGGTGCAAGTGGAAAATTGGTGGGCTTTGCAGGCGGGTTGGATAATAAAGCGATTTTGTTAAAGTTAGAATCTTCAACTTCAAAAGTTTAAATGACTGAGATTCAACAACAATTTTGATCAAAATAAAATAGAGCAGGGGAAATGTTAAAAACATTATTGTTGCAGTTTTGGTGGCTTATTCTGCTTGTTGCAGGTGTAGGGCTGATCAAAATTTTCAAACCTTTTCTAAAGGGAAAGGTGGGGGAACTCGCAGTAAGTACGCATGTGAAGTTGTATTTAGATGAACGTTATATCTTGTTGAATGATGTAACTTTGCCTGATGAGTTCGCAGGAACAACTCAAATAGATCATATTTTATTGAGTCCTTTTGGGGTTTTTGTGATTGAAACAAAAAACTATAAAGGCTGGATTTTTGGTGGAGAACGCCAAAAAGTATGGACACAAAAAATTTATAAAAAGACCTACAAGTTTCAAAATCCTGTCTATCAGAACTATAAGCATATAAAAGTTTTGGAATCAGTATTGAGCGATATTGTCGAGCCTGAATATCTGCATTCTGTGATTGTATTTATGCCAGACTGTGAGTTTAAGACCTCTTTGCCCAACAATGTTTTTAAAGGCAGTGCATGGGTTGAGTATGTCAAAGGTTTTCGGCATGAAGTCATTTCACCGATGAAACTGAAACGTATTCAGCTGAGAATTGAAAAAGAACTACTTGATAAGTCTTGGAAAACCAATCGTCAACATGTCGAAAATTTGAAACAACGGCACGAACGTTAAAAAGTTGCAATGAAAAACCCTGATACAAGGTGATCAGGGTTTGAAGGAGTTGAACGATAAGCACTAAAACCTTTTCGGAATTTTCTGTCCGTTCGGTACAGGCGTTTCCGCATATTTAAGCACACCAAACAACCAAGTTTCAGCATGTTGTACCGCTTGTTTCAGTTGATCTCCCATTGCCAAGCGCCCTGCAATAAAGCTCGCCAATGAACAGCCTGAACCGTGATATTCACCTTCAAGCCGTGGACAGCGGGTTTCTGAAACCATTTCATTGTTAATATACAGTGCATTACGAATATGATCAGGGGTATCTTCATGCCCACCTTTGACCAAAACGGCCTGCGCGCCCATTGCAAATAATTTAGCTGTTGCGCGTTCTAAATCATCTTCACCCGTTAAGGCACGTAATTCCACAGTATTTGGCGTGATTAAAGTCGCCAGTGGAATCAACTCGACAAATGCCTGAACCAAAGTCGCTTGATCACCTAAAGAACCACCACTATTGGCAACCAAAACAGGGTCAAGCACATATAAATAATCAGGATGTGCACGTAAAAAATCTGCCAGCGCTGCAATATTGTCAGTGGTGCCCAACATGCCCGACTTTACGACTTTAATGGGCAAATCATTCACCACCGCATTGGCTTGTGCCAATAACAACTCTTTCGAAGTGGCTTCAAAGCCAAACACTTGCTGAGAGTTTTGAATAGTCAGTGCTGTGCAGACAATCGCTGCATGTGCACCGCTATTGCCAACGGCTTCAATATCAGCCTGTAAACCAGCACCACCCGAAGGGTCTAAACCAGAAAAACATAGTACTGTTGGTCGCACACACATATCCTTAATTGCTTCTATTTACGTTAGTATAGGCAACTTTGGAGTAACACTCGATAGTCATTTAGGCACATAGGCTGACATTGTGATAAAGAACCTTTTAATTGATTTAGATGGCACGCTGACCGACCCGAAAGAGGGCATTACCGCTTCTGCACGTTATGGTTTGGCTAAGGTTGGACATCCTATTGCAGATACGGAAAATATTGATTGGATTATCGGGCCGCCCTTAAAAGCCTCTTTGGCAAAATTACTTCATGTAGATGTGCATGACGTATTGGCAGAGCAAGCCTTAGCAGGCTATCGAGAGCGTTTTGCTGCAACAGGCTTATTTGAAAATCATGTCTTTGAAGATGTTGCTGCAACATTGGCAGATTTAAAACAGCAAGGCTATCGACTGTTTTTAGCAACAGCCAAACCTGAAATTTATGCACGCCAAATTTTAGATCACTTCGATTTATTGCAATATTTTGAATATCCCTACGGTAGCGAACTAAATGGTGAGCGTACCAATAAAGCGGATTTAATTGCCTATATTTTGCAGCAAGAACAATTGCAACCTGAACAATGTTTAATGATTGGAGATCGTGAACACGATATTTTAGGTGCACGAGCCAATGGAGTCGATTGTGTTGCAGTCGAATACGGCTATGGTTCGGCTCAGGAGTTAGACTTGGCTGCACCAAAACATAGAATTCAGTGTTTTGCGCAAATTTTGTCGGTGCTTGAACAGTTATCTGGATGAGCGAGATGCTTACATCTGTTTGCATTTCTAGCGCAGTGTTATTGCAAAGATCGTGCTTCAATATTTAATTTGAATATTTAATTTTAATATTGAAAGAGGGTATGTGATGAAGATATTTAGTCAATCTATTGCAGTAGTAGCGGTTTCAATACTGATGACTGCATGTGCCAATCATGCTGCTACATCCACAACACCTACTGCGCAGGTCGAAATGTACACATCATTGCAACATCGACAGTGTGAGCCAGATTCAGGTTTAACCCTTACGGAAATTGTTCAGCGTTTACAGCAAGCACAGATTCAGGTGAAGCGGGCCAGTGTAGGTTCAGATGGGCGGATGTATGCACAGGTCTGTGGTGGTGCAGATGGAAAAATTGCTATTGTCACGATTCCTCAATCTCAGCAGAAACAAGCAGAAGCCTTAGGGTTTAAGTCTTATCACGCAATCCAATCTATCAAAAATAAATAAGGCTGAAGTCAATAAAAAACCTCAGTTCATATAGAGCTGAGGTTTTTTTCTAACTCAATTGCAATTGAGTTAAGTTGGACGTATCTAGATGTTGAGGTTTAACGCTTAGAATTGCGGCTTAACCACCACTAAAATCACAATTGCCAGTAACAAAACTGTTGGCATTTCATTGAAGAATCGCCAGAACTTGTGTGATTTATAATGCGCATTGCCAATCAGTTTTTGGCGGTAATAGCCACAAACCAAATGGTAAATCACCAATAAACCGACCAATGCTACTTTCAGGTAAAACCATAACGCATCGTGGTAATTGCGGGTCGCATCGCCCCAATCTACCAAAAAGTGTGCCGTGATGAGGGTGGCAATCATAGACGGCCACATAATCCCTCGGTACAACTTGCGCTCCATGATTTCAAAACGCTGATGGCTCAGTGTATCTTCACTCATGGCATGGTAAACATATAAACGTGGTAAGTAGAACAATGCAGCGAACCAGCAAACCACGGCAATAATATGTAATGCTTTTACCCATAAAAAAGCATCAGAAGGTGCATCCATCGATCATCCTATGGAGATTATTCATCCCACTTCTTGAAAATAAGGCAGGCATTTACACCGCCAAAACCGAAACTGTTACTCATCACAGTATTCAATTTTGTGTCACGTTTTTCAAGTACGATATCAAATGCTTTCGCGCCTTCATCAAGTTCAGTGACGTTGATGTTTGGTGCAATGAAGTCGTTTTGCATCATCAAGACAGAATAAATTGCTTCTTGAACGCCTGCAGCACCCAAGCTGTGACCAGTCATTGACTTCGTTGAGCTAAGAGCAGGCACTTTACCTTCACCAAACGCACGTTCCATGGCTTTCAATTCAGTCACGTCGCCTGCTGGAGTAGAAGTACCATGTGTGTTCACATAGTCAATTGCGTCTACACCGTGTTGTTTCGCTTCGTCTAAAGCCATCAAGATACAACGTGTTGCACCTTCACCGCTTGGTGCAACCATGTCTGCACCGTCAGAGTTTGCAGCATACGCAACCACTTCAGCTAAAATATTTGCACCACGTGCTTGTGCGTGTTCAAGTGATTCAAGAACCACGAAACCACCACCACCTGCAATGACGAAACCATCACGGTCTGCAGAGTACGGACGAGATGCTGTTTCTGGTGTGTCGTTGTATTTAGAACACAAAGCACCCATCGCATCAAACAATAAGCTTTGTGACCAGTGATCTTCTTCACCGCCACCTGCAAGCATTAAATCTTGTTTACCCAATTGAATTAGGTTGTAGGCATAACCAATTGCATCGGCAGAAGTTGCGCATGCACTGGTAATTGAGTGCGCGATACCTTGTAATTTGAACGCAACACCCAAGTTTGCCGTAATGGTGTTCGACATGTTACGTGGTACGAAGAACGGGCCAATTTTACGTGCGCCTTTTTCTTCAAGTAGCTCAATCATTTCTGCAACAGATGCAGTTGAGTTACCGCCTGAACCACCCGCGATACCGTAACGTGGGTTGCCTGCTAAATCTACTTGCTTTAAGCCCGCATGTTCAATGGCATCTACTGCAGCGTTGTAAGCGTACATCGCACACACGCCCATAAAGCGTTTTAATTTACGGTCAATGTGGTTAAAGTTTTGTTCTGCTGCTGCACTTACGTGGCTTTTGAAATTAAGTTCAGCATAAGTTGGGTTGGAACGTGTCCCAGAAATACCGTTTTGTAAAGAATGAGTCACAGCTTCTAAAGTATTACCAATGCACGAGTTAATGCCCATGCCGGTGATTACAACACGTTTCATCTACAGATCCCTTTTATGGTGATAATGTTGAGCCGAACACCGTGACTGCCAAGCAATCGCTGATACGGTATGACTCATGTCTTACAATTGCGTTCATAATAGCAGAAAGAATTTTGAATTCTTATGGCAAATATGATGCCACTTTGCAGGGAAGATCAAACCGCAGCGAAGCGGTAAATGAGATGCAGGAAGCCAACCAAAAGATACACAATCATATTGAGATAAACTTAGACTACACCTAGTATCTACCCATAAATCATAGAAATTAAAAATGAGGAGTAAGAATGTCAGATTCCAAGAATAAACAATCAAGCGGATTCTTCTCGAATGCGATTGGGGTGGCTAAAAAGCTCAGCAGTACAGGCATCCATGTATTGCAGCAAGTTGCACCGGGTACTGTAGCGAAGGATGAGCACAGTGCAAAATCAGGGCAAATTATTGAAGGTCAGGCACGTAGTTTTAGTGCTTTTCAAGCGCGTCAGTATGACAATCCTCAACACATGCTCAGACAGCATGTGCCACAAGTTTCACGTCAGCTTTTAGGACGTCACTATAATCGCGTCAATCAGGTAGCGAGTTTTGTGTCGCCCGATTTTTCCGACAAAATTTCAGATTATTTATTTGATCAGCTGAATAGTTTTACCTCCAATATTAGCTCTGTTGATGATGTGCTTGATCAAGCAGGTGTGCGCGATTTAGAAGAATTGACTCAAGATGTAGATCGTTCTAAACGAATTAGTCAGGCACTTGCAGAACAAAATAAATGGATTGCATCACTGCAAGGCGCATTGACAGGTGCAACAGGAGTAATCGGTTCAACCATTGATGTGCCTGCATCTATTGTGATGTCTTTACGTACCATTTATCAGGTTGGGCGTGCCTACGGTTTTGAACTGAATAAAGACACCGAGCAAGAAATTGTTCAGTTTATTTTTAAACAAATTGATTTAGGCGTCATTGCAGAAAAGCAAGCAGTGTTGATGGGGCTAAAAACCTTATCTAATATGCTGCAAACTCATGATGTGCATCAATTACAAAATATGCTCGGTTCAAGCAATGATTATGAGGTATTAAAGAAATACTTCTTAAATGAGCAAGGTCAAGTCAAATGGCCGTGGTTGAATCATGTACCTAAGTTTTCCATGTTGAATAAACTCACGCCTGTAGCAACCGCATCGGTGAGTGCGGTATATAGCTGGAAATTAGTGGAAGATGTGCATCACAAGGCACAGCAAGTATTTTCCAATGCCCGTAGCTATTTAATTCAGCATAAAGACAGCAATTTATCTGCCATTCATGCGTATGAAAAATCGTTGGAATTGCTGGCACAGGCTGCGCCTAAACTCTTAGAGCAGTTGAAGGGCAATGAAGCCAAACATGCAGAGCAAGATGCATTAGTAGAGGGGCAAGAGAGAGCAGAATCTGCGCCGTCAGATGCTTTGCTGCAAACCGTATCAGACCATGAAAGTATCAGAACGGTAAAAGTGCAGAAAAAATCGAACAAAGTGGAAACAACTGCAGCACAACTCGATGAAAATATTCAGCAAGGTCTAGAAGAATTGGCAGATCAAATGCTAGAGCCACATGCTGAAGTTGCACCGCAAAAACCTGCTGTACCTGCAGAAGAAATTGATGAATATAGGCTGGAAGATGCTTTGGAGCCAGTGGAAGATTCAACTCAAGTGGCTGAAACTGTTTCGGAAAATCCAGTAACATCAAGCAAAGAAACTGCAAAGCAGGTTACAAAAAAGCCGAGAACTCGTACAAGTGCTCGCAAGCCAAAAGCTGAATAAAAACAAGTGATAAGTAGAAATTTGGTTGGTATTTTAACTGCCTATGAAATATTGACCATTTTTCTATCTTCGCTTACAATTGCATGCCCTCAAAAAGTAGTATGTTTTTGGGGCTTTTTATTAACGGGAGAATTGCCACATGGCAACAACAAATCAGTTGATCCGTAAGGGTCGTACGACTTTGGTTGAAAAATCAAAAGTTCCTGCGTTGAAGGCTTGTCCACAACGTCGTGGTGTTTGTACACGTGTTTACACAACTACACCTAAAAAACCTAACTCAGCAATGCGTAAAGTTTGCCGTGTTCGCTTAACTTCAGGTTTTGAAGTTTCTAGCTACATCGGTGGTGAAGGTCACAACCTACAAGAGCACAGTGTTGTTCTTATCCGTGGTGGTCGTGTTAAAGACTTACCAGGTGTACGTTACCATACCGTTCGTGGTTCTTTAGACTGTGCTGGCGTGAAAGATCGTAACCAGTCACGTTCTAAATACGGTGCTAAACGTCCTAAGAAATAATCTTTTAAAGATTAAACTCTTAGTTCGTAGAACTGCAATCCTTTATCGTCTCGCTTGTCTGATTTCTGCATTTAATTTTGTGAAATTCAAGCGACGTGTAGTAAGGCCAGCGAAATGCACACGACACTTTGTGCTACGGCTGGATCACCCTGAAGTGTCATATTTATAGGTAGTTTAAAATGCCAAGACGTCGCGTAGTCGCTGCTCGTGAAATCCTTCCGGATCCTAAATTCAGCAGCCAAACAATCGCTAAATTCATGAACCACGTAATGCAAGATGGTAAAAAGTCTATTGCTGAAAGTATCGTTTACGGTGCTTTAGACCGCGTTCAAGAAAAATCTAAAGTAGACCCAGTTGAATTTTTTGAAGCTACGCTTGAAAAAGTTCGTCCAATGGTCGAAGTAAAAGCACGCCGTGTTGGTGGTGCTACTTATCAAGTTCCTATGGAAGTACGCCCATCCCGTCGTACTGCTTTAGCGATGCGTTGGTTGGTAGATGCTGCTGCTAAGCGTTCTGAAAAAACTATGGCGTTACGTCTTGCTGGCGAGTTGCTTGATGCATCTGAAGGTAAAGGCGCAGCGATCAAAAAACGTGAAGATGTGCACCGTATGGCTGAAGCCAACAAAGCCTTCTCTCACTACCGTTTCTAAGCGGATAAAACAGGCCCTAATCAGGAGGGTGATGAATCAGTTGTCACTGAGTTGTCATCAAATCGCTTTAAGTTGCTAAGCAGCTTAAAGCGTCCTGTTTTAAACAACAAAATTTAGGAATGCTAGAAATCATGGCACGTCAAACCCCAATTTCTCGTTACCGTAACATTGGTATCTCTGCGCACATCGATGCGGGTAAAACAACAACTTCAGAACGTATTTTGTTCTATACAGGTGAAAGTCACAAACTTGGTGAAACTCACGAAGGTTCAGCAACAACTGACTGGATGGAACAAGAGCAAGAACGTGGTATTACTATTACCTCAGCAGCTGTAACATGCTTCTGGAAAGGTATGGGTAACCAATTTGACCAACACCGTATTAACGTAATTGACACACCGGGACACGTTGACTTCACAATTGAAGTTGAGCGTTCTATGCGTGTTCTTGACGGTGCATGTATGGTTTACTGTGCTGTAGGTGGTGTTCAACCGCAGTCTGAAACTGTATGGCGTCAAGCAAACAAATATAAAGTACCTCGTTTAGCGTTCGTTAACAAAATGGACCGTACTGGTGCAAACTTCTTCCGCGTAGTTGAACAAATGAAGACACGTTTGGGTGCTAACCCAGTGCCTATCGTTGTTCCAGTAGGCGCAGAAGACACATTTACAGGTGTTGTTGACTTAATCGAAATGAAGTCAATCATCTGGGATGAAGCTTCTCAAGGTATGAAGTTTGAATACGGCGAGATTCCAGCTGATCTTCAAGCAACTGCTGAAGAATGGCGTACTAACATGGTTGAAGCTGCTGCTGAAGCATCAGAAGAACTCATGGACAAGTACCTAGAAAATGGTGAACTTTCTAAAGAAGAAATCATTGCTGGTTTACGTCAACGTACATTAGCGGGTGAAATTCAACCTGCAATGTGTGGTTCTGCATTCAAAAACAAAGGTGTTCAACGTATGTTGGACGCAGTAATTGAATTCTTACCTGCACCAACTGACGTTGAAGCAATTAAAGGTATCTTAGACGACAAAGACGAAACTGAAGGTTCTCGTGAAGCGTCTGATGAAGCACCGTTTGCTGCGTTAGCGTTCAAAATCATGAACGACAAATTCGTTGGTAACTTAACGTTCGTACGTGTTTACTCAGGTGTTCTTAAAGCGGGTAGCCCGGTTTATAACCCAGTGAAAATGAAGCGTGAGCGTATTGGTCGTATCGTACAGATGCACGCAAATGACCGTCACGACATCGAAGAAATTCGTGCGGGTGATATCGCAGCGTGTGTAGGTCTTAAAGATACAACCACTGGTGATACATTGTGTGACGAAAACGCAGTGATTACACTAGAGCGTATGGAATTCCCAGAGCCAGTAATTGCATTGGCTGTTGAACCTAAGACTAAAGCTGACCAAGAAAAAATGTCAGTAGCTTTAGGTCGCTTGGCGAAAGAAGACCCTTCATTCCGCGTACGTACAGACGAAGAATCTGGCCAAACGATTATTGCGGGTATGGGTGAGCTTCACCTTGACATCATCGTTGACCGTATGAAGCGTGAATTCAACGTTGAAGCGAACATTGGTAAACCAATGGTTGCTTACCGTGAAACGATCAAAAAGTCTATCGAACAAGAAGGTAAGTTCGTACGTCAAACTGGTGGTAAAGGTAAATTCGGTCACGTATTCGTACGTTTAGAGCCGCTTGATCCTGAAGCTGGTAAAGATTACGAATTCGCTGAAGAAGTTGTAGGTGGTGTAGTACCTAAAGAATTCTTCGGTGCAGTAGACAAAGGTATTCAAGAACGTATGAAGAATGGTGTCTTGGCTGGTTACCCAGTTGTAGGCATTAAAGCTACATTGTTCGACGGTTCTTACCACGATGTCGACTCTGACGAATTATCGTTCAAAATGGCAGGTTCTTACGCATTCCGTGATGGTTTCATGAAAGCAGATCCTATCCTTCTTGAACCAATCATGAAAGTTGAAGTAGAAACTCCAGAAGACTACATGGGCGATATCATGGGTGACTTAAACCGTCGTCGTGGTATGGTTCAAGGTATGGACGACTTACCTGGCGGTACTAAAGCAATTCGTGCTGAAGTTCCACTTGCTGAGATGTTTGGTTACGCAACTCATATGCGTTCTATGTCTCAAGGTCGTGCGACTTACTCTATGGAATTTGCTAAATATGCTGAAACTCCACGTAACGTGGCTGATGGCATTATTGCTAAATTCCAGTCTGGTGGTAAAAAAGGTGACGACGAGTAATCTTTCGATTACTATAAGCGCAAACTAATTCATAGTTAAAAACCTAATGCTCATGGAGTGATCCTCCATGAGTCGTTTTAAAAAGGAAGATCTCATGGCTAAGGCTAAGTTCGAACGTAATAAGCCACACGTTAACGTGGGCACAATCGGTCACGTTGACCATGGTAAAACAACTTTAACAGCTGCAATTGCAACTGTATGTGCAAAAAAATTCGGTGGTGAAGCGAAAGACTACGCTGCAATCGACTCTGCACCAGAAGAAAAAGCACGTGGTATTACAATTAATACTTCTCACGTAGAATACGACTCTCCAACTCGTCACTACGCGCACGTAGACTGCCCAGGCCACGCCGACTATGTTAAAAACATGATCACTGGTGCTGCTCAGATGGACGGTGCGATCCTTGTTTGTTCAGCGACTGATGGTCCAATGCCACAAACTCGTGAACACATCCTTCTGTCTCGTCAGGTAGGTGTACCTTACATCATCGTATTCTTAAACAAATGCGATATCGTAGACGACGAAGAGTTAATCGAATTAGTTGAAATGGAAGTTCGTGAACTTCTTTCTACTTACGACTTCCCAGGCGATGACACTCCAGTAATCCGTGGTTCTGCTCTTGCAGCACTTAACGGTGAATCAGGTCAATACGGCGAAGACGCTGTTGTAGCTCTTGTTGAAGCGCTTGACACTTACATTCCAGAGCCAGTACGTGCAATCGACCAAGCATTCTTAATGCCAATCGAAGACGTATTCTCAATTTCTGGTCGTGGTACAGTAGTAACTGGCCGTGTTGAAACTGGTATCGTGAAAGTAGGCGAAGAAGTTGAAATCGTTGGTATCAAAGACACAGTTAAAACAACTGTAACTGGCGTAGAAATGTTCCGTAAACTTCTAGACGAAGGTCGTGCGGGTGAGAACTGTGGTGTTCTTCTACGTGGTACTAAGCGTGAAGACGTACAACGTGGTCAAGTACTTGCTAAACCAGGTACAATCAAGCCACACACTAAATTCGATGCGGAAGTATATGTACTTTCTAAAGAAGAAGGTGGTCGTCACACTCCATTCCTTAACGGTTACCGTCCACAATTCTATTTCCGTACAACTGACGTAACTGGTGCAATCCAGTTGAAAGAAGGCGTTGAAATGGTAATGCCAGGTGACAACGTAGAAATGTCAGTAGAATTAATCCACCCAATCGCAATGGACGCTGGTTTACGCTTCGCGATCCGTGAAGGTGGTCGTACTGTAGGTGCGGGTGTTGTTGCTAAAGTAACAGCATAATCGCTGTATAGTCTGAAAAAGCGCTCCATTTGGAGCGCTTTTTTTATGGTTATTTTTTATCTATATCACAAAAAAATTTAAAGCCTCGCTATTTGTGCTTTTGCACCACAAAAACAATTTCACTCATCATTATTTTTGTCCCTCATGTCCTGAACTGACAATTTGCTGTCCTTAACTGCACTTAAACAAAAACGAGAAAACTTTAAGATGAAAGCAAGTCAAAAATAAGAAATACGTCGGTTACTGAATAGATGTATTGGTTTTACAGTAATCGAGGGAGATAAAATATGAATGCTAAAGTCAGTATTAGTCAGCGAGCAGGAGCAAGTTTCCCTGTACGTCGCATGAATTTTAACTTTGATGCAGTGCCAGAATATTGGATGAGTGGGAATGCTGGTCTTACCCATTTTATGACTGCATTATCTGCTTTATTCCCTGCAGGTGAGAAGTTCTTTATAGACAGTGTGCGTGCTGTGCGTTATCACCCAATGCTGAAAGACAATGCAGATTTACAGAAAGAAATCAGTGCATTTATTGGACAAGAAGCCATGCACACGCATGAGCATGTCGGTTTTAATGCCTCTGCACAGAAATTTGGGCATGATGTTGATACTTTGGATTGTTATACAGATACTGTGATTCAAACTACACGCAAATTTATGGCAAAGTTGGCTAAACCGATTGGCATTACACAGAAAATGGTAGATTTAACTGCGACCACTGCGCTAGAACATTTCACAGCTACGATTGCCTCACAATTATTGACCAATTCACATATTCAAGAATTGATGACCGATGACACCATGAAAACTATGTGGTTGTGGCATGCGATTGAAGAAAACGAACATAAAGCTGTTGCGTATGATGTATTTGAAGGTGTGTTTGGCAAAGGTCTGAAAGCCTATGCACTACGTACAAGTTCTTTGGTTATTTCGATGCTGACTTTATTTTTTGTACAAAACTATTTTTTGTGGCGTTTACTAAAACAAGACAAGCAGTTGAATTTGGAAAATTTACGCATGATTTATCGTTATGCCTATAGTCCATCTAAAGGGATTATTACAGGCATGGGCAAAGAAATGTTGTTCTATTTCAAACCGAATTTTCATCCTAACGATTTTGATACCACAACATTATTAAATACTTGGAAAGCTAAATTAGGCTTTTAAACTTTTCCTTTTGGTCAGGCAACGTAAGTTGCCTTTTTTTTTGCTCGATTTTTTTGTCGTGAAATCTATAATGCCTACATCTTAGAACAGCACAAGATCATTTCTTATGATTCGTTTAATGCAAGCCCATGATGTCGCCGATGTGGTTGCGATTGAAAATTTGGTACAAAGTCATCCGTGGAGTGCCAAACAATTTGCCGAAGCGGTAGAGAGTTATCACAGTACCGTGATTGAACATGCAGGGAGAGTGGTGGGTTTTTGTATTTTGCAACCTGTGTTGGATGAAGCAAATTTGTTGTTGATGGCGGTGCATCCAAGTCAGCAAGGCAAAGGTTTAGGTTATCAACTGCTAGAACATTCTATTGCAGGTTTGAAAAACCAACCTGTGCAGATTTTTTTAGAAGTACGTGAAAGTAATTTAGCTGCGATAGCCCTGTATGAAAAGTCAGGTTTTCATCAAATTGATTTACGTAAAAATTATTATCCTAAAACGGATGGCACACGGGAGCATGCCATTATTATGGTGAAATCTTGTAGCGATGATTTTGCCAGTTTGTTTAAGTGAATCTGATCGATGCAAAAATCAGTATTGCATCATTACATTTTTATTTGATGATGGAGTTATTCCAGCCTAAGGGCAGCGTCGTCATTAAGGAGTTTCCCAATTGCTGAACCTCATCTGCATTTAGACTGCGGTTAATGCGTCGCCATTGACCATCTAAAAGCAGTTCAAGTGGCACATATTGGGACTTGTAATTCATTTTGTTTGAATGTGGCACCCAATAACCTAAGTAAACATATTGCAGTCCCAAATGCTGTGCCTGTTCAATTTGTTTTAATACCGCAAATTTTCCGAGTGAGCGACGACTTTCGTCTGGGTCAAAAAAGGTATAGACCGCAGAAATACCATCATCTAAATAATCACAGGTCGATACTGCAATTAAGCGATCATCTTGCCAAACCTCTAAAAAGAAGCTGCTGGTACAACTGTGGATTAGGAATTTTTCAAATTGGTCACGGCTGGCAGGGAACATATCGCCATCGGCATGTCGTTCATTGATATAGCGTTCATACAGCGCATAATGCAAATCACCTGCATCTTGTGGCTTGGTGATTTTGATCTGTAAATCGTGATTGCGTTTCCAAGCTTTCTTTTGCGTGCTGTTCATTTTAAATTCAGCGACAGGAATACGTGAAGAAAGGCATTGGCGGCACAAATGGCATTCAGGACGATAGACAAAATCGCCACTGCGACGAAAACCGACCCGAGAGAGTTCAGACAAAGTCAGCACATCAATTTTATGTGCAGGGTCTAAAAAAACCATCCGCGCAGATTTTTCGGGTAAATAGCTGCAATCATGCGGCGGAGTAATGTAATACTGCAAATCATTTAGCAGGGATTTTGGGTGATATGAATTCATTTTCAAGATCCCTCTCTGTTATTGTCATTCAAATAGGCGCGCATACTGCGCTATTGTTTTACTTGAAAATACACTGTCCTGATATTTTTTCCAATTGATTGCAGGCTGTTTTACAACATCTTGTAACGATTTAAGATAGTCTTGGCGAGAAAGTGTACATGCGCCCAGACTAATTAAATGATCATTGACCAATTGACAGTCAATCCAAGGCAATTGTTGTTCTTGTCCGAGCAGCATCAAACTATAAAATGCCATTTTAGATACATCAGTGCGATGGCTAAACATGGACTCACCAAAACAGCCCTTGCCAATGCTGACCCCATATAAACCACCGACCAAAAGATCTTGCTCCCAAACTTCGACACTGTAGCCATAACCTGCTGCAAAAAGCTGACTGTAACCTTGAATGATCTCTTCAGAAATCCAAGTTTCATTGGCATAGCTACGGGGCAAGGCACAATTGCGAATTACCTGTTCAAAGGCATGATTGACAGTAATGCGATAATCCATTTTTTTCATGTTGCGGATTAAAGACTTACTCGGCTGATAATGTTGCGGAATAATCACGCAACGTGGCTCAGGACTCCACCAACAAATAGGATCACCTTCTGAAAACCATGGAAATAAGCCATGTGTATAGGCTTCATATAAGGTTGAAGGGGAAAGGTCTGCACCTACACAAATCAAGCCTTCACCCTCAGGATCAACTTCAATGGGATCGGGGAAAATGAATTGTGAAGCCGGGAGCGTGTGCATATCAATTGCCGTATGAAGTTTTACGATGAACTTGATTTCATCATACCTAAAAATGCCGTGATAAAAAAACCGCTCAAGGAGAGCGGTCTTTAAACTTGGTCACTAAATTATTCACCAAGTGCATCTAAATATTTTTCTGCATCCAAAGCTGCCATACAACCTGAACCTGCAGAAGTAATCGCTTGGCGATAAATTGAATCGGCCACATCACCTGCAGCAAATACGCCAGCCACAGAAGTTTGAGTCGCATTGCCTGAAGTGCCGCTTTGTACTTGGATATAACCATCACGCAAGTTCAATTGACCTTCGAACATGCCTGTATTCGGTTTGTGACCAATCGCAATGAATAAGCCAGACACATCAACAATTTGAGTAGAACCATCGGTAGTTGATTTTAAACGTACTGAAGTTACGCCTGTGTTGTCGCCCAAGACTTCATCAACTTGGTTATTCCAAAGAATACTGATTTTGCCTTCTTTTTCTTTGGCAAATAAATGATCTTGCAAGATTTTTTCAGAGCGAAGTGAATCACGACGATGCACCAATGTCACGTGTGATGCAATGTTAGACAGGTATAATGCTTCTTCAACAGCCGTGTTACCACCACCAACGACCATCACTTTTTGGTTTTTGTAGAAGAAACCATCACAGGTAGCACAAGCACTTACGCCTTGACCCATAAATGCTGCTTCAGATTCTAAACCTAAATATTGTGCAGTCGCACCTGTGCAAATGATTAAAGCATCACAGGTAAATTCTTCCATATCACCTTTCAGTACAAATGGGCGCACATTCAGGTTTACTTCATTGATATGGTCATACACGATTTCTGTGCCAAAGCGTTCCGCATGAGCTTGCATACGTTCCATTAACGCTGGGCCTGTTAAACCTTCAGGATCACCTGGCCAGTTATCAACTTCCGTAGTTGTGGTGAGTTGACCACCCAATTGTAAGCCTGCAATTAAAGTCGGTTTTAAGTTGGCACGTGCAGCATATACTGCAGCACTATAACCTGCAGGGCCTGAACCTAAAATAATTAAACGTGAGTGACGAGCGCTCATGCACAGCATCCTTTTTTTATTTAGAAATTTATGGAATTATACGTGAAACAGGATGAGTTTGCTGTGTGATTAAAGTTGATATTACTGATCATGTAAATCGATTTGAGCTATATAGAAAAAGTTAACAACACACTTCAATAATCTTGCATCTTTTTCTAGGCAACACATGCATAATAGAAGGTCTGTTATAATTTATAGCTTGCTGTGTGGTGAAGCTTGCATCGTGAAATGCAACTTAAATGACACAGCTAAATGAAATACAGACGCTCCGAATCAGGTGGCTTTTTAAGACCATCGAACAAACAAAAAACATTGATGAAGAATTGGCGACAGGACAATATATGACTGCGGTGTCGGGTGCTTATGCACATCGCTTAATAGCGACATTATTTTTGGTCTCTTTTGGAATATATCTGTTCCTTGCAACGGTGACCTATACTCCATTTGACCCAGGTTGGATGCACATTTCCAGTGACACCCAACAGGTTTCAAATGCGAGTGGAATCGCAGGTGCGTGGATTGCCGATTTACTGTTTGGCTTTTTAGGTTGGGCGAGTCTGCTTCTTCCTGCTTATTTTTTTATTGAAGCCTTACAAGTCTGGTGGCCACGTAGTTTTTTAAACCGACCATTTCGTTATGCTGCACAATTCTTCATTTTATTGGCAACAGCAAGTTTGCTGTATTTATTTTGGCAAGTACCTGCCGATACGTTAGACAATGCCTCAGGCGGCATCATTGGTTTTGAACTTGGGAAAAGTTTATCGCAAATTTTAACCATTTATGGAGCAACACTTTTTTTAGTCGTCTTTTGGATTTTCTTATTTACCCTCGCATTTGGGGTGAAGTGGAACAGAACGTGGGCAACTTTAAAAGCTACACCTGCTTATCTGCAAGATTTGTTCTATCGCAATGTACCTGAAGCAGAATCTGACTTTGACCGTTCTACACCACAGGTGAAAAAGACCGTTGTCGCTGCTGCACCTGTGGTTGCTGTTGAAGTGGCATCAACTGATTTAGAAGCAGCAAGTGAACCCGTGGTTGCACAGGCGAAAGAAGCTGAAACAACTGCGCCACATCCTGCGGCAGAGCGTATGTTTAATCACATGCAGCAACGTGAAGAAGAAGAGCAACAGGCGCAGCAACAGCTATTGGTGCAAGATGAAATTGATGATGTTGAGTTAGAAAAAACCATCGAAAAGGCGCATCGCTTAGAACAAGACAGCCAGCGTATTGTTGCGACAGGCGAAGTGTGGCGTGCTTTACAAGAAAATACCGACAGTCAGCATAACCAAGACATTCATGCATTATTACGTGCTTCTGAAGAACCAGAGCCACATCTACAATCGAATCCTTTTGATGAAGTGCGTCCTGCATCTACGGCATCTCAAGCCACTGCAAAATCTTCGTTAGATTGGGATGATGATCAAATTTTTGATGAATTGCTCGCAGCAGTTCCGCAAGGCAAAGCTGCAAGTGATTTACACAGCCCATTCCAAAACAGCGGGGCAATGGATACTTTAGATGAGTCTGTGACCCAGCAAGAAACTGTGCATCCGCACTCGAATCCTACGGCTCACAATTTTAACGATGATCTCAGCAGATTTGAGTCAGATTTTAACCCGCCATCGTCAAGTGCTTCGAATACGCAAAATCATGCTGTACGCCAAGAGCGCCATTTGCAGCATGATTTAGACAGTTTAGATGACTTGTTGGTGGATGATCTTTTGGGTGATGAGTTACAGCAAGATGCATTTCAAGATCAAGCGCCTGTAGCGCGTAGTACCAGTAGCTATGCACAAAGTTCTGCTTTTGTTCAGGCACCTATTCAGACGGCAGCCACTGCCGCAGTGATGGCAAACGCAGCGACTGCTACACAGGCTGAACAAGCAGAAAAAGTGGCGTTATCCAAAGAAGCATTTATCGAAGCTTGGCAGGAAACCGCAGGCAAACCACTAGACGAAGATGACTTTGATTTTGATGCGCCGCTGACCGATGCACATGGTCGTCCGATGTCACGCGCCATGCAGGTTGCAGAAAAACGTCGTGATTTATCGCCATTACCGGGTTTGGATTTGCTTGATAAAGTCGATCCAAACAAAAAAGTGAACTTCACCGCAGAACAATTATCGCGCTTGTCGGAATTGCTGGAAATTAAATTACAGGAATTTAATGTCAAAGCCAAAGTGGTTGAAGCACAGCCTGGTCCTGTCGTGACCCGTTTTGAGCTGGATTTGGCACCTGGGGTCAAAGCTTCAAAAGTAACCAATATTTCTCGTGACTTGGCGCGTTCAATGTCGATGGCATCGGTACGTGTGGTCGAAGTGATTCCGGGCAAACCGTATATTGGCATTGAAGTACCGAATAGTTCACGTGAAATGGTACGTTTGATTGAGTTATTACAAACGCCTGCTTTTGAAGATCCAAACGGCATTTTATCTATGGCGATGGGGAAAGACATTTCAGGCAATCCTGTGATTACTGAATTGGGCAAAGCACCACACATGCTCGTAGCAGGGACAACGGGTTCAGGTAAATCAGTGGCAGTGAACTCGATGATTTTGTCGATGTTGCTGAAATACAAGCCTGATCAATTACGCTTAATTTTGATTGACCCGAAACAATTGGAACTCGCCAACTATAACGATATTCCACACTTATTGACGCCTGTAGTGACTGATATGAAAGATGCCGTCAGCGCTTTAAATTGGTGTGTCAATGAAATGGAACGTCGTTATAAGCTAATGTCTTTCCTGAAAATTCGTAAATTAAGCGACTATAACCGTAAGGTTGAAGAATCTATTGCCAATGGTGAAGATTTAATTGATCCAACTTGGAAGCCGGGAGATTCAGCAACGCAAGAACGTGCACCGCGTTTAACACCATTGCCATCTATTGTGATTGTGGCAGATGAGTTTGCCGACATGATCATGCAAGTGGGCAAGAAAGCGGAAGAAATGATTACCCGTTTGGCACAAAAATCACGTGCAGCAGGGATTCACTTACTCTTAGCAACTCAGCGTCCATCGGTGGATGTGATCACAGGTCTAATTAAAGCCAACATTCCAACCCGTGTAGCTTTGCGTGTGAACTCGAAAATTGACTCACGTACTATCTTGGATGCGGGCGGTGCAGAAGACCTGCTTGGTCATGGTGATATGCTATTTTTAGGGCCGGGTAAAATTGAGCCAGAACGTGTGCATGGCGCATTTATTTCGGATGATGAAGTCAACCGTATTTGTGATGCGTGGCGTGAGCGTGGCGATCCTGACTATGTCGATGAAATCTTGACGCCATTTGATGAAGAACCATCTTCACGTGGTTTTGAAGATGGTGAAGGCAGTCCAGACCGTGATGTGTTGTATGATCAGTGTGTAGCATTTGTTTTGGAAACACGTAAAGTGTCGACCTCATCTTTACAGCGCAAATTTAGCTTGGGCTATAACCGTGCGGCACGTATTGTCGATCAGATGCAAGAGCAAGGCATTGTGAGCGAGCAAGGAGCAAATGGGAAACGTGAAATTTTAGTGTAAAGCTTTCACTTTCTGTTTGATTTTGAATCAAGTAGTGCTATAAAAAAATCCCGCAATTCAATTGCGGGATTTTTTCTTTTTACACTCAATCTTTTTGGCTGAATTTAGCCAGAGATTGTGTTTAAACAGTTTAAGCAAACTTGGCTAAAACTGCTAAAAAACCATCTTTTTGACGTGGAAATTCAGCAATCACATCGTGAATACGCTGACCTTCAGGATTAGTGGCATTGACATCGCGACCATCGGCAACAAATTGTGTCAATAGACGTTCATAGTCGCTTGGACGCATGTGTTTAAATGCGTGATAGAGTACGTGAAAATCTGCATTCACACCTGCAGGTGGAAGTTGATTCAAATAGGCAAATACACGTTCATCCGACCATGCTTCGTTAAAGGTCGCAGGTTGAGATAATGCCATGGCAATCTCCAGGTATTGTTCTATAAATAAAAAAGGCAAAATATGAGTTCACAAGCGGAAAAGTGTTTTAGTACACTTTATCTCGAAGCATAGCTTCTCGTCTTGCGACGGCAAAGTAAACTTTGTACATCCAGTCCACTCGAAGCACAGCTTCTCGTCTTGCGACGGCAAAGTAAACTTTGTACATCCAGTCCACTCGAAGCACAGCTTCTCGTCTTGCGACTGGGCAAAGCAGTGCTTTGCTATTCCAGTCTCATATTCTGCCCTGATTCAATTTGCTTGACTAATCAGTATTCAGATTATCGCTCTTCAGGCAAATTGATATTCATTTCCAACATTTCAATATTGGCTTCTGAACGCACAGACATTTGAATATGTTGTTCATCGACACCACGCACGTAGCGATTTACCACTTGCATGATTTCTTTTTTCATCTGATCAATTTTGTCTTGGCTTAAGCGTTTACCTAGACCTTGTTCAGAAGCAACAATCACTTTTAAGCGATCTTTTGCTGTTTGTGCGCTAGATGGCTTGTCTTCACCGCTAAATAATTTGCTCCAAAATCCTGCCATGTCTACGCTCCAAATAATCGTGCTAACCAACCTTTCGGTTTTGTTTCAATATGACGAAACGGACGTTCTTCACCCAAGAAACGTGCAACTAAGTCATCATACGCCTGACCTGCAGCAGCATCGCTATACAGAATGACAGGTTTACCTTCGTTAGATGCTTGAAGTACGCTCTTACATTCAGGAATCACGCCTAAAGTTGGTACACGTAAAATATCTTTAGAAATGTCGTCAATGGTCAGCATTTCTTGTTTATCGGCACGTTCTGGGTTGTAACGTGTAATACACAAGTGCTTACGCACACGACCTTCATTTTGTTCTACTTTTTTGGTTTTGCTGTCAAGCATACCAATAATACGGTCAGAGTCACGTACTGAAGAAATTTCAGGGTTAGTCACAATAATCGCTTCATCGGCATGGTACATTGCAAGAATGGCACCGCGCTCAATCCCTGCAGGTGAGTCGCAAATAATGTAATCAAACTCTTGTGCCAACTCATCCATAATACGTGCCACACCTTCATCGGTGAGGGCATCTTTATCACGGGTTTGTGAAGCTGGAAGAATATAAAGGTTTTCGATATCTTTATCGCGAATTAATGCTTGTTGTAAACGCGCTTCATTATTTAATACATTCACAAAATCATAAACAACGCGACGTTCACAACCCATAATTAAGTCAAGGTTACGTAAACCCACGTCAAAATCGATAACAACAGTTTTGTGACCACGTAGGGCTAAACCTGTTGCAAAAGATGCACTTGTAGTGGTTTTACCTACGCCACCTTTGCCTGATGTTACGACAACAATTTTCGCCACCGAATCCACTCCTGTTATGGTTTAAATTCCCCTATATTTTTTCGGGGATTTTTGGTGATTATTTATACATTAAAATTGTAGAGCTTCAAATACAAGCTCTTGGTTATCATTTAAGTAAATATGCACAGGTTTTTTAGTCACATGCTGAGGAATATCGTCCGCCACGCAATACGTGCCTGCAATAGATACCAATTCTGCTTCTAGGGAATGACAGAAAATTCGTGCTGCAATATTCCCGCCCGCGCCGGCAATGACTCTACCACGTACACTACCATAAATATGTATATTTCCTGAAGCAATCACTTCAGAACCGCTGTTAATGCCTGCGGTTAAAATAATGTCGCCCTGATGTTGTACCAAGCATTGGCCTGTACGCAAAATTTCATCGTGATAAGACGTAATATGCGCCACAGCAGGTGCAGTTTCAGCGACTTGATTTTCCGTCTGTTGCTGTTCTGCCGCAGGTTCAGGTTTTACTTCAACCACTTGTTCTTTGGTGGCTTTCACTTCCTGCAATGGACGGTCTTGCGGGATGACAGGGAACTGAATAGCACGTGCCTGATCTGCCATAATGCCTTCAGTCACAGCAATTGGCTGTGCTTCTAGGCTAATTAGCAATTGAATTAGCGCAATCAATTCTTGTTCGACTGAACTTTCAATGACCACCAAAACCCCTGGTGGAAATGATTTTTGCAACATTGGGCTTAGTTGCTGGCGGATCGCATCATGATCATTGGTGTCTAAGCTAATGCGAATCGCATTGACCAATCTGCCTTTTATCCGTATGTCAGCCATAATAATTCCTTAACACTTCTAACTTTGCTGGTTGTTGAAGTCATCTTATAAATAGAGCAAATCCTAGAACAAATTGGGTGAATTCTCTAGTTCAGTTACTAAAAATATTTCACATTGTTTTAGCTGAAATTATCGAAAGACCTTTATGAAATATCGTGTTGTTGTCCTTCATTTAAAATTTGTTGCCATTGTTTAACTTTTACTTGTTTGCGAATCGCTTCTAAACTTTCAAATATTGCCGATTCCACTAATTTATCAATATGCTGATTATGTTCAATCTCAATCTGACTAATTTTTTCAGCAATCATTTGATAAGTTGGATTTTGTACTTGTTGATGCTGCTGTGCAAAAGGTTCAATTAAACCTTGGGTGATATTTTCACCCAATCGCTGTCCGATACTTTGAATTTGCTGTTCAATACGTCCACCGACCAATGGAATCAGGCGCAGCAATTGCGTCAGTTCAGGCGTATCTTCAATGGCTTGATTCACCACCAACCCGACATTTTTCGCAATCATGTGACGCTGCATTTGTAATTCTTTGCCTAAGGATTCCTGCAAAATATCGGCTAGGGCAATCGCGAGTAATTGACGATGATGCTCGACCAAATCATCAATAAATTGTTTGTGAGTGGTACTGGTGGTCAATTCACGTTGCACACCATTAAGTACCGTGAGCACCACACGGCTACTCAGTTCTTCCATTAGCAAGTTGTAGTAAAAGTTGCCGCGTTTATACCAACTGTCTGGAATGACTTTATAGCCATGGCTATGCAGGTTGTAACCAATCGCGATGGCACGTAATAAACGTAAAAAACGCAATTGCGGAATAATTGCAAGAATTTCATACCAGTGAATAAACGGGAAAAACCACCAACGCTGATGATGTTTGAAAATAATTGCAATACCCCAACGCACGCCCAACTCTACAATTAAAAACGTGGTAAACCAGCCTTCGGTAATCACCACCCAAGGGCGCAATTCTGTTCGATAAAACTGTAAAATTTCAGGTAGACGAATAAAATCGAACAACCATTCGCCAAAATCACTCATTAAAATGGCATTGGCACTTAAACAGAACAAGTTAAAGATGATTAAACCCATCAAAAACAAGTCATAAGCCAAGGCAATTTTCCATCCCCATGAATCTTTACGCAGGGGATGAAAAGAGGATTTGATGACAGGTTCTTCAGACTTTTTCATGGCGTACCTGAATGGTTATGCAGTCGGAGCTGCAAGTTTTTGTTGCATGCTTTCAATCAATTGATCTTTTTCCAGCCACAGTTCATGCACCCATTGCTGAAAACGCTCACGATATTCAGCATCATCTTCGTAATTGCCGCCCAACACCCAATCTGGAATATTAATTTTGCGTAAATTCACCGCAATGCGCGGCACCTCACCTAACCAAAACTCGCTATAGCCCGGCACGCCATCTGGGTACACAATGGTCATATCTACCAAGGCATCAATTTGATCACCCAAAATATTCAATGCCAAAGCTAAACCACCAGCTTTTGGCTTTAATAAATGTTGATAAGGCGATTGTTGTTGATCATGTTTTTCTTGGGTAAAGCGTGTGCCTTCTAAATAATTCAGCAGGGTAAAGGGCTGACTTAATAACTGTTGGCAGGCTTTACGCGCTTCTTCCATATCGTGGTCTTTCAGCTCAGGTTTTTTGGCAATTTGTGCTTTGCTGTGACGCTTCATCATTGGGAAGCCTAAAATTTTAAAGGCTTGTCCTACAAAGGGAATAAAGATCAGTTCCCACTTGGTAAAAAAGCGGGTCAATGGCATACGGGTTAAGCCAAAATACTGATTTACTGTGGTATCGACCCAACTTTGATGGTTACAGGTCATGAGATAACGACCTTGCATGCTCAGTTGCAAATCTTCATCAATGCTGATATCCCATTGGGTATTGGGTAATACATGATCAATCAGCCAGTTGTTTACACTGAGCCAACTGTTGGTAATTTGAATATTGGTTTCATCGACCTTACGTGACTGCTTTAACAGTTTGGTTAAGCCCAAAGCCAACACAGGAGGGCCGTGAAAAAATGTACTGCCAGTGATGACTGTACCCACGGTGAGACCTTTTGTGATTTTTTTTAATAAAGGGTGTTTCTTTGCTTGCGATGACATATAAATCAATCCTGAAGATAAATCGTCCAATGCGTCACGTATTTGTAGATGACTCCACTATAAATGTTGTTTTTAAAATAAAAAAGTGTAGAAGTGAAAGTGTGTAGAAATTGTGATGATGTTATGCCCAGATTTGTACATGATCATGTATATTTGTAAGTAAAAGTTTTTTTATTAACAAAAAATCAATGGTCTAAGTATATTTTTTCATTCAATATTCAGCCTGTACAACAAAACACAAGTAAGGAGGCATGCCATGCGTGCATTAGTAATATCGACAGCAGTTGTAGGGGCAATGGTATTAACAGGTTGTCAATCGACTGGTAACAACCTTGGTGGTATGGAATATGACAAAACAGCGTTAGGCACAGTAATTGGTGCTGCTGCAGGTTATGGGGTCTCTAAAAGTAACGCAAACACAAGTGCACAAAACAACCGTGCGGCAGCCATTGGTGCTGTAGTGGGTGCTGCTGCGGGTGTTTATCTTGACAATAAAGAAAAACAACTTCGCCAACAAATGGCAGGTACAGGCGTAGAAGTAAACCGTAATGCTGATGGTTCTGTTGGCTTGATCATGCCAGGTAACATCACGTTTGATACGAACAAATCAAACATCAAACCAAACTTCTATTCTACCTTGGACAAAGTAGCGCAAACGCTAACCCAAGATAACAAGAGCGGTATTTTGGTAACAGGTTATACTGACAGCACTGGTAACGACGCAATCAACATTCCATTGTCACAAGCACGTGCACAATCGGTTGCAAACTACTTGGCTAGCCGTGGTGTATCAACTTCACGTATTAATGCACAAGGTCACGGTGCTGCAAACCCAATCGCATCGAATGCTACTGCAGAAGGTCGTGAGCAAAACCGTCGTGTAGAAATCAGCATTTATGCAATCCAATAATCTGGCATTGTATAGATTGTAAAGAACCGCCTTCGGGCGGTTTTTTTATGCAAGCAATTTCTAGGGTCTACTCAGCAAATAGACAATGACGTCTAAAGTAGCATTTTAGATTAGTCATCTTTGGCGGAGATGACTATAATCGAGCTCGAACCGAAATAGAGGAAATACTATGACACTGGCAAGTCAGTTAAACGACAAGCAACTTGAAGCGATGAAATACACTCAAGGACCCTTGTTAGTGCTTGCAGGTGCAGGTTCAGGCAAAACTTCGGTGATTACCCGAAAAATTGCCTATTTGGTTAAGCATTGCGGGATTCCTGCGCATCGTATTACAGCGATGACTTTTACCAACAAAGCAGCACGAGAAATGAAAGAGCGTGTGACCAAATTGTTGTCACGTGAAGAAGCTAAAGGATTATCGGTTTCGACTTTCCACACCTTTGGTCTGAATTTATTACGTTTTGAATTAAAACACACGCCGTTAAAAGCCAACTTCTCTATTTTGGATGCCGATGACTGTAAACGTATTCTGATGGATTTAATGCACCGCGATAATTTGTCGGGTGCAGAAAGCAAAGAATTGATTGCCAAAGCCATGAAGATGATTTCGGACTGGAAAAACGATCTGATCGCACCAGAACAGGCACATACCACGTGCGAAACGCCAGAAGACATCCAATTTGCACATTTATATCAACTTTATGAACGTAATTTACGTGCCTATAACGCGGTAGATTTTGACGATTTAATTGTAATGCCAACACGACTTTTGCAAGAAAATGCTGAAGTGCGTGACAAATGGCAGAACCGTGTCCGTTATTTATTGGTCGATGAGTATCAAGATACCAACACCGCACAGTATATCTTGGTGAAATTATTGGTGGGTGTGATGGGGCAGTTCACTGCGGTAGGTGATGACGACCAATCGATTTACGCATGGCGCGGTGCCAAGCCTGAAAATATGGCCTTGCTGAAAGATGATTTCCCGAATTTAAAAGTGATTAAACTTGAGCAAAACTATCGCTCGACCAGTCGCATTTTAAAAGCGGCCAATACCGTCATTGGCAATAATCCACATATTTTTGACAAAAAACTGTGGTCAGACAAAGGTCATGGCGAAGTGATTCGGGTAATTACATGCCGCAATGATGATGATGAATCAGAACGCGTGGTTAAAGACTTACTCACGCATAAACTGATGAATGGTAAAAGCTGGAAAGATTATGCAATTTTGTACCGAGGGAACTTTCAGGCACGTATTCTGGAAACCCAATTACGTCAAATGCAAATTCCTTACAAGCTTTCGGGGGGGCAGTCATTCTTCGCACGTGCTGAAATCAAAGACATCATGAGTTATTTGCGTCTGATTATTAACCCTGAAGATGACAGCGCATTCTTGCGCATTATTAATACGCCTAAACGTGCGATTGGTCCTGTGACTTTGGAAAAACTAGGGCTGTTTGCACAAGAAAACCATTTGTCATTATTGGCTGCTGCAGGTGATCAGCGCCTAACCATGGCAATTCCGAAAAAAGCCACGACGCAGTTGGCAGAGTTTTCAGATTTTATTAGCAATTTTACGCGTAACTTATTGGAAGATGATGAACCTGTGCCAATCATCCGCCAGATGATGCTCGAAGCAGGCTATATCGACTACATTAAAGAGCAAGCGGCTACACCTGCGCAGGAAAAAACCAAGCTAGATAATATTGAGGTGCTGTATAGCAGCATCCAAAGTCTGATTAACCGCGCTGAAGATGTCGATGAAAAAAATATTGAAAGTGTGATTCGTAAAATGGTGCTGCTCGATATGCTCGAACAGCAACAGGAAGAAGAAGACACCGATAAAGTCAATTTGCTAACTCTGCATGCGTCCAAAGGTTTGGAATTTCCGTACGTGTATTTGATTGGCTTGGAAGAAGAGCTTTTGCCGCATAAAAACTCAATTGTGGCAGATACCGTCGAAGAAGAACGCCGTTTAATGTACGTAGGGATTACTCGTGCACGTCAGGGCTTAACCATTACTTTGGCAGAGCAGCGCAAAGCGGGCGGGCAAATGAAACAAATGACCCCAAGTCGTTTTTTGGATGAATTACCACAAGATGAATTGGAATGGCTCGGACGTAAGAAAAAGTTAGCCGGTGATGTCGATCCGAAATTACAGGCACAGCATTATTTGGAAAATTTACGTGCTCTGATTAAGCGCTGAAAAACATTCAGCGGTGTTGATGCAAGTACAGCATCAAAGGGCATAATTTATATCGAAATTACATTGAAAATTTAAAAACAGGATAAACTTCATGAAAGTTCAAGTTAAAGTCTTAGATTCACGTTTAGGCACAGAATGGCCAATGCCAACTTATGCAACCGCAGGTTCGGCAGGGTTGGACTTACGTGCTTGTGTAGACAGCAGCACCGTGATTGAGCCGGGTCAAACAGTATTGGTCAAAACAGGTTTAGCGATTTATATTCAAGATACAGGTTTTGCAGGCATGATTTTGCCGCGTTCAGGCTTGGGTCACAAACATGGTATCGTGTTAGGTAACTTGGTGGGTTTGATTGATTCAGATTATCAGGGTGAATTGATGGTTTCGGTGTGGAACCGTAGCCAAACAGCATTTAGCTTAGAACCTGGTGAGCGTTTAGCGCAATACGTTTTGGTACCTGTGGTGCAGGCTGAGTTTGAACAGGTAGATGAATTTGTCGCCACTGAACGTGGTGCAGGTGGTTTTGGGCATACGGGTAAAAACTGAGTTTACTGAGGTTTTAGCCTAAATCGTTTGGTAAGGTTTTACTTGAAACTTTACCAACAATTCTTGAAAAGTAACGAAAGATGCACTAATAATGACAAGCATATTGCTTGATGATTTGAGACGATAATTCCTACTTTAAAAAGTCTGATTAGAATTTTTCAAAATTTATAGAGCCAAGATTTATTTATTTTATGTTGGCTCATCTTTGTAGTTGTAAGCCTATGAACAATCCACAAACACTTTTTCCACAGCATATTTTTCGCGCTTACGACATACGTGGTAAAGAAACTGTGCTGACTGTGAAATTGATAAACGCGATTGCACAAGGATTGGTGCAACAATATCAACAAGAAAAGCAAACTCAAATTAGTATTGGTTATGATGCGCGTTTAAATAGCCCCGCTTATGCTGAAATTATGCGCCAAGTCTTTCTTGCCCATCAATTTCAAGTGACGATGGTGGGTTGTTGTTCTAGCCCGATGTTGTATTTTATGGCACGACACACGGCAGGCAATGGCATTATGCTTACGGCCAGTCATAATCCAAAATCAGACAACGGCATTAAATGGATTGTGCAGGGCGAACCGCCAACCCCTGAAATGATTCAACACGTGGCACACGATGCAGCGCCATATTATTTAAATACCGATGCAGCACCATCCATCGCCTCACAACACGCCACCAATATTTCACATGAATTTATTGAAGATGCGTGTCAGCAATATCAGCAGGCAATGTTGAACGATATTCAACTGGCGGGCACTTTTAAAGTGGTTTTAGATGGGATGTATGGTTCGGCAGGTCATTGCGCTGCTTTGGTTTTGCAAAAAATGGGCTGTGAGGTGATTGCTTTACGCTGCGAAGCCAATGGTCATTTTCCAGAACATGCACCCGATCCATCACAAGAAAAACACTTACAACATTTAAAAGCTGCGGTGCGTGAACATCAGGCGGACATTGGCATTGCTTTAGATGGCGATGGTGATCGTGTCGTCCTCTTGGATGAACATGCCAATGTGCTTTCAGCAGATCGTTTGCTGTCTTTATTTGCAGAAATGTGTTTAAAAACTCATCCTCAGCATCAAGTGGTGTTTGATGTAAAATGCTCCACTATGGTGCGCAATACCGTGCGTGATTTGGGTGGCGAAGCGGTGATGATTCGCACGGGCAGTACCTTCTTGCGGCGTTATTTGGCGCAGTCGCAAGGCAAGGCTGTGTTCGGTGGCGAATACGCAGGACATTATGTATTCAATGATGGA
Organism: Acinetobacter sp. YH12131; assembly: GCF_013418635.1. NCBI lineage: Bacteria > Pseudomonadati > Pseudomonadota > Gammaproteobacteria > Moraxellales > Moraxellaceae > Acinetobacter > Acinetobacter sp. YH12131. The sequence continues at coordinate 62,323 of NZ_VPBQ01000004.1, forward strand.
CGTGGTTTTGGCTATGACGATGGTATTTACGCAGCGCTGCGCGTGTTGGAATATTTAAGCCACAGTAATTACAGCAGCCTTTCGGCATTGATGCAGAAATACCCTGAGCGTTGCTGCACTGAAGACACGTATATCAGCACACGGAATATTGAACCGAGTGCGGTTTTAAATGATGTTGAAAGTTCTAGCCATCGCAGTGGTGCAGAATTAAGTAAAATAGATGGTGTAAGACTTGATTTTGAAGATGGATTTGGCATTATTCGAGCATCCAATACAGGCGAATATTTTACGGTGCGTTTTGATGCCGATAATCCATCACGACTGAATGATATTCGCGATACATTTGTTTCCATGTTAAGTGAGCGATACCCTGAAATCGCCCAAGACATTTTAGATGCTCAATAAGGAGAGGCGAATGCCACATCAACAGACTGGTATCGACAAAGCGCAAATTTTGACTGAAGCTTTGCCGTATATTCAACGTTTTGCGGGCAAGACCCTTGTTGTGAAATATGGCGGCAATGCCATGACCGATCCTGAGCTGGAAAGTTCTTTTGCTCGTGATATCGTGTTGTTAAAGACTGTAGGCTTAAACCCGATTGTGGTGCATGGCGGTGGCCCACAAGTGGATTCTATGCTCAAGCAATTGGGACGTGAGTCTGACCGTATTGATGGCATGCGTGTCACCGATCCTACGACTATGGAAGTCGTAGAAATGGTCTTGGGTGGTAGCGTCAACAAATCTATCGTCAATCTGATTAACCAACATGGCGGTCGTGCCATTGGTTTGACGGGTAAAGATGGTAACTTGATTCGCGCACAAAAATTATTGATGCAAAAAACTACTGAAACAGGCGAAGTACAACAAATTGACCTTGGTTTGGTGGGTGAAGTGGTGGGTGTCAAAACCGACGTGTTGGAAATGTTTACCAGCAGCGACTTTATTCCAGTGATTGCACCTTTAGGTGTCGATGATGCAGGCAATACCTATAACATTAATGCCGATTTAGTCGCAGGTAAAGTTGCCGAAGCATTGGGTGCGGAAAAGTTAATTTTGCTGACCAATATTACGGGTGTATTAGACGAAAATAAAAACCTGTTAACTGGTTTGACTACGCAGGAAGTAGATCGTTTAATTGATACAGGCGTGATTTACGGTGGCATGATTCCAAAAGTGGGTTGTGCATTGGATGCAGTTAAAGGCGGTGTAATCAGTGCACATATTGTAGATGGTCGTGTGCCACATGCTACTTTATTGGAAATCTTTACTGATCATGGTGTGGGAACATTAATTACCAACCGTGTCCAAACGCGTAAATAAAACTCTATAAGATGATCCCTAAAAGAGCTTCACAATTGAAGCTCTTTTTTATGTCAAATTTACGGCAAGAAACTGAAATTTTGTTGATTCAGCATCCTTGAAATTGCTTTGCACCTATCCTGCAATCTTAAAATTGTAGTCGCTAAAATCGCGGTCATCATAGTGTCATGCTGCTGTCCTAGTGTAGGAGAAAACATGAGGTATCTATGATGCTACAAAAATTAAATCAGTATCGTCAGCAGTTTAGCTTTCCTATGGTTAAAGTGGGTAAAGCACAGAAAAAAAACAGCAAAGCTACGCAATATGCGTTTGAATGGGTTGAAAATTTAAAGCAACTACAAGAAGTACAGCGCTTTCGTGCACAGCAATTTTCCAAGCAATTTGGCATTGAATTTGAATCGGGTTTAGATCAGGACTTGTACGATTTTGGCTGTGAACACGCCGTACTCAGAGATAAATCTACGGGTGAAATTGTTGCTTATACTCGTTTAAAACTTTGGCAAGGGCATGAGCTAGCCAACAGTTATAGTGCGCACGAGTTTAAAATTATAGATGAGTTAGGGCATCTCTCGAATATTGTCGAAATGGGGCGTACTTGTGTGCATCCACGTTATCGTTCAGGCAAAACACTCTCTATTTTATGGCTGAATTTAGTGCCTAAAGTGTTATGGGAAATGCGTGCCAAACACATGATTGGCTGTGTCAGTATTCGTTTGGAAGGTAATGAAGCACGCGCGTATCATACCCATCAAGCGATTCAACAATTGGCAGAAAATCAACGCTGCGATATTCAGTCACAGCAGCCGTTTGAGCCAAGTTGTCCAAGTCATAGCTTTAGCCAAGATGAACGAATACCTAAACTGTTTGATGTTTATCTGAAAATGAATGCTAAGCTGTCTGAGCAAGCATTTTATGACCGTGAGTTTAACTGTCTAGATTATTTTGTTTTGTTAGATGTGAAACAAATGGCGAAACATTTTATTCGCCAAAAGAAAGTGAAAGCATCTTAACTAGAATAATTAAGCAGAGATTTCTACAGCACTGCATATCTATGAAGTGGTACTGTAGAAATCTATTTATATTTTTCAGATTTGAATTATCCACATGGCTGATGCACAATAATTAGATAATTTCATTATTTGTATAAAGATAAGGCCTTATGTGTCAGTTGCTTGGAATGAATTGTGCGACACCTACCGATATTACCTTTTCATTTCGGGGATTTTCGCAGCGCGCAGGAATCACCTCAGATCATTCTGATGGCTTTGGCATTGCTTTTTTTGAAGATAAAGCTTGCCGTTTATTTGTCGATAACCAGTCTGCAGTGGAGTCACCCATTGCAGAATTGATCCGTAACTATCCCATCAAATCGCGTAATGTGATTGCCCATATTCGTAAAGCGACACAAGGCAAAATTAATTTAGAAAATTCACATCCGTTTAGTCGTGAGTTGTGGGGACGCCAGTGGATTTTTGCCCATAATGGTGATTTACATGACTTTCATCCACGTTTATCAGGTCGTTTTACCCCTGTGGGCAATACCGACAGTGAACGTGCATTTTGTTATTTGTTAGATCAATTGGTAAATCGTTTTGGTTATGATGAACCGAGCCTGACGCAAATTTTTGACTTGTTAGCCGAAATTTCTCCTAAAATTGCAGAACATGGCACTTTTAATTTTTGTTTGTCCAATGGTCAGGCATTATTTAGTTATGCGGTGACCAAATTACATTGGTTGGTGCGTGCTTATCCATTTCAGCCTGCACAATTAATTGATTTAGATGTTGAGGTTGATTTTAGCCAAGTCACCACAGCAGAGGATTGTGTGGCAGTGATTACCACTGAACCCTTGACTCAAAATGAAACATGGACAGCATTTCAGCCAGGTGAAATGATTTTATTTCAACATGGACGCCCAATTAAAACCCAAATGACACATATTGCGCGTTTGGAACGTGAGCGTTTAAATCCTGAATTAAGACGGATCACCAAAGCGGATCAATACTAATTTATACGGGTATGTGTGGTTGAAAAATATTCATTTTATTATTGTATAATTCAATTAAATCAAGAATGAAAATGTATAAATTGGTTAATTAATAATTGATTCTTTTAGTCGGGTATTTTTGTTAAAATTTATTTAAATCAATGTCTTGTGTTGTTTTTTTGCGATTTAAACCAATCCCTACCAATTCGCTTCATTTTTATTTATGGGAAATACGGCTACCATTCCGCAATGTGATTAATCATTTATTTCTGTAAGGTGGTCGTATGAAGATGAAATGGGTTCCAGAATACAATACTGGTATCGATGTGATTGACGATCAGCATAAACGTATCCTCGATTATATTAATGAAATTGTTGAAATTAGCGATGGTACAGATCGAGCACGTGTAAAGCAGATTTTAAATAATATTATTGATTACACCCAGTCGCATTTTACGTTTGAAGAATCATTACAAGAAGAAGCGGGTTATAAATACCGCGTACCACATAAACGTGTGCATGATTTATTCATTAAAAAAATTGAGTCTTATCGCGATCGTTATGAAATGGGACAATCCATTGAAGGCGAATTGCATGAAGTCTTATCAAAATGGTTAATTAATCATATTCAACACGATGACGCCGATTATGTTGGTGCTGTGAAAGAGAATATGATGGGCATTATTAAGGAAAATGAGAAGAAGAAAGGTAAAGGTTGGTTCGCTCGTTTCTTCTCATAAGTCTGAAGCCATAAAAAATGAAAGAATAAAAATTATAAATTTGCGCAGCAAGCTATCTAACGATAGTTTGCTTTTTCTTTTTTGAGGTTTTGCTTTTCCTTGATGACAAAGGCAAAATAGCCGTAGATTTTTATTAGGACAGCGTCATGCAGGACAATGCTATGTCACGATGGTTATCGCCGCTGATGGCATTTGGTTTATCATTCATTATTATTGCCACACTCGCACCAATGACAGGTATTCAGGTTGAGCGTCAGCTCGACTTTTGGTTGTTGTGGCTAGCAACTATGCTGATTTTGGCATTACCGATTACTTATTTGGAAATTGCCTTAGCCAAACGCTCAAAAACGACAGCATTACAAGCACTTTTAAGTTTAACCCGTGATGCCGATGCTTCTCAAAAATGGCGTTTGGTGGGCTGGCTTGCAGTGGTGTTCATTCCATTTTTAGCAGGCGGTTTGTTGTCTAATGCTGCGCAAATTTTAAATCAATATGCCGCTGCAGACTTGGCTAGTCATGTCTTGTTTGTGATTGTGGCTATTTTCGCACTGGCATTGTCATTAGTGCCGCGTCAAATTTTATTGCTATGTACCGCTGTTGCTGTTGTGGCGGCTTTGGTTTTATCGATGGTGATGGGTTCAGAACTCCCTGCATGGCAAGTCACCTCAATTGAGTTTAGCGAATGGGGCAGTGCAACCGTTTTGGCTTTGGTGGCCAGTGGTTTAGGCATGGGCTTGTACTGGCAAACTAGTTTGCCGCAAGTACAGCAACAATCTGCAGCAACTTCAACGGTATTGCCAATTTGGATTGCTCAGCTATTGGCAGTCGTTGCTTTTGCATTCTTTGCCGTGCAAGCACAAATTCCAGCATTGGCTTTGGTGGCGGCAACTGTTGCAGCAGCAGCGGTTTTATTACAATTGGCACGTGAACAATTGGCACAACGTCAAATGGCGGTTGCGATTCAGTGGGTTGTATTGATTGCAGCAACTTTGGTTTGGGCAATTCCTGCCATTGGTCCTGTATTTAATTTTGCCTTGTTGCTTTGGGGCTTAGTTATTTGTTTGATTTACGCTATTTTTGCAGGCTGGATTATGAAAATCAGCCATTTGCGTAAAGCCATGAACTTTAGCAGTGAAGCCTTTTATAACATTTGGCGTATTGCAGTACGTGTGGTGTTACCTGTATCTATCGTAGTGGCGATGGTGGCGTTAATTGGACAGTGGATCGCATGAGTCAAATGGCGCAGGTTTGGGTGGCGTATGCCACACCCGAACAACAATGGCATGTGGCTGTCGCATTTCAGCAGGGTATGACCGCTTTAGATGCAATTCAGCAAAGTGGACTTACGACAGCGACGACTTTGCCTGAACCGTTGATGCTGGGTATTTTTGGTGTGCGGGTTGAGCCGCAGTATGTATTACAAGCAGGTGATCGGGTTGAGATTTATCGTGCTTTGACCATTAACCCGAAAGATATTCGTCGTAAACGTGCCGCAAAGAACCCAGTAGGGCGTTATGCCAAAAGCAATCGCTTGAGACAATTGCAATGATTTAAAAAACCCCTCAGATGAATTTCAGTGAGGGGTTTCTTTTTATTCTAAAGCGGCTATAGTGGTGGCGCGTTGAGAATCGCTTCTTTCGATCCTGGTAGGCCTGGTTGAGATTCTGGAATCGTTTCCAATCCTTCAACTTTTTCTACAATACCATTTTGATTGAAAAAGATTTTCAAATGCTGACCATGCGCGGCAGGGATCTTGGCTTTTTTAGCATAAGTTCCTGGGATATAGTTGTAAATGTAGTCCCAACGTAATGGATTCATCGGGTCGGCGATGGTAGGACTGCCCAGCAAAAAGCGGACTTGTTGATGACTCATACCGACTTGGACTTTAGACGCTTGAGCTTGGGTTAAAGGTGTACCCTGTGGAATATCGACTTTATAAACGCCCAAGGTCGAACAGCCTGCGAGCAGTGAAGTGACCAATAACGTCAACATGATTTTTTGCATTTTGCTACACTATCCCAAATTAATTATGATGCATTTGATCTTGATCCAGTGTTAGATCATACTGCATCTTAACTTTGTTGCATATTCCAACTTTAATTTTGTTGAGAGACCTTTTTTCATGCCTATTTCAAATCAAGAATTACGCAAAGCTGGACTTAAAGTTACCCTTCCACGAATTAAAATCTTAGAATTATTAGAAAATTCAAAACAACATCATTTAAGTGCAGAAGATATCTACAAAACTTTACTCGATCAGGGTGAAGATGTGGGTTTAGCAACTGTGTATCGTGTGTTAACACAGTTTGAAGCTGCAGGCATTATTGAGCGTCATAATTTTGAGAACAATCATTCTGTGTTTGAAATCATGCAGGAAGATCACCACGACCACTTAGTTTGCTTGAACTGTAGCAAAGTGGTTGAATTTATTAACGATACCATTGAAAAAGAACAGCATGATGTAGCTGAAAAATTTGGTTTTGAGCTCACAGGGCACTCGCTGAATTTATATGGTTATTGTGATGCGCCAGAATGTCGTGAAGCCTTACGCAAGAAATAATTTGCTGTAAGCATAAAAAATAGGCTTCCGTATGGAAGCCTATTTTGTTTGTGTTTAAGCGTTGTTGTGATGTTATTGCCCATCGAAGGTAATATTCGAAGTTGCATGTAACAAGCGCTCGCCACCTTCTTCTGCAAGTTTGATTTGTAGACGCAAATCGTTTGGCGAGTCGGCGTGTTTAAGTGCATCTTTGTAGCTAATTTGTTTGGCTTTATAAAGATCGTATAACGCTTGGTCAAAGGTTTGCATACCCAACTCACGTGAACGCTTCATCAGGTCTTTAATTTCGTGCACATCACCTTTACGGATTAAATCTGCAATCAGTGGTGAGTTAATTAAAATTTCAATCGCAGCACGACGTGAGTTGCCATCAATGGTTGGAATTAACTGCTGTGCCACAATTGCTTTCAGGTTTAGCGATAAATCCATGAACAACTGGTTATGACGGTCTGCTTCAAAGAAGTGAATAATACGGTCAATTGCTTGGTTAGCGTTGTTGGCGTGTAGGGTGGCAAATACCAAGTGACCTGTTTCGGCAAAGGCAATTGCATAATCCATGGTTTCGCGGGAACGAATCTCACCAATCAGAATTACATCAGGCGCTTGACGCAAGGTATTTTTTAATGCGATTTCAAAGGAGTCGGTATCAATCCCGACTTCACGCTGGGTAATAATACAGCCTGCATGTTCATGCACAAATTCAATCGGGTCTTCAATGGTAATGATATGACCTTTGGAATTTTGGTTGCGGTAACCAATAATAGACGCTAAAGAGGTCGATTTACCTGTACCTGTCGCACCTACAAAAATGATGATGCCACGTTTGGTCATCGCCAAATCTTTGAGAATAGGTGGCAGTTTCAAGTCATCCATGGTCGGGATTTTGGTTTCAATCCGACGGAGTACCATGCCCGGCTCATCACGTTGTTGGAATGCGCTGACACGGAAACGTGCTGTTTTTTCACGGTTGGTAATCGCAAAGTTACATTCACGGGTTTCGGCAAATTCCTTGCGCTGTTTTTCACTCATAATTGAGTTAAGCAGCTGACCGACAATTTCACCTGTAAGTTTACTTTTGGCTACAGGCACAATTTGTCCATGAATTTTCATGGAAGGTTCAACATCGGCTGTAATAAACAAGTCAGACGCTTTTTGCTGAATCATTAAATTCAGTAAATCATTAAAGTCCATCGCGTATCTCGAATTTTAAACTTATAAGAATGATTCAGGCTGTTTTGCAACCGTACGAGCCGTTTGTGGGCTAATCACACCGCGCGATACCAAGTTTTTCAAACTCTGGTCAAGGGTGGTCATACCGTAGTTGGCACCAGTCTGAATTGCCGAGTACATTTGAGCTACTTTGTTTTCACGAATCAGGTTACGCACTGCAGGAATACCAATCATGATTTCATGCGCAGCTACACGACCACCACCATTTTTCTTGAGCAGGGATTGTGAAATGACGGCTTGTAAAGATTCAGACAACATGGCACGTACCATGTCTTTTTCTTCGGCAGGGAATACGTCAATCACACGGTCAATGGTTTTTGCTGCAGAGGTGGTGTGTAGCGTACCAAATACCAAGTGACCCGTTTCAGCAGCAGTCAGTGCCAAACGAATGGTTTCTAAGTCACGCATCTCACCCACTAGAATAATGTCAGGGTCTTCACGCAGTGCCGAACGTAATGCTTCGTTAAAGCCATGCGTATCACGGTGTACTTCTCGTTGGTTAACCAAACATTTTTTAGATTGGTGTACAAATTCGATTGGGTCTTCGACGGTCAGAATATGGTCGTAGCGATTGTCATTAATAAAGTCAATCATCGCGGCAAGTGTGGTTGATTTACCTGAACCCGTTGGGCCTGTCACCAATACCAAACCACGTGGATATTCACAAATATCTTTAAAGATTTGTCCCATGCCTAAATCTTCAAGGGTCAAAACTTTAGAAGGAATGGTACGGAATACTGCACCTGCACCACGGTTTTGGTTAAATGCGTTCACACGGAAACGAGCCACGCCTGGGACTTCAAAAGAAAAGTCCGTTTCTAGATTTTCTTCATAATCACGACGTTGTTTATCATTCATAATGTCGTACACTAATTTGTGTACTTCTTTATGTTCTAATGCTGGTAAGTTAATTCGACGAACTTCACCATCCACACGAATCAGTGGTGGCATGCCCGCAGATAAGTGTAAATCCGAAGCGCCGTTTTTAGCGGAGAACGCCAATAATTCTGTAATATCCATGAAAGTCCCCGAGATCAATTAAATCTTAATTATTTTGATAGAATAATACGGCTTTCCATCAGCTTAACCAACTGTTAGTTGCTGGACAAGGTAAAAAAAGATGAATGAAATGAGAAATGCATCAATGAATAATCTGCAGCTTATGCGCACTCAGGTTTTGCAACAAATTCAACAGGCATGCCAGTTGGCACAGCGCGAGCCAAATACGGTGCAATTGTTGGCAGTGTCTAAGACTCATCCGAGTGAAGCCTTGCGTGAAATGTATGCGACAGGGCAGCGCGCTTTTGGCGAAAATTATTTGCAAGAAGCTTTGGATAAAATGCAGGCCCTGAGTGATTTAGAAATTGAATGGCACTTTATTGGGCATGTGCAGCGCAATAAAACCAAACATTTGGCAGAAAAATTTGCATGGGTGCATGGGGTAGATCGTTTGATTATTGCCGAGCGTTTATCGAATCAGCGCGATGCTCAACAAGTGCCCCTGAATATTTGTTTACAAGTTAATATTGATGCGCAAGACACGAAGGATGGTTGTCAGCCGAGCGAAGTTGCAGAATTAGTCCGACAGATCAGCCAATTACCGCATTTAAAACTACGCGGTTTGATGGTGATTCCTGCACCTGATCATCCTCAAGCTTTTCAAGATGCCAAACAATTGTTTGATGCAGTGAAAGCACAACATGCACAACCTGAAGATTGGGATACTTTGAGTATGGGGATGTCGGGCGATTTAAATGCCGCAATTGCAGCAGGTTCAACTATGGTACGGATTGGTACAGCATTGTTTGGCGCACGTGACTATTCCAAGGCTTAATTGCTAGATGAACAAAGAATCTGCCAAGATTTTGCAAACATTATCTTGTACGTTTTGGCTGACATGAAATGCGGAATTTTGCGGCTAGTGCTGAAGGTTGGATTTTCTTAATATGAACTTATCGGGAAACAGGGAGTTTCCTAAATAAGAAGAATAAGAAATAGAACAACACGGAAGTGCTTGGTACGACAGGAGTTATACCAAAAACTGAATCTAGAAAGCCTCGACAGGATGTCGAGGCTTTTTTAGTTATGTATACTGTAAAGCTGTCAAAGTTTTGGCTTGTGTAGATTATTTTTAATAACCTTCACTATTTTTAGAAAGCGCCACTTCCGTCCAGTAAATAGGTGAAGTAGACATTCAAGATTTATTTTCTATCCAGATTCGAATACGGGCAATCAGTAAAAATAGCAAAAAACAGAACTGAAAGAAGCCTGTGAAAATGATGGTCCAACCGTTATTTCCAGGTGTTTTTCTTGCATCCAACTCAATGACTAAAGTGCAGACGGTGAGAATGATTTCAAAAATTAAAACCGCTTTAAAAACCCAAGGTTTAGGGAAACGTATTAACCATGTGAGAAAAATAATACTTAAACTGGGCAATACAGCAAAGAGAATAATCGTTTTTATATCCATAAAATTAAGTACTTAAAGTGTGTGTGATTTTAAAATAAATTCAATACAACTTCATGGAAGCCTAAAATCTGAAATCTCACAGTCATCTCAATAATTCTTCAATCGACAAATAATCTTCAGATTTTAGGCAGTATTGGCTTTAACCCACCACATTGACTTCACTTGCCCCTGCACCCACTGGTTTGACTTGAATTTGCACAGGAATTCGTTCGTGCATTTCCTGAATATGCGAAATCAGCACCACTTTACGTCCCTGACTTTGCAGATGGTCTAAGGCATTCATCACCATGTGCAAGGAAGTCGGGTCGAGAGTGCCAAAGCCTTCATCAATAAATAGCGATTCCAGTTTCATTGAGCCAGATGCCATATTGGCAATTGCCAGTGCCAAAGCTAAAGAAACCAAAAAGGTTTCGCCACCCGATAAAGACAGAACAGGGCGAATTTCACTGTTCATATCTAAATCAATAATCGCCAACCCCAAACTGTCAGGAATACGATGCAACTGATAACGCGAACTCAGTGGCAGCAATTGCTGATTGGCGTATTCCACCAAAATATCCAAGTGATGTTCTTGGGCAATTTTCTTAAATTTCGTACCTTCTTTATGCCCAATTAAATCGTAAATACGTCCCCAGCGGTATTCTTCAGCTTTGATACTTTCAATTTGAGTTTGATAGGTAGCAAAAATCCCTTGATTGGTGCTATTCAGGCGTAGCTGTGCCTCAATCTCATTATAGTTTTGCTGTTGTTTGGCTTTGTCTGTTTGCAGCGCTGCCAGTTGCGTGGTGACCTCGTCAAAACTCAGTTGTGGCTGTTGCTTTAAGTGTTTTTGATATTGCTCTTCCAATGTTTGCCAAGCCGTTTTAGCACTCTCCAAACTGTTTTGTTGTTGCTGCAGCATGTTGCGTATTTGCTGATGTTCGGCATAAGAAATCTGTAAACATTTATCAATGATGCTGGCTTGAAAATGCGTGTGTGTCGCTTGCCACGTTGCAATGTGTTGCTGACATTCAGTGTGTTGCTGCATGCGCTGTTGAATTCTACTATCCAAACCATGTTTTTGCAGTTGTAAGTCTTTTAACACCTGTTCTGCTTGATTAAGTACAGTTCGTTGTGTGCTAAGTGCAAGATTGAGTTGCTGTTGTTGCTGATCTAAAGCCTGCTGCCATTCTTGATAGGTCTGATATTCACATCCCGCATGAGTTCTTGTAAGCTGCTTAATTTGATCACGCAGCTCACTTCCTGCAGTTTTAATCTGCTGCAGTTGTAGGGTTTTCTCTGCATGTTGCTGTTGTAAAAATAGCAACTTTTCTTGCACTTGCTGCTGTTGTTGAGTCAGTTGTTCAATCGTTTTGCTCAGTTGAACTTGCTGCTGCTGCAAGTGATGACGTTGCTCTAACTGTTGTAAGGCATTTTGATAGTATTCAATCGGTTGATTGAGCCAAGCGTGTCTTTGTTCTGCATCTAAAAGCGACAAAATAGGCTGTAAACGCTGAGCGAGGTCTTGGCGTTGTTGAATAGCATATTTGAGTTGTTCTGCCTGCTGTGCAGCATTGCGCCATTGTTTCAGGGTATCGTTTGCTTGTTGAATACTCTGCTGCAAGTGTTGAGTGGATTGATGTGTTGTTGCCCAATGTTGCTGTACGTGTTCAATTTGCTTTGCAACAGGCAGCGCTGCATCCAAATCTAAAGATAAGGATGTTGCAAGCTGTTGCACCAATGTCTGTTGTTGTTCAAGTTGCTGTTGCAGTTCAAGACTGCGTTGTTGTTGTTGATGATAAGTTGCATCGTATTGACTGCGAGCACGCTCCAATTGTTGTAGCTGTTTTTGCGCATGCTCAAATTCAGTTTTGGCCTGCTGCAATTGCTGATCCTGCAATTGGTTTAAAGCGTCACTGAGTAAATTTTCATGCTGAATAAACGGATGTTCATGGCTGCCGCAGACCATACAGGCTTCATTCGGTTTTAATTGGGCACGTAAATCCTGCACACTTTGATGCTGCAATAAACGCTGCTGTTCAAAGATCTGCTGTAATTGTTGCAAGGCTTGTTCAGTAATTTGCACTTGCTGCTGTTGGGTTTGAATTTGAGTCTGTGTCTGCTGTTGCAGACTTAAAGTTTCTTGCTGACGCTGTTGTAACTGCTCAAATAGGGTGGTCTGTTGTTGCCATTGTTCAAGTGCCTGTTGCAAGCGCTCTAAAACATGCACACTCTTTAAAGCATGTTGTAATTGCTGTTGCTCTGCCGTGAGTTGCTGCTCAAGTTGTTCAGGATGTTGATATTGTTTTTCCCAAACCAACAGTTGTTGCTGTGTATGTTGTTGTTGCTCAATTAAAGTATCTAATGCAGATTGGAACAGCGTAGGGTTTTGCTGACGTAGCTGCTGTTCAAGCTGCAAATAATCTTGCAGACGTTGCAACGTAAGGGCTAAATTATCATCAAAATTTGCCCATGCCGCAGTCTGTTTGAATTGCTGTTGTAAATGTTGCTGTTGTTGTTGCTCGGTTGCAAGTTGAGTCGTCAGTTGCTTCAAATTATTTTGCACAGGCTGAATTTGCTGCTCTGCAAATAATTTTTGTGCAGCATCCAAAGCGGTATATTGTTGAAGTTTGCTAGAAATTTCATGTTGTAACTGTGCCGCAATTTCAAGTTGTGGTTTCAATTGTTCAACATGCTGCTGCCATGCCTGAAGGTCTTTTTCCGCTTGCTGTTGCTGACTAATCGCTTGCTGTTGTGCGTATTCCGCTTGTTGCAAGTTTGGTTCAAATTTCAAAAGCTGCTGATTCAGATTTTTTAGCTCGGTATCTGCTTGCTGACGCAAGACAAATTGCTCGCGGATGGTTTGAAATTCATCTAAATGTTTGAGCAATTGTTTTTGAGAGGCGAGTTTAAGATCGGCATCGACTTGAACATCATATATTTCTTTTTTAGCTTGGGTGCTGGCATAGAGTTCATGGCAATCTTTGTGCCATTTCACATCATTTTCATACAGTTTTTCGGTTTGGGTCAGCAAAGCTAATTGTTGACTTAGGTCATGTTGTTGGGTTTCTAAGTCTTTTAGTGCTTCATCGCTGAGGAGCACCACATGCCCCATGACATTTTCAAGATCTGTTCGCTTTTGTTTAATTTCACTAAATTTAACGGCTGCACGTTTACTGACTTCGGTAAAAATTTGCGAATTGGTTAAATATTCAAGTAAATCTGCCCGTTCATGGTCTTTGGCTTTTAAAAATGCCCCAACTTCCGATTGTGCCAATAATACTGCGCGTGTGAATTGCTCAAAACTAAGGCCAATCAACTGCTCTACAATTGGCGTAGCTTCAGAAATTCTTTGATTTAAAACCCGTTGCTCATCTAGGCAGGTAATGGCACGTTCAACTTTTAAGTTTCCATCCACTTTGTTATGTGCACGGCGAATTTGCCAACGTGCCGAATAGCGTTTTTGATCGAGCGCGATAAATTCAAGTTCTGCAAAGCCAGAAGTCGTACCACGACGTAAAATATGTTTAGAATCTTTTAAGGAAATTTCTTTGCCTGCGGTATCGGTCAGACTGCCTGTAGCACCTCTTAAACGTGGAATTTCATCATAAAGTGCCAAACACATGGCATCCAGCAAAGTCGATTTACCTGCACCCGTTTTGCCCGTAATTGCAATTAAACCTGCCTGTGCCAGTGGCTCTTCTTCAAAATTGATGACATGGGTGCCTGCCAAAGATGCCAAATTATTTAAACTTAAACGTAAAATTTTCATGGCAAATCCTTAAGCTTTATTCTGATCAAGTTCGTGTTGGGCTTCGGCCAAAAGCTGTAAAAAATCTTGGCTCACTTCAGGGTCTGGTTGATAGCCCATTTTTTCCCATAAATCTAAAAATAATTTTTCAGGCGTTGGCGGTTCTAAATCAATTTTTGATTGTTGCACGTTCGAGTTTTCACTATTTTGAAAGCGTCGTGCAATACGCAGTAAACGATAGCGGTTGGCAGGTAGTGCTTGTTCAATTTGTTGACGTAAATCAATGGGTGGTGGCGCATCGCTGATATATTCAATTTCTAAAAAATGCCGTGCGCAGACTTCTGCAATTTCATCTTTTGGCAATTGATGAAGTTCAGTAATTAATTCAGAAAGTTCGCAGCGAATCCGAAGCAGCTCTACCGTACGTGGAATAAGCAAGCTTTCATATTGGAAACGCTGTGCATCTGCCTGCAACGGGTCAATTCTGACCTCAAGAACTTGGTGTTTATAATTCAGCTCGCTAAATGATAAGGGAATGGGTGAACCGCTATAACGGATATGCGGCTGTCCGACCTGTTGCGGTTTGTGTAAGTGTCCGAGTGCGACATAGTCAATCACCTCATCAAACAGTGCAGTCGATAAGGCTTCTTCATTCCCCACTACAATGGGGCGTTCTGAGTCGGAGGTTTCGCCGCCTTGCATGTGCGCATGTGACATTAAAATTAAGGCTTGATCGGGCTGTTTACGGGCTTTGGCTTCTGCAATGAGTTGTTGATGCAAATAAGCAACTGCAGATTGATTGTCACTGCTATGCTCATTTAAACCTGTAATTTCTGCACTGCGTAAATAGGGCAGGGTCAGACACCAGGCCACAATATTTTGCGCAGCATCATAAATAGGCACTAAGAGTTTATCTAAATCTAATTTTTGCTCAGCTGTTTTGCCAATCACGCCCACGGCTTTGGCGTTGAAGCGATCTAAAAAGGGTTCAACTTGCTCAATGCGATATCCTGAGTCATGATTACCAGCAATCATTAAGGTTTGCATGTGTGGCGCAAGCGCATGTGCATCGGTAAGGAATTGGTAGAGTTGTTTTTGAGCGCTCGAAGCAGGATTCACTACATCAAAAATATCGCCTGCTATGAGCAGGGCATTCGGCTGTTTGGTTTTAATTTGAGTTAAGAGCCAATTCAAAAATTCAGTATGTTCATATTCACGATCATGGTGATGGAAAAATTGCCCCAAATGCCAATCAGATGTATGTAAAAAATGAACAGCCATGCGTGTTCCAATCTTGATGTTGAATTATGAGATAACTTAACATAACTGAGCGCAACATTGCGGCAAAAAACCAGTTTTATGCTTTTAAAGCGACAGTTTAGGTCGCAGAATTTTAAAGAGAAGAGAAAATAAAAGCTGTCGCGATTTGTATAGAAAAATATAGAGAATTAAAATCTGATGCTAGAAAGGCTAGAAAAAAAGACCTTAAAAAAATAAAGACCGACGATTCGAGTGATGATGAAATCGTCGGTCAAAGAAAAACTTGCGATACAGTAAAGCTTGGGCTGCTGTTTAAAGCATGACTGTATGCGATTTATTGCTTTAGTCAGGTCACCGAAAATATTGTGGATGCCATACACATTAACGGTTGTTGTGACCTTGTAGCCTATATAACGTCAGGCTTTTGTATTCGGTTGACAATTTCATGAAAAAAAAACCAATTTTTTTTATACTAGGCTGAATCTTTTGTCTGAGTCATTTTCATGGTATCGCTAAGCCGTTATTTTCTCTGGTTTTTCTTGTATTGCTTTGTGATGACCTGTATTTGTGGCGTATTGGCTGCATTGTTACCTGCGGGTATAGGCGGGATTTTAACTGCAGTGCCTTATTTGGTTGCCATGATTTTAGTGCTGTATAAGTTTTTAAAACAACAACGCCGCGCACCGAATGACAAGGAACGCAAGACATTTACTTTGGGATTTAGCCTGATTTTTTGGGGCTATAACTTGGCATTTTTATTGTTAGGTTTGGCCATATTCTCTCGCCAAAACCCAAGCATTTGGCAAGATTTTTTACAGTATTTGCAACAGCCGCAATTTATGAGTGTGGTGGTGATCATGTTCTTGTTGATCGCAATTCCATTGTATCTGCTGACCTATTGGTTTTATGGTAAACAGGCACAGCGTATGGCAGTTAAAATGTTTGGCTGATAAAAGAAGTTGTTAATATCTGATTTTCTTCAAATATACATGATCAGTTATGTGATGATGATTTGCTTAGACTTGAACATTCAGTCTAAATCACGTATAGCTAAAACTATATTTTTCATCATGCTGAGATTGGAAGATGCATAAACCTTTGGTACTGGTAACAGGGGCAAGTGGTTTTATTGGTTCACAATTGTTGCCGTTTTTATTGCAACAGGATTATCGGGTGGTGGGGCTAACCCGACAGCCTAATCGAGTATCCAAACATCCTCAATTGCGCTGGATTCAGCAGTTGGATGAACTCGACACCGACAAAATTGATTATGTGATTAATTTGGCAGGAGAAAGTATTGGGCAGGGCAGATGGACTGCGGCACGTAAACAAAAATTGCTCGATAGTCGGGTTCAGACTACAGTGCACTTATATCAATATTTTGAAAAGCGCCGTATTTTTCCAAAGTGTATTATTTCAGGTTCGGCTGTAGGGTATTACGGAATTGATCCGCAGGAACAATGGTCAGCAGTATGTACCGAGCACAGTGCGGCACAAGATATTTTTATGTCACAGTTGTGCCAACAATGGGAACAGGCTGCATTAAGCTTCAGTCAGCAAAAAACCAAAATTATGCGCTTGGGCGTGGTGTTTGGACGCGGTGGCGGCATTTTACCGCAAATGTTGTTACCAATTCGTTTAAATGCTGTCGGGCGGATTGGGCATGGACGGCAGCCTGTGGCATGGGTACATATACAAGATGTTTTACAAGTCATTCACTGGTTAATGACGCAAACTGTAGACGCCAAAATTCTGAATGTAGTTGCACCTGAAAAAACCAGTCAACAGGATTTTGCCGAAACTGCAGCTCGGCTTTTAAAACGTCGTCCATTTTTTGTGTTACCTGCTTTTGTCTTACGTGGGCTATTGGGCGAGCAATCACAATTGGTGCTGAATGGGCAATATGTCAAACCCCAAGCCTTAGAGCACGCGGGTTATTGTTTTCAATATCCAAAACTTGAACAGGCGCTAGCGGCTTGTCTGGGTGCATCATCCTCTACTTAAATAGAGGATGATGCTGAACATTATGCATTGATAGCAGTTGGCTGTAATTGCTTTGGATCATAAGCTGCAGGATCCACAATTGTCTCTTGCCCAAGCATGAGTTGTCTTAATAACTGCGCTGAAGCAGTGCCCATACATAGGCCATTACGGAAGTGTCCGAAATTCACCCAAACATTATTCAAGTTTGGTACTTTGCCGATATAGGGCACACCTGTAGGCGAGCCTGGACGTAAACCTGCCCATTGTTTCACAATGGGGAATTGTGCCAATTCAGGCACCATTTCAAAACAGGCACTTAAAATATCCTGCTTAATTTGTGGGTCAGGGCAAGTATCAAAACCAACATGACGCATACTTGAACCGCAAAGCACATGCCCATCTTGACGTGGAATCAAGTACATGACCTTGTTCATGCACATGCTGGGTAACCATTGTGCTGGGGTTTTAAACAATACGATTTGCCCTTGCACAGGCTGTATAGGAATCTGTAAACCCAGTTGTGCCGCCCACTGTTGTGACCATGCGCCTGTTGTAAGCACGATATGATCGGCTTGATGTAAACGGCCATCGGCAGCTTGAATGGCTTGAATACGATTTTCAATGATCTGAAATTGTTGAATTGGACAGTGTTCAAAAAAACGCACGCGCGGATGTTGTTTCAAATACTGCGTGAGCGATTGTAATAAACGTGGATTGCGTACATTGGCAAGCTGTGAAAAATACAGAGCCTGTTTAAATTTGGGATGGATATGCGGGTTAATTTGTTCGAGCTGTTCCCGATTCAGATATTCGGCTTGCTGCATGGGTTCCTGATGACGCTCGGCATAATTTAAACCAATTTCAAAATCATCTTCGTCAAAAATCAGCATGCCTGTTTCATGGATTTCAAAATCAATGCCTGTGATGGGTTTGAGTTTTTCATTCCATGCTTGGTACTGTGGTTTGGCAAATTGAGCTAAGTCATTGACCGCTTGAGGATAACGCCACGGATACATGGGAGAAAGAATTCCACTCCCTGCCCATGATGCGGCTTGTGCTGCCTGTTGTTGATCAAAAATACTGATAGAGCAACCTTGCTCTACCAGTTCGAGTGCAGACAACAAACCGCTGATGCCTGCACCAATAATTGCGATGTGCATGAAAGCCGCCTATTTTATGCCATATCTTTAAGTTTGAGTGCAGCTTCTTCGGCAAAATACGTCCAAATACCATCTGCACCTGCCCGGCGGCAACTCATTAGCGATTCAATAATCACGCTGTCCGACAACCAGCCATTTTGAATCGCTGCAGCAAGCATGGCGTATTCACCACTCACTTGATAAACAAAGGTGGGCACACCAAAGTTATCTTTCACTTCACGTACAATGTCTAAATAAGGCATGCCTGGTTTTACAATCACCATGTCTGCACCTTCTTGAATATCCAGTGCAATTTCATGCAAGGCTTCGGCACGGTTGCCAATATCCATTTGATAATTGTATTTGTTGCCACCTTTCAGGTTGCTCGAAGAACCAACGGCATCACGGAACGGACCGTAAAAGCTAGAAGCGTATTTGGCAGAGTAGGCCATGATAGAGGTATAAATATGCCCGTTGCTTTCGAGCGCCTGACGAATCGCTCCAATACGACCATCCATCATATCACTTGGCGCAACGACATCCGCACCCGCTTCGGCATGGCTTAAAGCCTGTTTAATTAGACATTCAACGGTTTCATCATTCAGTACATAGCCTGTGTCATCAATAATGCCATCTTGACCATGCGTGGTGTATGGATCGAGTGCACCATCGGTAATCAGTACCATTTCTGGTAATTCTTTTTTCAGCAGACGTAGCGTGTTTTGCACCAAGCCATCTTCACGCCATGCTGCTTCTGCGTTTAGGCTTTTATCTTCTTGTGGCGTGACTGGAAATAAGGCCAGTTTAGATACACCTAGCTGCATTAAACGCTCGGCTTTTTTGAGTAATAAGTCTGCCGATAAACGCTGAATGTTCGGCATGCTTGGAATATCTTGGGTTTGATTTTGTCCTGGTAAAACAAATACAGGATAAATCAAGTGATCTGTGCTTAAGTGAGTTTCGCGAATCATGGCGCGTAATTGATCATTTTTACGGATACGACGCATACGAGTGGCAGGAAATGCAGGACGATTGAACGTATAGGTCATAAAAATCTCACTGATCAGTATTAAACTAGACGACTATTGTAGCCCCTTAAATTTCATTTGGGCATACATTGGCTGTTTTTATTGTTGGTAAATTGAGTTGTTTGGACTTTTGGGCACGTTATGAGTAATGCAGAGAAAAATTGGACTGGGAATATACATTTAGGCGCGAAAGTCGATATTGATGTCGTGCTAAGACAATTGGTCAATGCATTTAATGGATCGCCATTTTTTCAACACAATGGCATGAGCATGCGTGTGGTCGATGGTCAAATTGAAGCCTATATTGAGATGCAACCGTATATGGTGGGCAACGTGGCTTTCCAAATTTTACATGGTGGTGTTGCTGCAACCATTTTGGACAGTGTGGGCGGTATTGTGGCGATGGGTGAGTTATATAAAAGAACTGAACCTGACGACTTGCCCGATACCATAAAAAAAGTCACCCGTTTGGCTACGGTAGATATGCGGGTGGATTACTTAGCACCGGGACGCGGTAAGTATTTTATTGCCCGTGCGGAAACTTTACGTTTAGGGCGTAAAGGCTGCACCATGCGCATGACGATGGTCAATGATGAAGATAAACCAATTGCAACGGCAATTGCGTCTTATGCCTATTAAAATCTAAGGTAGGGCGCGAACAATTGTGTTTTGCCTAATTGGATGACTGTTTATTTTGATTAGTTTATTGTTTTAGACATATAAGGAGTTGAGTGATCAGCTCCTTTTTTGTGTGCATAAACAACTTTATGAATTGTGACAGTTTGTAGCGACTTAAGTTTTCTTTAAGTTTAGATTTCTATCTTGAGCATTGAGTTATTTTCTATCCAATGTGATGCACATGATCAAATTTAATTTTGATGCTCAATCATCCAGTCAAACGCATTTTCTGGATGCGAATTTTCATCAGCAAAAAAATAAAAAACAATTCAACGGGTATGCATCTGTAGCGCAGCCGTATAAACCACAAACGAACCCAAAACAGTTGAACCTAGAACAGCCACATTTAGATGTATTACACAGCTATGCCTCGGTGATTCAAGCACACACAACAGCACAACATTTAAATGTGACAACTGTGACCCGAGATGCTAGCGAACAACGCTTGGCATTAGAGCATTTTATTCGAGATAAATACCAAAAAGTCCATCAGGCATCCATAAATACTTTTTCAGATACCTTGTTTGCAGGCTATGTAAACCACGACATGCAAGTGGTGATTGGCATGCAACCATTGGGCGCAAACCAAGCCTTTTTGGAACAGTATTTAGGTGCACCCATTGAAACCATTTTAACCCAATTGAGCCAAGTGCCTGTAACGCGCGCGCAGATTGTTGAAATTGGCAACTTGGCAGCGTAAGACATGAGCAAAGCCAAATTGATAGTGGCTTTTTTGGTGTTTCATTTATCGCAGAACAATGTGTCGTGGGCAGTTTGCACAGGAACAGCAGCAGTGCGCTATGTGTTACAGCAAATGGGTTTGCATTTTCAGGTACTAGAAAAAGCCAACCCCGAAGCCTTGGGCGATGCACAGCATCAATGGGGCAGTTATTACCAACAGAAGCCTTATGTACTGGCGATTGACGTTGCAGCAGCGTTGGCGGTCACGCAACAGCAATATTGTTTTTATGCCTAAGGTTATGCAGAAAGGCGGAAATTGAAAGATGAATGAGTTGTTTGAAAACCTGAATCACTATGCCCAAACAGACCCTGAGCGTGAAGCAATTGTGACGGCACAAACCACACTGAGTTATGCCACATTACAGCAACGGGTTGAGTTGCTCAGTGCAGAATTGGCAACTTATCAAGTACAGCGTTTGGCGTTGTGGGGTGTGAATCAGGCCGATTGGATTGTGGTCGATTTAGCCGCACGTAAAGCTGCAATGACAGTCATTCCTGTGCCTTTATTTTTTACTGCTGCACAAGTGCAACATTTACTGCAAGACAGCCAAGCCGAGTTGCTGTGTATTTTGACGGATACTGCACAAAGCGATACTCCGTCCAATGTTAACTCGGCTATTGGAAATACTGCTATTCCAGAAGCTTTGTTGGAGATGATTGATGCAGTTCAGGCACAGGTTTTGCCACCATCAGATTTATATCAAGGGCAGTTGTTTCGTCTAAGCGTTGAAACAGCACAACCGCATTTATCCCCAAATTCTGCTGAGCAGCCTACAAAAATTACTTATACCTCGGGCAGTACGGGTACTCCCAAAGGTGTGTGTTTGGCAGAAGCCACCATTAATTCAATTACGTACTCTTTAAGTCAGGCATTGCAAAGCAGCCAGCTTGGGCGGCATTTGTGTCTAATTCCATTTGCAACATTGCTTGAAAATATCGCAGGCGTGTATGTGCCTTTTCACATGGGGCGTGCAGTGGTGGTGGCTGAAGTCAGTCAGTTTGGTTTGCTGTCCAACCATGAGTTTCATGAGTTTGATGTTTCACGCTTTGTCGATGCCGTGCAGCAATATCATATTGAAAGCGTGATTTTATTGCCACAAATGCTCAAAGCGATTGTGGAATATATCCATCAACACGGCGATTTGGGCTTGCGCACTTTGAAGTTTATTGCCGTGGGTGGTGGCAAGGTGTCTGCAGATTTACTCAAGCAGTGTCAGCAATTCAATTTACCTGTTTATGAAGGTTATGGTCTGTCTGAATGTGCATCGGTCGTGAGTTTAAACCTGCCTGAAGCTCGCAGAATTGGCAGTGTTGGCCGCGTATTACCGCATGTTCAAGTCGAAATTGCTGCCAATCAAGAAGTGGTGGTCAAGGGCAATGCCATGTTGGGATATATGCATGAACTTGGGCGTGAGCAGGATGCGGTATCAGCCGATATTCACACAGGCGATGCAGGTTATTTTGATGAAGATGGCTATTTATATATCACGGGGCGTATCAAGCAAATTATTGTCAGCAGTTTTGGGCGCAATATTTCACCAGAATGGGTTGAATCGAACAGTTTGAGTGAGCCTGAAATTCAACAGATTGCCGTGTTTGGTGAAGCGCAGCCGTCATTATCTGCAGTGATTTATGCCGAGGAACATCGTTCAGATGCGCAATTGGCAGCCGCGATTTATCGTGCCAATACCCGTATGCCTGATTATGCCCAAATTAAACACTGGTGCCGTGCTGAACAACCTTTTTCTTTAAATAATCAGATGTTAACCGATAACGGAAAATTGCGTAGAGCAGTCATTCAGCAACAGTATCAGACAGCTTTGGCACATCCTACAACGTATTTAATGGCTGATCTTGGAGATGTTTCACAGATAGACATCAACCTGTCAGTCATCAATAGAGATAGAGAGAAATCACATGAATATTGCACAACAGCAATTCAAACATTCCCCACAACAAATTAAAGATCGTTTGGTGGAGCACGGTTGGGTTTTACTTAGAAATGAACATTATGATGTGAATGCGTTTAGTGGGCTGATGAGCAATATTTGCCAAAAGCTGACCTATGACCCTGCACGTGAAAATGTGACCCGACAATCGCAAAAAGTAGATGCAGGTACGCAGGCAATGGGACTGCATATAGAAAATGGTTCAACCCCAATGCCGCCTGATATTATTGCTTTTTTTAGTGAAAAAAGTGCTTCGCGTGGTTCGCAGACTACTTTATGTGATGGACATGAGGTATGGCAAAAACTGCCTGACACACTGAAGCAGAAATTTGCTGAACCGATGACCATCAGCCGTTACTTACCCAAAGCGATGTGGCAAAAGTATGTGGCGACAGCACTCAATATTGCCGATGCCGTACAGGTCGGGCAGCAGGAACTCGCTCATTTTATTGAGATGATTCCTAGACAACGGATTCGCCCTGCGCATGATGAAGGCGTACAGTACGATTTAAGCATGCCGATGATTCGCCATGACAATTTAAAAGCTGTGCCTGCCTTTGCCAACACCTTGTTGGGGCCTTCTTATAATTACGAAAAGCAGCGTTTTTACTTTGCCGATGGCAGCGAAATCCAAGCAGAATTATTGGAAGAATTGGCAGAGCGATGCGAGCGTGAAACCTCAGAAATTGACTGGCAAGATGGTGATGTGGTGCTCATTGATAACAAGCGCTTTATGCATGGCAGACGTGAAATATTGGTGCCATTAGAAGATCGTAAACTCTATATTTGTATGGGCTTGGGACTGAATCCTGCATTTTTATAATTGAGTTGTATCGAATATCTTAAAATTGAGAGTATCTTTTATGTCAAATTTAACTGCGGTGATTTTCGGGGCAACAGGCGGGATTGGTCATGCGATTGCGCATCATTTTGCTGAAAAAGGCTTAAACTTAATTTTGGTTGGGCGTAAGCAAGACACCTTGCAACAACTAGAGCAAAGTCTGGCGCAGCAGTATCCTCAGTTGCAATTACACAGTCTGCGTTGTGATTTAATTGATGCCAGCAGTCGTCATGATTTTATTCAGGCACTTGCCGCATTAAAACAGCCGATTCATTACTATATTAACAATGCAGGCATGAATGATTTTCGTCTGTTTGCGCAGCAATCACAGGATACCATTGAGCAAATGATGTTGGTCAATGTGGCTTATCCGCTGCAACTGATTCAGGATGTGATTCCATATATGTCGGACAGTCAGCCGAGTCAGATCATCAATATTGGCTCGACTTTTGGCAGCATCGGCTATCCTGGCTATGTGAGTTATTGCGCCAGTAAGTTTGCCTTGCGTGGTGCAACTGAAGCGTTGGCGCGAGAGTATTGTCAGACTGCCATTCGTTTTAGATATTTCTCCCCACGCGCGACCAATACCAGTATGAACAATCCCGATGTGATTGAAATGAATATCAAAATGGGTACAAAAGTGGATTCACCTGAATTTGTGGCACAAGAACTGTATCAATTTTTACAAACAGACCGTCAATCCTATCAGGTCGGTTATCCTGAAAAAGTCTTTGTCAAACTGAATCAGTTGATGCCTAGCCGAGTCGCAGCTGCCATTCAAAAAGATTTAGACACCATTTATGAATATGCAGATCAAAGCAAAGCGTCCTTTATTCAGCAAACTTCCGCCTCATAAATGATATTTTTTTCGATAACGCCATAAGGTGGTTCGGCTAATGCCCAAGGCTTGTGCCACCAATTCAGTTTGCCCCTGATATTTTTCCAGTAAATCCTGCAGTGTGTCTTTATCTACTTTATTGTTGGTTTTGATGGGCAGCTTAATAGGTTGTGGCGTTGGGGTAGCTGTGGCGAGTTTCAAACTAGCATGCACAATTTCATCGGGTAAATCGTGTTGATCAATTTCCGTTTTACCTGCTGACATGGTCAATGCATACAGCAAGGTATTCTTTAATTCACGCACGTTGCCCGGCCAGTCGTAATTGATTAATACCTTCAGTGCTTGCTCGGTCAAATGTGGCGTGACCTGAAACTGGGCTTGTTGTTGCAAAATAAATGCTGCAATTTTAGGGATATCTTGTTTACGTTCACGTAGTGGTGGCACAAAAATTGGAATCACCCGTAAACGATAAAGTAAATCTTGGCGAAATCTGCCTAAACGCGCTTCTTCACGTAAAGCGCGATGGGTTGCGGTAATAATTCTGACATTCGATTTAATCGCTTTTTCACCGCCCAAAGGGGTGAATTCGCCCGTTTCTAATACTCGCAATAATTTGGCTTGCAGTTCCAGTGGAATTTCTGCAATTTCATCTAAAAATAAAGTACCACCTGCAGCACGTTCAAACACACCTTTATGCTCACGAATTGCCCCTGTAAATGCACCTTTCACATGCCCAAACAATTCACTTTCTAAAATATTGGCATTTAAAGCCGCGCAGTTAATCGCAATAAAGACTTGTGTATGCCGTTGGCTGCGTGCATGTACTGCTTGCGCCACCAACTCTTTACCACTACCAGATTCACCACGCACCAAAACAGGAAACTCAGTAATCGCTACCCGTTCAATAATGGAATACATATGCTGCATTTGTGGCGAATCACTATGGAAAAACTCCGCCAAACTATTTTGTGCTTGGGCAGATGGGGTGAGTGTTTGTGATGACACTGTTGCAACGCTAGGCTGTAGAAAGAATAAACATCCTGTGAAATCGGCTGTATGGACACGAATATTTAAGCTGTGGTAGTGCCATGCCTTAGCACTATTCGGGAGTTGCAGCAGACCTGTCTGTGGTTGTGATGCTGATTGTGATTGTAGTTTTAATTTCAATAATTGATTTTTTAATGTTTTACCCGTAGCTGCAGAAACAGAAGCATCTTGTGCATATTCATAAATCCATGTTTGAGCAATGTCGTCATAAACATAGAGCAAACTGTCTGGACAAAGTTGTTGTAAATGAAACAAAAAGCTTTCAAGACTGGCTTGTTGTTCAAAGTCATGTATCGCATTCATGATGTTTCATCTTTTGTTTCATTATTGATTCAATTGAAACATAAAATGCAACAGATGTGAAACATGGAATATGACCTAAATTAAATAATATTTCTTAATATATTGTATTTTATTAATATATTTAAAAGAGATTAAGTTGGTATTATATTTGCAAAATTAAGAATAACAAAATATAAAACTTGGTGTATATCTCATGATCTTTCATCAATTTTTTGAAGCTGACAGCTCGACCTATACTTACTTATTGGCATCTGAACAAACCCGTGAAGCGGTGCTGATTGACCCTGTAATTTCAGAGGTTGAGCAATATGCTGCTTTTCTAGAACAGCATGATTTGCAATTGGTGTATAGCTTAGATACGCACGTACACGCTGACCATATTACTGCTGCCAACGAACTCAGAACACGTTTTGGTTGTAAAACTGTATTACATCGTAATTCAGGTGTGGTGTGTGGCGATATTTTCATTACCGATGGCAGCGCCATTCGTGTGGGTGAATTGTTGATTGAAGCACGTTATACCCAGGGTCATACCAACGCCTGTACCAGCTATGTGGTCAATGGCATGGTATTCACTGGCGATGCGTTGTTAATTGATGGTTGTGGTCGTACTGACTTTCAGGAAGGCAACCCGGCGACTTTATATGACAGCATTCATCTACAAATTTTTAGCTTACCTGATGACACTTTGGTGTACCCAGGGCATGACTACAAAGGGCGTGTGTCTTCTACCGTTGGGCAGGAAAAACGCAATAACTCGCGTTTAGGACAAGGGCGCACCAAAGCGGAATTTATTACCCTCATGCAGAATTTAAAACTGCCTTATCCAAAACATATTGATGTGGCTTTGCCTGCCAATAAAGTTTGCGGCAAGTAATGCTTGCACAGTACAACACAGTGATGGAATAGGGGAAAATACGCATGTGGATGTTAATCCTAGAAGGCTTGGCGATTGGTACTTTGCTGGGTTTGACAGGGGCAGGGGGCGGTATTCTTGCCGTTCCTGCTCTTATGGCAAGCCAAGGCTGGACTGTGGCGCAGGCTGCACCCGTGGGTTTATTGGCAGTCACTTTGGCAGCTTTGGTTGGCACAGTTGAAGGCTTGTTCAAACGTATTGTGCGTTATCGTGCTGCATTGTGGATTGCCTTAATCAGTATTCCATCTGCACGTTATGGGGTGCATTTGGCAGGTATTGTCCCGCCCATTTGGTTAACACTGGCGTTCAGTCTGGTCATGTTTATTGTGGCGTATCGTATTTTCTTTAATAAAGTCAACGACCAAATTAATCCACCGTGTAAGGTAAACCAAAACACAGGACGCTTAATTTGGAATGTTAAAACGGCGTCTTTGCTTGGTGGTGTTGGTGTAATTGCAGGCTTGCTGACGGGTTTGTTGGGTGTGGGCGGTGGTTTTATTATTGTGCCGTTATTGCGTAAATTTACCGATTTGGATATGCGCAGTATCGTCGCAACCTCTTTGATGATTATTTTCCTGATTGGTGGCGTGAGTATTTCAGCACACGTTTTAGATGGCTTTCAGTACCCAATGGCAGTCACCATCACCTTTGTTCTGGCGTGTATTGTCGGGATGTTACTTGGACGTACTTTGGTACATCGCATGAATAGCAATACTGTACAAAAGGTATTTGCTACAACAGTCATTGGTGTTGCGTTCTACCTCATTTATACAGCGATTATGGCTTAAGTCTAATATTTGGATACTATGTTTTTACTTTGAACTGCAGTATTGTGAATAGGTAACGTATTGTTAAGTGTAAGAAAAAGCACTAGACCTAGACCAAATTAAAGATTAGCTTAGTTGTATAAGATGACAAGGAGCCAAGAATGAAAAAACATTTATTTTGTGTGGGTGTAGAGTTCCGCAAAGCATCCGATGAAACAGGCTCTTATGCGTATTTGACCGCATATTTAGGCGCAGATGACTTACATGAAGCGATTGATCGCGTTCAGAAACAACTGGAGCAAGAAGGCAATAAAGTATTGTTCGTTCGTGGTTGCTGGGTTGTCGATGCCGATTGTGATGATGGTTTCTGCCCAACTGAAGAAAGTAATGCTGCCTCTAAAGCAGACCTACTGTTCAGTGATGAAATCTATTATGGCAAATTGCAGCAATGGTCAATCAACAATGGCTATGAATACTGAGTAAAATGTTGGCTGAGTAAGATGCCGATGGGTTCAGTTTACTGACCTGTGAATATTTAAAAAACCGCGTTTGAATGATTTAAGCGCGGTTTTTTTATTCTTCATCAACCAAATGAACAAGTACATATTTTTCAAACCAGATCGGAAACTCTCCTTTAAAATCTGGATTAATGATCAATGTATCTCCGTTAGTCACTTCTCAGATATAAGAAGCCATATTCTTGGTCGCATTACTTGAGTTATCAAATAAATACGCTCGGTCAGATACTTCAATCGCATCAATCAACATGTGCATAGTGCGGAAATAGCGTTCACGGATTTTAATTTCTTCGACTGGATGACCACCATTTTTCACACGTTGTTTAACTCGGTCCACATTAATATCAGGGTCCTCAGTCGTCACAAAGTATAAATAGGTACGATAGCCTTGCGTTTTAGCATCTCGCAAAAACTCGATTTTACTCTCATGAGACATTACGGTTTCAAATGTAAATCCAACCTTAAGCGTAAGTAACTCTTTACGGATGACATCAAGAATTCGGGCTGCGAGGTAGGAATCAATCGTGTTCCCGCTTAAGTCGATTAAGCTTCCATCAATCACAGGATCTACTGAGAGGAGAGGACTTTTGCTTAGAGTACCATCTGCATTTTTTAGTGGTCGACTTGCTTGAGTAAGATAATCAACCAATATGTTTGCATTAATGCGTATATCAAATTGACTTAGATCAAGAATGGGTGTGGCTTTAAGATCGCGCTCAAGGTTGTCAGCATTCAAAAACAATTTAGATAAACGGCTATCTAAACCATTAATCATCGTACTTTTGCCCGATCCATTTGGACCCGCAAACATTCTGATTCGAGGTGTTTTTGGCAACATAAATTATTCTGCAGTAGCCTCTATGTTACGTTTTCTAATTTTAAAGGTTCTGCGACCATTAAACTGGCGGGCTAGATCAGGGTTCCGACCAGATAACTGTTTGATTAAAACTGGTTTGCCATTCGGGGTTTTGCTGACTAAGGCATCATTTTCCACATAAAGTACTCGATCACTGTGAGCTACTGCAATGAAGCGTTCACGCAAAACGTCAGCTGCAGCTGTAGCGATTTCACTTTCATTGGTTCGGTTTCTAGTTGACATATCTAAAACCTCTAGGTGATTAAGTTTCATGGTTAGCGCGTCAATTCTTGGATTAAGAATAAATTGCTCTATTTAATCAATATATGCGTATTTTGATTAAATTCCAAGAACAGTATGAAGCTAGTAAGTATTATATTTTTGCATTTCTGATGCTATCAGAATACCACATCAACCGTTTTTTAGCATTGTGTCGCATGTAACTTGAAATGCAGATATTTTATTGCTTTTGATATTGAGCTAAAACATCAGTTTCCAGCGCTGAAAACTTTAGAGCCTACTTAAAAGGACGTCCTTCGCCTTGTTCTTCATAAGTCACACCATCTCGAATGTGGTACAAGCGTTTAAAGGTAGGGATGATTTTATCGTCATGTGTGACTACAATAATTGCAGTTTGAAATTTTTCTGCCATTTCGTGTAATAAGCGAATCACGGTCATCGCGCGTACACTATCCAATGGTGCAGTGGGTTCATCGGCTAAAATCACAGGCGGTTGATTAATCAAACCACGTGCAATGGCGACACGCTGTTGTTCACCACCAGACAATTGCCCAGGCATGGCATGTACCCGATGCTGCACATCGAGCGCCGTTAAAATTTCCAATGCGCGGGCGCGGGCAATGTCATTGGCTACGCCTGCTAACATCGGCAGCAGCGCTACATTATCCAAAACATTTAAAAAAGGAATTAAGTACGGGGTTTGGAACATAAAACCAATTTTATCGCGGCGTAAGGCACTTAAGTCTTTGACTAACCAACGTTGATCAAAAATCACCTCATCGCCCAAAGTCATGCGTCCTTCGGTAGGATCAATCACGGCACCTAAACATTTGAGCAAGGTGCTTTTACCCGAACCTGAGGGGCCAATCAGCCCAACCACTTCACCGGGTGCAACCTGCATTTTGACATCTTTTAAGGCATAAAAGGCATTGTCACCTTGTCCAAAACGCTTTTTTAAACCTTCAATTAAAATGCCCTGTGTCATGTTATCCCCCAATTGCTTCGGCAGGGTCAATGCGCAGTGCCATCCGAATTGCAACCAAACTGGCTAACATGCAAATCAGCATCACCGCAATAAATCCAAAAATAGAATCTTGCGGAACCAATAAGACATATTTCGGGAAATATGGTGCGGCAAAGGTTGAACTGATTTTACCAACAGCAAACCCAATTAATCCAAGCGCGAGTGCTTGTTGCAAGATCATCCAAGCGATTGTGCGATTGCGTGTGCCAATTAATTTTAAGACCGCAATTTCACGAATTTTGTCCATAGTCAGGGTATAAATAATAAATGCCACAATCGCGGCGCTGACCAAGGCCAAAATCACCAAAAACATGGCAATTTGTTTGGCGGATGTGGCAATCATTTTGCTGATTAAAATGTGTTCCATCTGCGGGCGGGTATAGACTGTTAGTTGTTGCCAACGCTGAATATGTGCTGCTGTTTCTTCAGCTGAAGCACCTGCATTTAAACGGACTAAAATAGCATTCACATAACGGTTGCTACTTTGTGCATTGAGTACGCTTTCAAGCAAGTCAGGATAAGCAGGGCGGTTATAAATTGGGTTTACTGCAATTCGTCTACGGTCTTGTAAAATGGCAGCATTGTCCTTTTGGAATTGCGCCTGTTGTGCATCTTTCAGCGGAATAAAAATCATCGGGTCACCACCCGAAGACACCATGCGTCGGGTTAAACCCACCACGGTAAAGGTGTTACGACGGATTTTAATACGATCACCCAACTTTAATCCCGTACTCATGTCGGCTACGGCTTCATAGTGCCCGCGGGTCAATTGACGTCCTGCCAATAAATGTGGTGGCCACCCCAAGTTATTCCACGCATGTTCACCTGTTTGAATCCCGACCACCATCGAGCGAATATCTTTATCTTGATGATGCACTTGCATGGTTAAATAAGTAATATTTGAAGCATGCGCCACCCCGGGCATATTCATCACGCTGCGATATAAATCATCACGCACACTTGAAGGTTCTGCATAAGGGCCAAGTGTATCTTGCTGCACTACCCATAGGTCAGCACCACTGTTATTCAGCAGGGCTTTGGCATCATCTACCATGCCGCGATACACGCCAGCCATAATTAAGGTCACACCAATCAGCAAGCCGAGTCCAAAGCCAGTAAATACGAATTTACCCCATGAATGGAAAATATCACGACCTGCCAGACTAATCATTTAGCTGCTCCTGCAAGTTGCTTGACAACCCGTAAACGGTTTTTGGCATGTAGGGGTTTTTCACTATACAGCACCACTTGATCATTTTCAGATAAGCCTGCGAGCACTTGCACATCGCCCGCTAAATTTGAACGTCCCAATTGAACTTCAACAAATTGTGGTTTTTCTGCTGCAACTTTCCACACGCCTACTTGGTTATTGATACGGTGAACTGCCGCATTGGGAATGGTTAAGCTGCGTGCCAATGGTGCGAGGCTGATGGTGACTTCTGCTAACTCACCCAAAGGCGGAAGAGGCGTTGGAGGTTGATTAAAAACCACTTTAGCTAAAATTTCTTCGGTAATGGCATCGGCACGAGGTTCTACCCATAACACATGACCTGCCAAAGCATTATTTTGCCGTGAACGTAAATGAATTTGAGCTGGTAAGTCAGCAGCTAAACCAATCGCACTGGATTGATCGAAACGGGCATTCATCCAAATGGAGTTAGGATCGACAATTTCTAGTACTGTTTGACCTGCCACGACTGTTGAACCCGGTTCTGCATAACGTGCAGTGACGACACCTGCGGCTGTGGCCACTAAATTTAAATTATCACGCTGTGCTTGTAAGGTATTCAGGTCTGCACGTGCTTTATTGAGTTCTTGTTGCATCGCGCTGAGTGCCGCCGTTGCCAAATCGAGCTCTTGTTGTTTAATGGCTAAAGATTCTTGGCTGGTGGCATTGATTTTAGCTAGTTGTTGATAACGCTTGACTTGTTGCTGCGCAAAATTTTGACGGATTTGAGTGTCTTGTTGCTGAGCGGTAATTTTTTGGATTATCGCACGTTGAGCCAATAAACGATCTTCTAGATCGACAGGATCCATTTCGCCTAACAGTTGTTCTGCTTGTACGTTATCGCCAATATCTACTTTTAAGTTTTTTAAGCGACCTGCTGCAGTTGGGCCAATTTTATAATTATAACGCGCTTCAACGGTTGCTACGCCAAACAGGCTAGGTTGAATGGATTGATATTTGACTTGCGTGAGGGTGACGTTGACAGGGGCAAATGGGCCTGTGCGTAAGACCACGTAAATTAACAATAAAACCAGAGCTACAATGACCACAATCACGGAAATAGTTCGCTTTCCTAAGGGAAATACCTGCATGTGTACTCCGCATAATTTTTATCAATTAAGGAGAATATAATCTATTTTGTTATTGTGCGGGAGAGTTATTCGGTTTGGGGGATGAAAGCGAAAAATGTTTGGAGATGAATAAACCGTCCAATAAAAAGGCTTAAATCCTAAAAGTGGATTTGAACCTGTATTGTGCAAAAGTGAGCAATCCTGATCATTTTTCGTGAAGTTTTACCTCAATTTGATAGTCGTCTTGGGTCACTTTAATTTTATGGTCTTTATATTTACGTTTGCTTGGCGAGAGTGCAGAGCTAGTCACTGCCTTATGGAAATCACTATCTGACATGAAAAAATAATAAGCCTTATAGCCCAATAATATTTTCTCAATTTTATTGCCTTTAGTCTGAGCATCACTGATCAATGAATTTAGATACTTTAAGCTGATGTTTGCTGACATTCCTGAACCTTAAAATATAAAGTTGAAATTTCTAAGAATTTATAAGCAACAAACATTACAAATTTATGACAAGGGTTGTTTGAGAGATGTACTTCGCTTCAGGTCATTATAGATCTAAAAGTTGTGGGTCAAATTGACGCAATTTTGACCCAATTTATTCAAATTTGGGTCAATTTGTTCTGGATAGCATTGGACGCAAAACCCATAGAAAAAGCCTTAAACACTGATGTTTAAGGCTTTTTTAGTCATATTTAGTTATGTAACTTCATATGAATTTAAGAATTTGGTGGAGATGGCGGGAGTTGAACCCGCGTCCGCCAACACTACACTCGAGAATACTACATGCTTAGATATCGTCTATTGTTTTAACACTCTAAGACCCGACGAACAGGGTTTAAAGTGCGATCCTCTAAGTTTGGTATAAAGTCCCGAGGCTCAACTCTATACGGACTTGTGTGCGTGCGCTTCAGTCGGGTTCACTGACCACAAGTATTCAGTGAAGCGGACAAGCGGCCCTTAGGCAGCTAGAGCGTAAGATTCGTCGTTTGCGACTATTTTAATGCAAATTTGATTTACGAGAGAAAATGCGCTCTCGGCATGCATCTATGAGCTTCATCATCAGCGTCGAAGCCAATAACACCCCCATATCACAGCGCAATCATAGCATAGCTGGCAAAAATTACGATGTATTTTCTGCACAATTACACATTTCGATGCGCTTAGTTACATAATTGCGCTAATATTTTATTTTTCAAGTCAAACACAATAAAAAATATGAGTTATTTACTGGCACTCGATCAAGGCACAACTTCTAGTCGCGCCATCATCTTCAATGAACACGGACAAGTTCAGGCAACGGCACAACGAGAAACCCATATTCAAACCCCACATTCAGGTTGGGTGGAACAAGATGCCCAAGAAATCTGGTCAAATCAAATTGCTGTGGTGCAACAGGCTCTGGCGACTGCAGGTATTTTGGCTAAAGACATTCACGCGATTGGCGTGACCAATCAACGTGAAACGACTGTAGTGTGGGATAAACGCACAGGCAAACCACTGGCACCTGCCATAATTTGGCAAGATCGTCGTGCGGCTGATTGGTGTCATCAGTTGATTCAAAATAACCAGATGCAATTGATTCAGGAAAAAACAGGTCTGCGTATCGATCCGTATTTTAGTGCAGGCAAGCTGGTGTGGCTGCTGGAGCATGTCGGTGGATTAAAAGCATTAGCACAGCAGGGGCATGTGGCTTTTGGCACCATCGACAGTTGGTTAATCTGGAATTTGACCCAAGGCGCAGAGCATGTCATTGAAGCGAGTAATGCCTCAAGAACCATGTTGATGAACTTGCATCGTCAAACTTGGGATGAAGAATTACTGGAATTATTTCAAATTCCCGCATCGGTCTTACCCAAAATTATTGCATCCGACAGCTATATTGCAGATACCGCAACGGGTTTATTGGGCGCGAATATCCCAATTACAGGTATTTTAGGCGATCAGCAGGCGGCGTTGTTTGGGCAATCGTGCTTTGAAGTTGGAACAGCAAAAAACACCTATGGTACAGGCTGTTTTATGTTGTTTAATACAGGCAATCAGGTGCAATTTAGCCAAAATAAGTTACTTACCACTTTGGCGTGGCAATGTCAAAATCAAACCCATTTTGCCCTTGAAGGCAGTGTTTTTATGGCAGGCGCGGTGGTGCAATGGCTGCGCGATGGTTTGGGTATTATCCAAAAAAGCAGCGATGTGGAACAACTTGCCAATAGTGTAACTTCTAGCGATGGTGTAGTGCTAGTTCCTGCATTTACAGGGCTTGGTGCGCCACATTGGGACAGTGAAGCGCGAGCGCTTTTATGTGGAATGTCACGTGGCACCAACAAGGCACATATTGCCCGTGCTGCCTTGGAATCCATTGCATTTCAGGTGTCGGATGTACTCACTGCGATGCAATCCGATTTAGATCATCCACTGAAAGAGCTTCGAGTCGATGGTGGTGCTAGTCAAAATGATATGTTGATGCAATTCCAAGCCGATATTTTAAATGTGCCTGTGTTACGTCCTAAAATGTTGGAATCAACCGCTTGGGGAGCAGCAGCTATGGCAGGTTTAAAGGCGGGTGTATTTTCTGACTTATCTGAAATTTCAGCATCTTGGCAGTTAGATCGGGTATTTGAACCCCAAATGAATGAAGCAGAGCGTGCAGAACATTTAGCGCGTTGGCAACAAGCCTTAAAACGTGCTAAGTCAGACTTATAATCAGCGCTATTTCTAAAATAACGCTAAGTTGAAATAAATCTTTAAACCACAAGCCTCATCAGCAAAACTTTTGAGGCTTGTAGCTGTTTTTTCGTTACTTTGATCTTTTAGATTACGCCTTACATTGCCTCACGTTGAGCTTCATCTTCTAGATAACTTTCCAAAGAATCATCTAGTGCATAAAGCCATGGTGTGTGATGCGGTTTAGCCATTTTTCCTGTCATCACTGAGCGATAAACTTTATCTCTAAAGCCCATAATATTTTCTTTTTTATGCTTTTTCCATTGCATGAAAATATCGTGTACTGCATCAATATTGAAAGATGGATAGTCGGTCTGCGCAATCAGGCGTTTGATGTAATCCCCTTGAAAACGTGCAGATTGTTCATCGCTCATTAAGCGTTGTTCTTTTTCATGCAAGGTTTGGGTATGGCTTTGCATTTCCTCTATGCTTGGCAACGCAATTTTGCCCAAAATCACATCGCGGACAAACCATGCCTGCGCATCGAACATATTGAAGGTGTACCATTGATCTTGCATACCCAAATAGAACAAACGTGGATTCTTTTCCCAAACCACACCTTGATATAAACCTAGTGGATAAAGGCAGTTATGCGTTCTGAGGCGCAAGCCATCTTCAATAAACGGGAAGTGGTGTAAATAGCCCGTACATAAAATAATGGCATCAATTTTGGCCGATGTTCCATCACCAAAATAAGCAGTATTTTCATCTACACGCAGTAATTGTGGTTTTTCAGACCAGTTTTTGGGCCACTTAAAGCCCATGGCTTTACTGCGATAGCAACTGTAAATTTGTTTGGCGCCGTATTTATAACATTGCGAACCAATGTCTTCGGCAGAGTAGCTGCTGCCCACCAACAGCACTGATTTACCTTTAAATTCCAGTGCATCACGGAAATCATGCGCGTGTAAAATACGACCATGGAATTGATCAAAGCCTTCATAAACAGGGACACGCGGGGTAGAAAAGTGCCCAGAGGCCACCACGACATAATCAAACTGTTCTGAATAATGACGTTGCTGTGCGTAATCTTCGACATCAACTGTGAATTTTTGCGTCGCATCATCATAATGAATATGTTGAACGGCAGTGTTAAAGCGGACTAAATCTTTCACCTGTGCTTTTTCTGCACGCCCTTGAATATAATCCCACAACACTGCGCGTGGCGGATAAGACGCGATTGGTTTTTTGAAGTGTTCATCAAAAGTATAATCGGCAAATTCTAGCGCTTCTTTAGGACCATTTGACCATAAATAACGGTACATACTGCCGTGGACAGGTTCACCATGTTCATCTATACCTGTGCGCCAAGTATAGTTCCAGAGTCCACCCCAATCATTTTGTTTTTCGAAACATACAATTTCAGGAACTTGTAGACCTTTGGCCTTTGCTGACTGAAACGCTCTTAATTGGGCCATGCCGCTTGGGCCAGCGCCAATAATTGCAATTCGATCCATTGCTATCTCCATTAGTTTTTGAGTTCTTAATTACTTCCCCAATTTTGAGTGACACAATTCAGGATTTTAAATATCCGCATTATTAAAATAAGCAAATACAATCCTAAATTTAGAGGTCAAGTAGACCCTGTCAAAATAGGATGTGAATTAAAAAAATAGAAAAATAAAATACACAAAAGACAGTAAAAATTGCTTAAGCAACTCATCTTTATAAAAAAATGTATTTTACAAGAAGCATGATCTTATCATAATTTTTGATTGATTTTGGCTTTTCTTAGTTGTAAAAGTGAATTTGAGGTCATTCCGTTAATGTGGTGAATTTTATCATTTAGTATATTTAATTGATTCTTAAGTAATTTTCCCTATGGTCTCTAAATAGAATTTGGTTAGATATTTTTAAAAATTTGTTTGAATTGAAGTGCTTCAAGGGTGCTGAGAAAGTTTTTTGTGAGCTCTTTAGAATGATGAGAGGCAATGATGAAAGATAACATCAATAAGAAAGCAGATTAGATGATTGCGATTCGAAGTTCATTGAGTGAGCGGGAGGGGAGTGAAAGCAAGACATAAAACATTGGATGAATTAGGCGCATCCAATGTTTCTAATTTAGAACGGAGCTATTAAGGAATTAAAGTTTACGCCACACCTTATTTTCATCTTCTAAAGCGATAGTAAAGTTAAACTCGTCGTCTACGGTAACCAAGTAGGAGTTAGGATTAACCAATAGAACTTTTAAAATTGTACCTTGCTCGAATTCAATTGGTGCGCAGTTTTCTTTACGTAGAACAATAGGTTCAAGTAGCTCAATAGCAATGTTTTCTGTTGGAGATTCCATACCGCACCCTAAATGAGTTATTTTTAATCAACTGTATTATATAGTAAATTGATGAATAATCTACACAAAACCGTAAATTTGTGTCGGGTTTAAACATTTGGTATTTAAATGGTTGGTCAAAAAAACGCAATAAATATCTCCAATACTGCATAATTTGACACTTTAAAAATATAGAGAAAAATTGCAATTTCATTTAATTTTTTAGATGAATGGCAAATGAACAGCGCAGTAAAATATAGCCGATTGATGAAATTTACAGTTTTCAGTATAAAAATAAAATTATTGCTGAAAAAACAGCGTATAAAGTATAAAAGTTAAAGTATCCATCCACGCTTTTTACGTGGTGAAGGCACTGGGTTTTACATTCCTATTTTAAAAATAAAGGCTTTTTGTCTGCATGTTTAAGTCATTTTTTCCAAATCCAAAGTGGTTTTTTATTTCATTGCTTGTTTGGTTCGCGATCAATCTAGCCTTGTGGTATTCAGGCGGTAGCGCATGGGGTAGCTTGATTGGCTTTCCGCAAGGTTATGCTGAAGCAACATTACCCATCGATGTCAGCCGTTTTTGGTCACCTGCATTTTTATGGTTTTACCTGTGGTTTTTTGTGGCAACGACGCTGTTTGCCATTTTCTGGAAACTTAAAGCAAATCACCCATGGCAGCGATGGTCGGTATGGGGATCGGCATTCATCTTGTTTAATATTTGGTTTGGGGTACAAGTCAATGTTGTGGTGAATGCTTGGTATAACCCATTTTATGACCTGATTCAAAAAATGCTCAGTAGTGGCGGTGGAGATGTCAATGAACTCTATGCAGGTGTGCTGACCTTTTTATACATTGCCATGGTGGCAGTGACCTTAATGGTTTTGAATTTATTTTTTGTTAGTCACTATGTTTTTCGTTGGCGTACGGCAATGAATAATTATTACACCGCACATTGGGAAAAACTCAGACATATTGAAGGGGCTTCACAGCGTATTCAAGAAGATACCATGCGCTTTGCAAAAACCATGGAAACTTTAGGGGTAAATTTAGTCGAAGCCCTAATGACTTTGTTGGCATTTTTACCTGTGCTGTTTAGTTTGTCTGTGCATGTCAAAGCCCTGCCTATAATAGGAGAAATTCCATATGCTTTAGTTTGGGCTGCAGTGGGTTGGGCAGTATTTGGTACAGTGGTGTTAATTGTGGTGGGTGCGAAGTTACCAGGTCTGGAGTTTAATAACCAAAAAGTTGAGGCGGCTTATCGTAAAGAATTGGTTTATGGTGAAGATCACGCTGAACGTGCCGATCCGCTGAGTTTAAAAGAACTGTTTAGCAAAGTACGTTTGAACTATTTCCGTTTATATTTCCACTATGCCTATTTTAACTTGGTACGCATTTGGTATATGCAATTGGACAATATTTATGGTTTATTTGTGTTGTTCCCAAGTATTGCTGCAGGTGCAATTACATTGGGTTTAATGATGCAAATTGCCAACGTATTTGGCAAAGTCCGTGAATCTTTTCAGTATCTGATTGCATCTTGGCCAACCATTATTGAGCTCTTGTCTATCTATAAGCGATTAAAAGCATTTGAATCTACATTGGATCAATAATTGTGATGGCGACATCCATGATTTGTTATGGATGTCGCGTTCACATGTTCAGAACCATGATTGCTAAATATAAATAGATCTGAACAGTTGTATAAAATAATATGAGTGTTAGTGTTCAAAATCATAAAAAACTGTGATGAATTGGATTGTTTTATAAAAATATCAAACTCGATTCAAATAAAGCGATGATTATTTAACTATAAAATCAAGGTGTTAGATTTGTTATTTTCCGCCAATTCATATATTTTCATTCCTATAAAAACAATTGAGAATTGAAACGTGACCTGCAAAAAAATACTTTTAATTGGGGGGATGAGCAGCCTATTATTTGGTTGTGCAACAGTCGATCAATATAGCCCAAATTCGGTGAAGCATTTTGCATCTCCACAAGAACTGATTGTTCAAAAAAAATTAAATCAGCCGAGTGGTGCCGCTAAAGAATATGTCTATTATTGGGGGCCACAGCGTAAAGAACAACCTGCTGAATCTATGATTCCACGTAAATATATGGGCAGCTATTGTCAGTCACAAAATGGACGCCTCACGCTTGCCTATAAAAGCTCAATGAGTTTAGTCAAAAATGCATGGTCTAAAAAATTACTCAATACGTATCGAGATGTAAAACAGGGGATTGGGGCATACCGTTGTGTAGGTAATCAGGGTGATAGCTGGATTGTATCTATTGAGCCTGTGGCAGAGCGCCAGTTGGAACAGCGTGGTGAAGCGCGAGTGGTGAGTTTGGTCACTAAAATAATGTCTGAAGATGAAGCGCGACGTTTTTACCGTGCGACTTCTGAATCCGCAAAGGCAGGACCTAAAGCAACTCCAAGTAATCCCAAAACAATAAATAAAACCAAAGTTGCGGAAGTGAAAGAAAAACCTGAAGAGAAAAAAGAGCCAGTGGCTGCAGCAGTAAAAACAGCTCCACCACGTGTGGTTGAAACACCGCAACAGCAACAGACACGTTTATATGTCGCGGCACGTCGCGATTTAAACAATGGGCGTAATCAAATTAATGCCTGTAATAATGCGCAACGTGCTTATAACTATGGCAAGTTACAAGGCGCGGAAGGGACACGTATTTATACAGAATCTGGCATGTTGGTGGCACGTTGTTTAACGGGTGTTTCGAGTTATCGGAGTCGTTTTCCAAATTCAGATGTGCAGGCGAAACGTATTTTGCAGAATTTAGCCAATAATTATAATCATGCAGGGGCTAAGAATATGTTGAGAGGAATGAAATGAGGAGCGCATAATTTCTGATCTGCTCTTCATTTTAAAATTTAAATATTTATCTCTCCCTTGCACCACAGTGCAGTTTATCACTAGTGCTTGTTTTAAAGACCTTTCCAATATTAAAGTTTTGATGGCATTTAATTTGTAATGGAAGCTCCTTCTCCCACTTGGATGAGCAGTACTGCTGCGCAAGGGGGAGGGGTAATTTAAAAGATAAAACTAAATAAGATCAGGATAAAACTGCTCAAATTCTTTATTTATCGCCTCACCACGTAATAAATAGCCTTTGGGCTGAATATAACTATAAATTTCTCGTGCAGGCTGTTCATGCCAGCCAATATTAAATGCACAAAGTTTTGGGAAAAATTGTAGATGGTTGTAATTCAAATTATTATGAATCCAATAGGCGAGTTGTTGCCAATTGACTTGATCTTTTTCATACAGTGCTAAAAATGATGGAATGACAATACACGCCGTTGCCCCATAACCTTTTGCATCGGGATAGTCCCAAATGTGACTGGCAAAGTTTTTCTCATTACTTGCGCAGTTATGTCCTTTTTCATTTCCGAGTTGGTTCACGCTTGGTGAGCGATAAGCGGAGCGAATCGCAATTCGTCCAAATTTATCTTGGAGTGGTTCGAGCAGTTGTTGGCAGAGTTCTTTGCCTGTGCGAATGGCAATGTCAGGATGGTCGGGGAAGTTGGGTACACCATACCAATTAGCGATTTCGCTATAGAGGAAGTCACGCATAAAGAAAGACTTTGAAAGTTGAATTCGTCCTAAGTCTTCGAGTTTGGCGATGGAGGATACTTTTTTGATGGTCATATTTTAAAGTTTTCTAATCGATTTTTGATATATTTTGCTGAATTTTCAATACTTGGATAAACCGTTCTTTGGTTGATGTTGAGTAAATCTAATTCATCTAATATTGGCTTTTTATCATCTTTTTTTATTCTGACTTTATGAACGGTGAAATCATTATTACCATGTTCTGGTATTGCTTCTGCATCTAAACCAAAGATTAGAAAAGAGCCTGATTGAGCAATAATTCTTTCTTGGTTTAACCGACCTTTTACACAGAAGGTATTTTTAAGATCTTTGATTTCAATTCTAGGTTTGAAGTATGGTTTTTCATTTAATATACAGTGTAAGTATTGTTCATAAACTTTCTGATTAAGATCAGACTCATTTAGATGGGTTTTGGTTGAGTCGTTTTTTTGGCAATTAATAATATATTGGGATAGTTGATCTTTCTGATTAGAAGTAAGTTTTGCTAAATTTGTTAAACAAGAAATTTTATCAGAATCATAAAAACATATATCTGTTTTTTTTACGGAAATTATTACAACTTCAGCATCTTCATTGTGGTTTAAATTTTCACAAGCAAAGTAGAGTGCAGTTAATGGATTGCTAGATATATCAAGCAATCTAGTTGGCATTCCATAATGTTGCATTCGTGTGAGGATGTCAAAACCACTGATGTCATTACTGAATGAATTAGGTTCCATTGTGAGTAATTCACGGAATAACAGATGTTCACCTTCTAAATAAATTTTTCCTTTGCCACTGGGATCTTCAC
The DNA here is from genome assembly GCF_013418635.1 of Acinetobacter sp. YH12131. NCBI lineage: Bacteria > Pseudomonadati > Pseudomonadota > Gammaproteobacteria > Moraxellales > Moraxellaceae > Acinetobacter > Acinetobacter sp. YH12131. Next base: position 104,214 of record NZ_VPBQ01000004.1, read on the forward strand.
GTAAAAGTGATGGTAATAATTGGTACGAAAATTTTCCATGACCTCTATAAAAGACTTCGCTATTTTCTTTTTTGCTAGCAATGAATGTATTTATATCTTTAATTTTTTCTATATAAGTAGAAATACTATTTATATATGGTGGTGTAACAATAATTTCAGCTTCTACGCTAAAACTAGTTTCAATTGATACATTTATATGACCAATAATTTGAGGTGGACTTAGTAAGTCAATATTTTGATTTGGAAAAGTTTCTTTTATCTCTTCTAAATTTGAAAAGATATTAAGAGGTGCTAATTTTTCAAATAAATTAGAATTTTTAATCGCCCAATGTGTTCTGGTTTTTTCCCAACCCTCAAATTTTAATGCTTTTTCTAATTCTTCTAAATCACAAATATAAGTATATCTATTAGTATGTCCCTCTTTAGGTTTTAATGTTGATATTTTATCTGATAGTAATCTAAAAGTTGCGGTTATAGTATTATTATCATTATTTAACTTTGTCTCTCGTAATTCTGCTATTGCCACAAAATCTTGAAAGTTTTCAAAACAGATAAAGCAAGGGAAGTTACGTAAGATTAGTAAAGACTCTTCTGTTAGTTCTTTGAATTTTAATCGAATAGGCTCATCTGTATATTCAGCGAAACGACTGGTACTATAAGTAATGGATATAAAATTATTATCTAAAGTATCTATTTCTTGTTCTGAATAGCACTGTAGTAGATTGAAGTAAGCCATAAAAAACCCCGCATTGTGCGAGGTTTTTTATAACATGAAATCAAATGATTAGCGAATAAATCAACCAATCAATTTCTTCATCAACTCATTCACTTGCGCAGGGTTGGCTTTACCTTTCGCAGCTTTCATGACTTGACCCACAAGACCGTTGAAAGCTTTCTCTTTACCAGATTTATACTCTTCAACCATCTTCTCATTGGCAGCAAGTACGTCTTTAATAATTGCTTCAATCGCGCCTGTATCAGTTTCCTGTTTCAAGCCTTTTTCCGCAATAATTTCGTCCGCAGATTTGCCTTCGTCCCACATAAAGCCGAATACTTGCTTCGCAATCTTACCGTTAATGGTGTTGTCCACAATACGTGCAATCATGCCGCCCAACTGTTCAGCCGAAACAGGGGAATCCGCCAACTCTAAGCCTGCTTTGTTTAAAGCACCTGAGAATTCACCCATCACCCAGTTTGCTGCAATTTTACCGTGTGCCGTACCACCTGCTGCAGCAACTACAGCTTCGTAAAATTCTGACATTTCACGAGTCAATGTAAGCACGTGCGCATCGTACTCAGTTACACCAAAGTCCGCCACGAAACGTGCACGACGTGCAGCAGGAAGCTCAGGCATAGTCGCTTTAATGGCTTCAATTTGCGCATCTGGAATAACCACAGGCAACAAATCTGGATCAGGGAAGTAGCGGTAATCGTTCGCTTCTTCCTTCGAACGCATTGAACGCGTTTCCATCTTCACAGGGTCAAACAAACGTGTTTCCTGATCAATGGTGCCATCCCATTCCAAGATTTCCATTTGACGTTCAATTTCAACATTGATTGCCTGTTCAATGAAACGGAATGAGTTCAGGTTTTTCAATTCACAACGTGTACCGAAAGGTTGTCCCGGACGGCGTAATGACACGTTACAGTCGGCACGGAATGAACCTTCAGCCATGTTACCGTCAGAAATACCTAACCAACGTACCAGTGTATGAATCGCTTTAATATAAGCTACGGCTTCTTCAACCGAACGCATATCGGGTTCAGATACAATTTCAAGCAAAGGCGTACCTGCACGGTTGAGGTCAATACCTGACATGCCTTCAAATTGATCATGAATCGACTTACCCGCATCTTCCTCAAGGTGTGCACGGGTTACGCCAATGCGTTTGGTTGTGCCATCTTCAAGTTGGATGTCGATATGACCCAAGCCTACAATCGGGTTATCCATCTGGCTGATCTGGTAGCCTTTTGGAGAATCCGGGTAGAAGTAGTTTTTACGTGCAAATACAGAGGCTTGGTCGATGTAGGCATCAATACCCAAGCCAAAACGGATTGCCAAATCCACCACTTCTTTATTCAACACAGGCAAGACGCCCGGCATAGCTAAATCAACAAGGCTGGCTTGCGTATTTGGGTCTTGACCAAATTCGGTTGATGAGCCCGAGAAAATTTTAGAATTGGTTGCAAGCTGAGTGTGAATCTCAATACCAATTACGACTTCCCAGCCATCAATCAGGTTTGATTTGGGTTTAGCAGTATTCTTCGCCATTATGCGTTCTCCTCAGCAATTGCAGCGCGTTGAGTATGCCAATCGGTCGCTTGTTGATACTGATGTACCACAGATAACAGTTGTGATTCAGACCAGTAATTGCCAATCAATTGTAAACCTACAGGCAAGTGATCTTGGTCAAAACCAACAGGCGCACTAATTGCAGGTAAGCCCGCTAAGTTCACCGCGATGGTGTAAATATCACCCAAATACATTTCAACTGGGTCTAAAGACGCGCCAATTTTGTAGGCAGTTGTTGGTGCAGTTGGTGCTGCAATCACATCGACCTGTTCAAAGGCTTTTAAGAAGTCTTGCTGAATTAAACGACGGACTTTTTGCGCTTTCACGTAATAAGCATCGTAATAACCAGCAGAAAGAGCATAAGTACCAATCAAGATACGACGTTGCACTTCTGCACCAAAACCTTCAGAACGTGAGCGTTTGTAGAGGTCTAAAATATCTTGAGGATTTTCTGCGCGGTAGCCATAACGCACACCATCGTAACGAGAAAGGTTAGACGATGCTTCTGCAGGGGCAATTAGATAGTAAGTTGGCACGTAGCTTTCAGTCATGTTGAGATCAATCTCAACCAATACTGCGCCCAATTCTTCTAATTTTTTCAGTGATTCTTCAACACGTGCTTTCACCGCAGCATCTAAACCTGCCACATTGAAATATTGTTTCGGAATACCAATGCGTAAGCCTTTTAGCGTTGTTGCATTCAGGTTCGCGACATAATCTTCAACCGCTTTATCCATAGAGGTTGAGTCTTTGGCGTCATGACCTGCCATCACATTCATTAAATATGCGCAGTCTTCTGCAGAGCGTGCCATTGGACCTGCCTGATCTAAAGATGATGCATAAGCAATGATGCCGTAACGTGAAACACGTCCGTAAGTTGGTTTTAGACCTGTTAAACCACAGAAAGACGCAGGCTGACGGATTGAACCGCCTGTATCTGTACCTGTAGCAAATGGTGCAAGATCAGCCGCTACGACCGCAGCCGAACCACCTGATGAACCACCTGGTACATGGTCAAGTGCCCATGGGTTTTTAGTCGCGCCATAGAACGAACTTTCAGAGGTTGAACCCATTGCGAATTCGTCCATGTTCACTTTACCTAAAGTGACCAAACCTGCATTTTTACCTTGTGCCACCACAGTTGCGTCATAAGGCGAGATAAAATTGTCCAGCATTTTTGAACCCGCAGAGGTTTTAATGCCTTGGGTACAAAAAATATCTTTATGTGCAACAGGAATACCTGTCAGTGCTGTCGCTTGACCCGCCTGACGTAATGCATCGGCTGCATCCGCCTGTGCCAGTGCTACTTCATTGGTCACGGTGACATAAGAGCGCACTTGCGGATCAATTTTGGCAATACGTTTTAAATAATGTTCTGTTAGTTCGCGAGAGGAGAATTTGGCTGCCGCTAAACCCTCAGAGATTTCACGAATCGATAAGCGATGTAAATCTGTCATGAGAAAAATTCTTTTACCTTTTTATGAAGTCAAAATGTAACAGCCGAATAAATTATTCAATCACACGTGGAACAAGGTACAAGCCATCCTGAACTGCAGGGGCAACAGCTTGATATTGCTCACGATGATTCTGTTCGGTTACGACGTCTTCACGTAATGGTTGAGGGTGGTCAAATGGGCTTTTTAAAGGCTCAACGTCATCGGTATTTATGCCTTTTAAGCTTTCCATCATGCCTAAAATTTTATTTAGACTTTGAGCATACTCAGCAGATTGCGTATCATTGAGTTTAAGACGAGCAAGATGGGCAATTGCTGAAACTGTTTGTGCATTTAAATCTGCAGAATGCTGAGCATCCGAGGTAGACATAACATCACCTAAAATCAGTATTAATAAAAAATTTCAAAATATCGTGCGTTATAATAAGCGATTGACTTGTTCAACGCACCACATTTAGTTAAAGTTGCCAACTTGCGTCCACATAAAGTTTAATCGAGAACGACTCCGTGATTCTAAAACGACTAATTGGCTTGTTTTCGCCAGACCTAGCCATTGATTTAGGTACAGCAAATACACTTATTTATGCGCCAGGACGAGGCATTATATTAAATGAACCGACAGTTGTGGCAATTCGTCACAGCGGTTCACAGAAAATTGTTGCCGCAGTCGGTCTTGATGCCAAACAAATGTTGGGTCGTACCCCTGCAAACATTTCTGCAATTCGCCCAATGAAAGATGGTGTCATCGCTGATTTTGAAGTGACTGAAACCATGCTGAACCAATTTATTGGCAAAGTGCATGAAAAACGTTTATTCCCACCTGCACCGCGTGTAGTGGTGTGTGTACCATGCAAATCTACTTTGGTAGAGCGCCGTGCGATTCGTGAAGCCGTGTTTAACGCAGGCGCACGTGATGTACGTTTAATTGAAGAGCCAATGGCAGCAGCAATTGGCGCAGGTATGCCAGTCGAGCAAGCCTGTGGTTCAATGGTGGTAGATGTTGGTGGTGGCACGACAGAAATCGCGATTATTTCATTACAAGGTTGTGTTTATTCAGATTCATTGCGTATTGGTGGCGATGTGTTTGATGAGCAAATCATTAACTACGTGCGCAAGGCACATGGTTGTGTGATTGGTGAAACCACAGCAGAAACTATTAAGAAAGAAGTTGGCATGGCATTGCCAGATGAAGGTGCTAAACCACTGGAAATTGAAGTACGTGGTCGTAACTTGGCAGAAGGTGTGCCACGTGCCATTACTGTAACTTCTGATGAAATTACCCAAGCTATTTCTGATCCGTTACAAAGCATTGTATCGGCAGTAAAATCTGCACTGGAACAAACTCCACCAGAACTTTCTTCCGATATTGCAGAGCGTGGAATTGTGCTCACTGGTGGAGGTGCGTTATTGCGTAACCTAGACAAGCTTTTGGCACAAGAAACAGGCTTGCCTGTGGTAGTTGCAGAAGAACCATTAACTTGCGTGACCCGTGGTGGCGGTAAGGTCTTGGAATTCTTTGATAATCCAAACCACGATATGTTATTTGTTGGCTAATACATAGGATTCGGCGGTGCAAACAAATCTGTTTTCCAGACAACCGCCATCTTTTCGCTCTTTTATCATTGCGGTCATTACTTGTTTGGTCATCCTGTTTTTTAACTGGCGTGTACCTCATGTAATTCAACCCGCACGTGATGTTTTGTATGCGGCATATAACCCAATTTATGCCCTTGCAAGCTATCCTGTATTGTCGCGAGAATGGCTAAGTCAACAAAGTAAGTCTGAGGCTCAATTGCGTCGTGAAAATACCGCGATGCAGGCAGAGCTATTACAGGCTCAAGTCCGTTTGCAAAAATTGTCTGAACTCTCTGCAGAAAATACCCGCCTGCGTGGTCTACTCGATACGCCTCTAATCATTGATGGACGCATGGAAATTGCTGAAGTAATTGGTACCGATGCCGATCCTTTGCGCCACATTATTGTGATTAACCGTGGTTCACAAAATCAGCTCAAAGTCGGGCAAACCGTTTTGGATGATAAAGGCATTATGGGGCAGATCATTGCTGTGTATCCACACAGTAGCCGTGTCATGTTGCTTTCTGACAAAGAACACTCACTTTCAGTGCGTTTGGAACATACAGGCATGCGAGCCATTGTGTCGGGTACGGGCGATTTAGGGCGTTTGAAAATGGAATATGTACCGACCAGTGCCAATATTCAGGTTGGAGAGAAAGTCTATAGCTCAGGCTTGGGCGAGCATTTCCCTGCAGGATATTTGGTTGGAAGCATTGCCAAAATCAGCCGACATAATTCTGGTGAGTTTGCACAAATTGATGTGATGCCTGCAGCACAATTGGCGGGTGGTCATCATGTGGTGGTGCTGTTCTCAGAATCTTTAGCGAAGGAGCAGCCAAATGCCAATCGCTAAAATTGGACAAACCCGACTCGGACAAAACAAGAATAAAGATCCACTATTTCCGATTATTTTTTCTGTAATTGCTGCATCTGTACTCATGGTGTATCCGCTGTCTTATACAGGCTCGGGTTGGCGACCATTGTTTATGTTGATGGTGACCTTGTTTTGGGTGCTTGGGCAACCAACTTGGTGTGGTATTTGGTTTGCATTTGGTACAGGCTTGTTTGCAGACTTGCTCCTCGATGCACCTTTGGGCATGAATGCCCTAAGTTTTGTGGTGATTACTTTTGTGGCGCGTTTCCTGACTCGTGAGCGCCGTATTATGACGTTTGCGAATTTATGGGTCATTAGTGTAATCGCAATTTTGGCTCACCTCGCCCTGATTTGGGTGATGCAAGTCATGGGTGGGATTCAGTTCCCATTTGCCCGTCATTGGCAACCTTTGCTGAGTAGTATTTTGCTCTGGCCTGTGCTGTATTATTTCTTGCGAAAATGGCGCATTTAATTCTTGCCTCAAGTTCACCGCGCCGTCGGGAACTCCTGCAACAGCTTGGGCTGGAATTTGAAATTTACAGTCCAGACATCGATGAATCTATTTTAGCGGGCGAAGATGTTGCCGCGTATGTTGAGCGGTTGGCATGTGCCAAAGCCGATGCGGTTTTACGGCTATTTCCTGATGCTATTGTGATTGCTGCCGACACTAGTTTAGGGGTAGATGGGCAGATTTTGGGTAAGCCTGAGTCTAAGGCGCATGCCTTTGCCATTTGGTCACAACTCTCTGGTCGAAAACATGATGTTTTTTCAGGAGTTTGTGTGGGTACAAAACAGAAAAAATCCAGTATAGTGGTACGTACACAGGTTGAATTTCAATCGCTTAGCCTAGATGATATGGAAAGTTACTGGGCAACAGGTGAGCCGATTGGCAAAGCGGGAGCGTACGCAATTCAAGGCATTGCAGCACGTTATATTCCGCGCATAGAAGGGAGCTACAGTAATGTGGTGGGCTTACCTTTGCATGAAACCGTACAGTTATTACAGACAGTTAAGGCACTAAATTAACTGCTGCACAAAAATTTTTATAATGTTTTGAGTTTTATTATGTCTGACGAGTTGTTGATTAACGTCACACCGATGGAGTGTCGGGTGGCGTTAATTCAAAACGGCACGGTCAATGAACTATTCGTTGAGCGTACAGCCAAGCGTGGTTTGGTGGGCAATATTTATAAAGGCAAAGTGGTGCGCGTGCTGCCAGGCATGCAAGCCGCTTTTGTCGATATTGGTTTATCGCGTACTGCTTTTTTGCATATCAATGACATGATTTGGCCGCGCAGCCAACCTACACCGAATGTCTTTGAATTATTGCAGCCTGGGCAAATTCTAACCGTGCAAGTGATGAAAGATATGCTCGGTACTAAAGGCGCACGATTAAGCACAGATCTTTCCATTCCTTCACGTTATTTGGTTCTAATGCCGTATGGCAGTCATATTGGCGTATCACAACGCATTGAATCGAGTGAAGAACGTGAGCGCCTACGCGGCATCATCGAAACCATTCAGGCCGAGCATAAATTGCCAGGTTCAGTGATTGTACGCACAGCTGCCGAAGGCGTCGATGAAACGGCTTTAGTGCAAGATATGTGTTACTTAGCAAAATTGTGGGAATACATTCAGCGTAAACAAAAAAGCATTGCTGTGCCTTCCTTGATTTTTGAAGAGTTGCCGTTACCGCAACGTGTAATTCGTGATTTGGCAAATGATAACACCGCTAAAATTTATGTCGATTCACGTGAAATTCACGCCAAATTAAAAGAATTTGTGGATGAGTTTGTGCCCAATATGCACAATCGCCTGATTCATTACCCTGGTGAGCGTCCACTGTTCGATTTATACAATGTCGAAGAAGATATTCAAAAAGCGTTGCAAACCCGTGTGGCATTAAAGTCAGGCGGTTATCTGATGATTGATCAGACCGAAGCCATGACCACCATTGATGTGAATACGGGTTCTTATGTCGGTGGTCGGACTTTAGAAGACACCGTATTTAAAACCAATATGGAAGCGACACAGGTCATTGCCCGCCAGTTACGTTTGCGTAATTTGGGTGGCATCATCATTATTGACTTCATTGATATGCAAGAAGTACAGCATCGTGATGAAGTCTTGAGTCAGTTTGAGCGAATGCTTGAACGAGATCATGCCAAGACCAAAATTACCCAAGTGTCTGAATTGGGCTTGGTCGAGATGACCCGTAAACGCACCCGTGAATCTTTAGAACATTTACTTTGTGAAGCCTGTCCAACTTGTCAGGGGCGGGGATATGTCAAAACAGCAGAGTCAGTATGTTACGAAATTTTTCGAGAAATTTTAAGATATGCACGCGCATTCGAATCACAACGTGGCTTTACTGTCGTTGCGCACCCATCGGTGATTGACCGATTGTTAACTGCCGAAGCGCCAGCAGTGGCGGATTTAGAGCACTTTGTCAGCCGTGTGATTAAATTTCAGGTGGAAAATTTATATACGCAAGAGCAATACGATATCATTTTGAGCTGAAATTGTAACAGGATATCGCTAAACAGTTGTTACATCTGAAATTTTACTTTTTTGAGTGAATTCTCAATACTAAGCATACAGAGTAGCCAAAGCCGAACATCTCCCTCGGTTTAGCAAATGAGGTATGTCATGGGTATGAGTAAAGTTGTGATTCAAAAGAGTTTAAAAGTATTAGATCGTAAAGTGACACATAACGGTTATATTGTGGATGAGCAAGGTAAAGAAACTCAAATTACCACCGCAATGGTTAGCGCGGTTTGTCAGCAATTATTAAAACAGTGTCGTACTATTCAAAAATAAGGGGCAGCAATTGCCCCTTAATTGATTCTATTGAATTATTTTTCTGATGGATTGACGTATCAATCCACGATTTTATTGACCCCTTCAGGCGCATCAATAATCTGTTCAAAACGCTGAATTTCATCTTCCAAGTGTTGCAATAAGTTTTGCATTTTCGGTAAGGCATGACGACAAGCAGTTAAACCAACTTCTAATTTGTCTAAATAGCTGGTCATGGTAATGTTTAAAGCTTGTCCATCTAACACGATTGAAGCAGGGTATAGTGCATCTAGCTTTGCACCATTCCAATACAAAGGTTCACGTGGGCCAGGTACATTGGAAATAACCAAGTTAAAGGCCTGACGCTTTGGCATAATGCCTGACAAAATATTTAAACCAGCAGCGCCGTAAACAAAAGCACTATAGTTCATAATTTGATTGGCATTCATGCGCTTAAAACGCTGCTTGGCATTTTGTACACTGCGGCGCACAATTTTTAAACGCTCAAGCGGATCTTCTTTGTGCGTACCCAAGTTGGCTAAAATCATGGTGATTCGATTAGATACTTCAGAATCGTCATCACGAATAGAGGCAGGCACCATCGCAATTAAAGGTTTTTTCGGTAAAGCATATTGGCTGAGTAAGTACTCACGCAATGCGCCTGAGCAAATTGCCAGTACCACATCATTAATGGTTACGCCCAAAGCTTTAGCAATGCGATGCAAACGTGCAAACTCAAAAGATTGCGCGGCAAAACGACGTGAGGCGCTCACACGTTGGTTTAAGATGGTACTTGGTGCTTGGAAGCTAGAAACATAATCGGGGTTACGTCCCATATCTTTGGCAACAGTTTGTGATACTTCATAAACTGCGCGAGGGGTTGCTTCAAACTGACCTTTAACTCCACCAAAAATTTTCTTTAAACGGCTGACTTTCGGTTCTTTCAGGCGTTTAGCACGTGGGCCTTCTACACACCAAGGTGGTACAATTCTTTTTGCATTTTCGTCGTGCGAAAGGGATTTTTCCACCAAACGCATGCCAGCAATACCATCTACCATGGCATGATGAATTTTAAAGAACATCGCAAAACGATTATCTTCAATACCTTCAATAATATGGCAAGTCCAGAGTGGTTTGGCGCGATCAATCAACGAGCTGTGTTCTTGTGAAATATAAGTTAATAATTCACGAATACGGCCTGGCTTTGGCAAGGCAATATGACGGAAGTGATGATCGAGATCGAACTCTTCATCTTCATCCCAAAACAGACCATTGAGCTTATTGTTAAATGGTGCAATAGGCATCGACTTTGAATTGCGAATATCGGCAACCAAGTCTTGAATAAAAGTGGCTGGTGCATGTTCTGGAATTTGGAATAAGAATAATCCACCCACATGCATGGGCTGTTGACGTTTTTCGAGTGATAGGAAAATAAAATCAATAGGGTGTAATGGACGCATATTGTGGATTGCCTCACTGCAATTTCTACGCTTGTTCTTATCTGAACAAGGTTTTTAGAGTTATATAAGATTTAATTCAGTATATCTTTTTTATCAAACAAATATAGTGATTTTTGCGCCATCGCAAGTCAATAAAAATCACAGTAAAACTGTGATTTTTATTGTAGTAATAGATGTATTATTTTAAATTTCCAGCATGTAGACCGCATTCTTTGTGCGTTGCTTCTTCCCACCACCAACGACCTTCACGTTCATGTTGATTTGGCAACACAGGCCGGGTGCAAGGTTCACAGCCAATTGAAATAAAACCTTTTTCATGCAAACGATTGTATGGAATTTCCATCATGCGAATATAATTCCACACGTCACTACTTGACCAGTTTGCCAGTGGATTGTATTTGATTAATTGTTTATCTGGACCTGAAAATCCTGCATCTGCTTGTACGACAGGAATATCTTGGCGTGTACCTGGACTTTGGTCTTTACGTTGACCTGTAATCCAGCCATCTAGTGTTGCCAGTTTTTTACGTAAAGGTTGAACTTTACGAATCCCACAACATTCTTGATGCCCATCTTCAAAAAAGCTAAATAAGCCTTTTTCTTGAACCAATTGTTGCACTGCTTCGGTTTCAGGAAAGCAAATTTCGATCTCAATATTATAATATTTGCGTACAGTTTCTAAAAATTGATAGGTTTCAGGATGCAAACGTCCTGTATCTAAACTAAATACACGAAATGGCAAACCTAAATTAGACGCCATATCAATCAGTACCACATCTTCTGCGCCAGAAAAAGAAATTGCAACTTCACCCTGCTGGTTCAAAGCAAGTTTTAAAATCTCGCTCGGTGATTTATCGGCATATTCAGTCGCGAGTGCATCAACAATGTCTATGGTGGGAATGGTGTGCATAAGTCTTCCTGCAGTCGGCTTGAGGGCTAATCTTTGTTCTTGAGCGGATTATTTTAATGGAATTCCTAAAAAGGTCTTATCACTAAAAAATAAATGCTTATGAATGAAATAGATTTAAAAAAGAACAAGGCAAATAACAAATCTTCGGCTATGATAGGGAAAAATTTTTACAGGTATTTTGGGAGAACCCATGGAAATCGTATGTCTTGATCTTGAAGGTGTGTTAGTTCCAGAAATTTGGATCAACTTTGCTAAAAAAACTGGCATTAAAGAACTTGAAGCAACTACACGTGATATTCCTGACTACGATGTGTTGATGACTCAGCGTTTAAATATTCTAAAACAGCATGGCTTGGGTTTGAATGATATTCAGGCCGTGATTGCGGATATGGGGCCATTCCCTGGCGCGAAAGAGTTTGTCGAGTGGGTGAGCACACACTTCCAATTGATTATTCTTTCAGATACGTTCTATGAATTTGCACATCCGTTGATGAAGCAATTGGGTTGGCCAACAATTTTCTGCCACAAGTTAGAAACAGATGAAAATGGCATGATTACAGCATACAAATTGCGTCAACCCGACCAAAAGCGCCAGGCGGTTAAAGCATTACACGGTTTAAATTTCCGTGTAATTGCTGCAGGTGATTCGTATAACGATACAACGATGCTAGGTGAAGCGGATCATGGTTTCTTATTTGATGCACCTGAAAATGTGATTGCAGAATTCCCACAATTCCCTGCAATTCATGGTTATGAAGCATTAAAAGAAGCAATTCGTGGTGCTTCTGTACGTGATATTCCAGCTTAATCTGAAGCTGAGTATAACAAAGGGCATCATTTGATGCCCTTTGTTTTTATGCGATATGAACTGTGAACTATTTAGAAGCGGTAGCCAATATTTAATCCATATGCAACTGCGTAATTATTTTCAAACTTGCCTGCTTCCGTATGTGCACCTGTGACGGCATCAGCATCACCTAACCAGAAGTATTTAAATCCTGCACCAATGAAATAATTTTCGGTAGGTGAGTAGCGAACCCCTGTACCCACACTCCAGTAGCCTTCAGTTGGACCTAAGGTCGTAACAGGGTTGCCGGCACCAGAATCCCAGCCTAGAGATACATTACCACCCCAACGATCATTGAACTTACGCCCTACACCAACAGTTGCAGAAATTTGGTCATCTTTATAGTCAATAAGGTTAAATCCATTAGGTTTGGTGGGTACATAACCAACTTGGCCTAATATTTGAGTAAGCTTGCCAAATTTGTAGGGTTGTACTTTAAAATTTGACCATTCCACCCAGCGAAGGTTTGCAAATGCAACGGTGTTCGCCATAATTCCCGTTTGGAAATCTAGATTGACAGATTGTGGTGTTGTTAGTTGTGTTTTGCCTGGAGTAGAACTAATTTGCGTCATAATTGCATCTAGTGTAGGGATTTGGGTAAATCCTATTGCACCAAAGTTTTCATAAGCAGTCATTTCATGCTCAATTTCAGAGCGGTAAGTAAGAGAAGCTTTAAGTGCGATTTCAGGGATTTGATATGCAACACCCGCTAACCAACCCACAGACTCATCTTCACCTGTTTTAAAATCATAACCATTAAAGGCTGAATATGCAGTACCACGTAAAATAACAGTACCATCTACTGTCTGATATACAGCACCAGCATATAGATTCCAATTTTCATTAGGTTGATAACCCACTAACAGGTTTAAATTTTGGGTATCAACCACAACAGAAGTACTGCCTTGAAATGGTACAGGTCTACTTTCAACAAAATTATTGTTCCCAAAATATTCAGCATCGGCGCCAAAAGGTTGATCGTAAATTAAACCAATCGACACTTTGTTAGTTGCTTGAACTTTTAATGCAGCGTGTGGGAAGTAATAATCACCTGCCATGTCATCTGCTTGGTGTTTATCTTTGTCTTGACCAGATACATTTGGATCTAAAATAGAAATACCTGCTTCTGCATAATTACCCGGTTGTAAAAATGCAGCAATAGATTGACCGGAACGGTCTAAACCAGCAGCAAGCGCAGGTGTAAGTGGGAGAGTGCTAAGTAAAATAGCCGAATAGATTTTATTGAGCTTCATGGTCGTTCCCTGATGCTTTATGTAACAAAAAGTGCAGGAAAAGTAACATATTTAAAAAAAGAGTAAATGCTCAACTTCGCAGAATAAATGAACTGAATAAGTTATAAATCGCAGTTGATTAGAGTAAAAGTACTATTTTAAAGTCTTAAGTAAATGAATTCTATTAAATAATTTTTTAGGGTAATGTTTGGGTAAATATGAGTTTAAGTGTTTTAAATTTGAACATTTAGTTAACACTCGTATAAAAAATGGGAGTTTTAGTTGAAAAAAAAGCCACCCTGAAGGGTGGCTCCTTTGAAAAGCAATAGATTAGAAGCGGTAACCGATTTTTAAGCCGTATGCCCAAGCATCGTTGTCTTCAAAATTTGCAACATATTCATTCGTTCCAAATTGTGCACCTGATTGAGCTTTAGCATCACCAAGCATGAAGTACTTTACACCACCCGCAATAAAGTAGTTAGCTGCAGGTGAGTATTGAACACCTAAGCCTACGTTCCAATAACCTTCAGTTGGTCCAAGAGTTGTTACAGGATCACCTGCACCAGAATCCCAACCCACAGAGACATTACCTGCCCACTGCTCATTCAGTTTTCGACCAACACCAACGGTTGCAGATATCTGATCATCCGTATACCCAACAATATCAAAACCAGTTGGTTTATTAATAGCAGGGTTTTGACCAGCTACAACTGATGCTTTACCAAATTTATCTGGGCGGATAGAGAAGTCTTTCCAATTTACCCAGCGTAAATTAGCAAAAGCAACAGTATTTGCCATAACACCAGTTTGGAAATCTAAGTTAACAGATTGTGGTGTTGTGATTTCTGTTTTTGCATCTGGTGCGGCATTTAAACCTGCAAATAAACCAGTTTTAAAAGATTCTTTAGTATTTGATTCATGTTCAACTTCAGAACGATAGGTTACTGAAGTTTTTAGCGCAATTTCAGGAATTTGATATGCAAAGCCAGCTAGCCAACCAATTGCTGAATCTTCTTTCATATTAGCATTATACGAACCAAATGTAGCTGAACCACCATAAGCTAAACCACGAAGTTGTACGTCACCTTTTACAGTTTGATACACTGGACCACCATAGATATTCCAGTTTTCAGTTGGTTGGAAACCGAAAACCATTGCGAGGTTTTGAGTATCAACTTCAACTTTAGAACCTTCTGTTCCATCGTGAAAAGCTCCTTGACCACCAAAGGCACCCAAAGCGGGACTGATTGAACCTAGTACCGCAGCTGGTGGAGTTGTTTTGGTATTAGCGGAAAATTCAGCTTTAGCACCGAATGGTTGATCGTAAATTAAACCGAAAGAAAAATTATCGGTTAATTGAAGTTTTAGAGCTGCATGAGGAAAATAGTAGTCACCAGCCATTTCACCAACATTTGTATTTTCTAAGCCAAATACTGGAGCTAGAGCAGCAGGTGCACCTGCTGGTACATAGCCACTTTTTACATTACCAGAAACACTCGGATCTAATACAGAAATACCTGCTTCAAAATAGTTACCCGGTTGTAAGAACGCAGCCATAGATTGACCAGAACGATCTAGAGCTGCAGCAAAAGCACCTGTCATTGGTACAGTTGCTAAAATCATTGCTGTGCTAAGTGCTTTTAATTTCATTATACATTTCCCTTGGGCTATAAAGTCTTTTATGACAGTTTTTGTTGATGCTTTAAGCTTTCATTTAGGATGATTTCGACTTGTGCAAACCGAGACCATTTGTTACTCCATGTGACAAAAATATCACAATTAAAATAAGAGTAAATGCTCTAGAAAAAACTAATCAGTATAAAAAACACACTGAATAGAGTATTTGTTCTAATTGGTGTGGGTTTTTGGCTTGTTAGTGGTTGAAATTAAAGAATAAATTTTAAAAATCAATCTATTGTTTAAATGCTTTTAATTGGTTAAAAAAAATACTTTTTATTGAAACTCATTTTGTTGCAAGGCATATTTTGCAACAAAATGGGGTGCATTAACGTGTGGTTTTTCCAAGCTTTGCCAAAAGAATGACAGGAATCAGCCCAACCAATACAATTAGTAAAGCTGCTACTGCGCCATCTTCATAAGTGCCCCTAGACGCTTCTGCATATAGCTGGGTAGCGAGTGTTTCCATATTTAAAGGACGGAGCAACAAAGTGGCAGGTAGCTCTTTCATGCAATCTACAAAAATTAATAAAGCTGCAGAAATAATAGCAGGGCGTAATAATGGCAGGTGTACACGCCACAACAGTGCAAAGTTGTTTTGCCCTAAATTGCGTGCAGCATCATCAAAAACACCATGAATACGGTTATAGCCAGACTCAATGCCGCCCACCGAAATAGCTAAAAAACGCACAGCGTAAGCATAAATGAGGGTAAAACTAGTACCGAGAAATAATAAACCTGTGTGTATCCCCAATTTAAATTCTAAAAAGTCGGCAATGGCATGATCAATTTTGCCCAAAGCCAACATGAGACCAATCGCTAAAACGGTTCCTGGAATGGCATAACCTAAACTGGCAATACGGCTAAACCAGCTGTGTTTGCTAAAACGTGCCGCACTGACAATAAAGAAACCAATCAAAATGGTGACGACGGTGGCAAGGCTGGCAAGGATTAGTGTGTTGATTGAGGCTTGGATTAGGAAATCTGAAAAGCCTGCATATTGAATGCGTTTGTAAGATTCTACAAGTAAGTGACTGGTGGGAATTAAAAAGCCAATACAAACAGGAATTAAGCCCAAGCCTAATAACACAAGCGCTTTAAGCCCTTTGACCGATTGTGCAGGCATTAAACGGCTGCGTTGAGCCGAGTTCATATAGCGCTGTTTACGTCGTCCTAAACGCTCTACTAACACCAATAAGGTAATGATCATCAACATGAAAATGGCAATTTGTGCGGCACTGGCTAAATCGGACTGATTGGTCCAGGTTGAATAAATCGACAAAGTTAAGGTTTTAATGCCTAAAAATTCTGTTGCACCAATATCATTAATGGTTTCCATTAAAACCAGACTAGTGCCCACAGCAATTGCAGGACGTGCCAGTGGAATTGCAACACGTAAAAACACTTGATCGGGTTTTAATCCTAATGTACGTGCAACCTCAATTAAACTGGCCGATTGCATCAGAAACATTGCACGGGTGCTTAAATACACATACGGATACAGCACAAAGCTAAGCAAGAAGATGCCGCCCCAAACGGTACGAATATTAGGAAACCAAAACTGTTGTAATTCTAAATTAAACCCATCCCGCAGGATGCTTTGCACAGGGCCAATGGGGTGCAAAATGTCGATATAACTATACGCAATAATATAAGTTGGTACGGCTAAAGGCAGCAGTAAGGCCCAATCTAAAAATGCACGACCTCGGAATTGATACGCTGTTACAATCCATGCGCTGCCTGTACCAATCAGGATGGTGAGAATCCCCACACCCAACAATAAAATCCCTGTTTCTGCCAACGTGTGTGGAATTACATAACGCAGAAGATGCTCCCAAATTTCGCTATCACCTTGTAATGCTGTCCAAATTAAAGCGAGCACAGGTAAACAGGCGAGTAGCGTCAATAACCCACTGAGCGAAAATAAAAAATTAAATTTATTTTTAAGCATTGCGATAGAGGTACTAAATAAGGGGGAGGGAGCAGCAGAGCATCTTACAGTGCAAAGCGCTGCACTGTAAGACAAAAGCAGGAAATTTTAGCGGTTAAACTGGACTTTATCGACCAATAAGTTGGCGGCTTTACGGTGACGTGCAATATCGCTTAAACGAATTGAATCAATATTCAGTTTGCCAAAACTAGCAATAATCGGGTCAATTTTTACCCCAGGTTTGACTGGGTATTCAAAGCCGTTTTGTGCGTAAATGGCTTGCGCATGATCTGAAGCTAAAAACTCGAGCAGTTGTACAGCTTCTTTACGGTTTGGTGCATGTTTAGAAACCACTGCACCCGATACGTTTACATGCGTTCCACCATTTTTAAAGCGTGGTAACACAACATTAATCGCATTGCCCCAGCGTTTTTGTTCCGCGTCACCTGTACGCATCGTGCCGACATAATAGGTGTTGGCAACGCCAATATCACAAATTTTACCTAAAATATCACGCGCCACATCTCGGTCACCACCACTTGCTGGGCGTGCTAAATTGGCTTTCACGCCACGCAACCAAGTTTCGGCTTGTTTTTCACCATGATGGGCAATATACGCTGCAATTAAAGCAGTGTTATATGGATGGTTGCCTGAACGAATACAGATTTTATTTTTCCATTTTGGATTGGCTAAATCTTCATAAGTAATCGCATTAAGCGGTGTACGGTCTTTAGAGGCGTAGACTGCACGTGCACGCATCGACAAAGCATACCAATGACCATTGGCAGCTCGTAAATTGGCAGGAATTGCGCTATTTAAGGTTTTAGAACTTACGCGCTGGGTTAAACCACTTTCTACTAAATCAACCAAATTGCCAAAATCTACAGTCAGCATCACATCGGCAGGAGAACGACGACCTTCTGCTTTTACACGTTCCAATAAACCATCTTTAATAAAAACCGTATTGACTTTTACCCCCAGTTTTTTGGGTAAATTCGGTTAATAAGGTTTGAATCAGCACAGGTTCGCGCGTGGTGTATAAATTGACTTCCGCTGCTTGTGCGACACTTGCACCAAATGCAAGTAAACCTGTAACAAGCAATGATAAATTAGACAGTGGTTTCATGCAGTATTCCTAATTAAAAATTTAAACCTGAACAGCAGCTTGAGTAGAAGATGAAGCAGTGGGTGATTGTTCATCAGACGCCAAGAAATAACAGCTGTTTAAATCGACAGAAACATAGACCTGATCAGTAGGTTGAATATCTTGAAGGTGGTTCACTTGTGCTAAAAGCGTGAGATCATGATCGCGTAGTTTTAGATGCAGTTGTTGTGCATGACCCATAAAACTGGATGACACAACGCTTGCGGGCAACGCATTTTCACTTGGTGTTTGGCTGACACGCAAGTGATGCGGACGGAAGCAGCAGACCAGTGAATCTTGAGCGGTGGTATGTTCTGGCAAATCAATCTTGCCAAATACGGTATGAATTTCTTGGTGATCGATTTGCGCTGGGATTTCATTCAATGCGGAAAAATAGCGTGCAGCAAATAACGTTTTAGGCTGTAAATAAAGTTGTTTCGGTGAACCAATTTGAATAATTTGCCCTTGATGCATCAAAATAATTTGATCGGCAATTTGCAATGCTTCTTCTGGGTCATGTGTCACGATAACCGTAGTCGTTGCAGTTTGTTTGAGGAGTTGAATGGTATTTTGACGAATTTGATCACGCAGACGATGATCCAAATTTGAAAAAGGTTCATCCATCAACAAAACTTGCGGTTCTGGTGCTAAGGCACGTGCTAAGGCAACGCGTTGTTGTTCGCCGCCCGAAAGTGTATATGGATAGGTGTCTTGATGATGCAACATGGAAACATGCGCTAAAGCTTGTTTGGCAATGGTTTCCCGCTGCGCTTTGGGAAATTTCTTTAAGCCAAACATAACATTGTCTAACACACTTAAATGTGGGAAAAGTGCATAATCCTGAAACACTAAACCAATATTGCGTGCTTCCGCAGGAATCTGTGCTTGCTCACTCCACAAGGTATTTTGTTCCAGTTGGATTGTGCCGCTGCTTGGTGTTTCCAAGCCTGCAATCAGACGTAGCATTGTGGTTTTGCCGCAGCCTGAATGACCTAATAAACACACAATTTGTCCACTCATCGCTGACCATGTTGCTTGTTGCACTGCAAAACGCGAACCAAACTTTTTACTGAGCTGTTGGATCGTCAAGACATTGGCAGGTTGAGCAGCGTACGCATTCATAGTTTATTCACACGACAAATTTTGTGCTCAAATGATAACTAAGAACTCTTCTCATGTAGAGTCTTTTTATCATTTAGAATGTAAATGATGTAGCTTTTGCTACAAAAAAGTTGAAATATCAACTGAAAAGAATGGGTTGGAATTTAAATTATTTTAAGTGCAGCACTTTATTTATGGGCTATTAAAAGGGGGGCTTAAAAGCAAAAAGTTACTGCCGAAGCAATAACTTTTTAATTTTTAGAAATCTGTACTATGCGTACTATGCAAATTAAGGTTTTTTCGCATTAAGCACTCTAAATAAAATGTACATCAAGACCACCCATAGAGGAATCATAATGACTGATTCTTTAAAGCCTTGTGTCCACATAATATAAAGTACCACTGCAATAAACGCTAAAACCAAATAGTTGCTGAATGGTGACCAGAGTGCAGGGAATTTGGTTGGAATCGCTAATTTTTTCAGTGTGCTGGTAAATTTGAGGTGAGTCAAACTGATCATCGCCCAGTTTAAAACCAATGCACCCACAACAATATACATGAGGTGGCTTAAAGCTTCTTCAGGTACAAAGTAGTTCAACAATACACAGCCGAAAATTAATACCGCAGAGAATAATACTGCTGGAATTGGCACACCTTGTTTATTCACTTTTAGGAAAATTTTTGGTGCGTTACCTTGTTTGGCCAAACCAAACAGCATACGGCTGTTGGCATACATCCCACTGTTATACACAGAAAGTGCCGCAGTCAAAATCACGAAATTCAGTAAGTGCGCTGCCCATTCGATGCCCATTTGACTAAAAATCATTACGAATGGACTTTTATCTAAACCACCTAAATCTAACTGATTCCAAGGCACTAAAGACAATAGAATGGTGAGTGAACCGATATAGAAAATTAGAATACGGAACACCACTTGGTTAATGGCTTTAGGAATGGTTTTTTCAGGATCTTGCGCTTCTGCGGCAGCCATACCAATCAACTCAATGCCGCCAAAGGCAAACATGAGGAATGCAAGCATGAAGAACAGACCTTCAAAGCCATTCGGGAAGAACCCCCCATGCGCCCAAAGGTTGCTGAATGATGCGGTTGAATTGGCATCTGCAGAAAGTAAGAGATATAAACCAAACACAATCATCGAAACCACAGCAGCGACTTTAATGAATGCTAGCCAGAATTCTGACTCACCATAGAACTTTACATTGCCCAAGTTAATAATGGTAATCACAATGAAAAAGAACAATGCCGAAGTCCAAGCAGGAATATGCGGCCACCAGTAGTTAATATATTTGGCAACTGCGGTGAGTTCTGCCATTGCCACCAAAATATACAAAATCCAGTAGTTCCAACCTGCTAAAAAGCCAGGGAATTTACCTGCATATTTATAGGCAAAGTGACTGAATGATCCTGCAACGGGCTCATGAACAATCATTTCCCCCAATTGGCGCATAATTAAAAATGCAATAAGACCACCAATGGCGTAACCCAAAATAATAGAAGGGCCAGCAGATTGGATGACCTGCGCGGAACCTAAGAATAAGCCTGTACCAATTGCGCCACCCATGGCAATCAATTGAATATGGCGGTTCTTTAAGCCACGCTGAAGTTGTGAAGACTCGTTGTTCAAAGTATTCAGCCCGACAATGAAAAAGTGACAAGATTGTAATAGATCAAATTTCATTAGCCTAGTAGCTATACATTTATGAATTAAATTTATGCAAATTATAAAAATAAGTTTAGTTGGTTTTTATTTTAAAAATTAGCGTAATCAATATATTAATTTTATTTTTGTCTTATAAATCAAGATGACTGACTAGGGTAAATTTTACCAAATGTTGTTTTTTTATACTTAAGTCAAGACCACGATACCTTTTGAATAAAAACCGTTATCATGCAAAAGGGTCTTTTTATATTGACCATAACAATCAAAAACAAGGGAATAAAATTCATGCGTTTTGCACCACAAGTTAAAATTCCAGCGACTTATATGCGCGGAGGTACCAGTAAAGGCGTATTTTTTAAACTTGATGATTTACCTGCAGCAGCACAGCAGCCAGGCAAAATTAGAGATCAAATTTTATTGCGCGTCATTGGCAGTCCAGACCCTTATGCCAAGCAAATTGATGGAATGGGCGGTGCAAGCTCAAGTACCAGTAAAACCGTAATTTTAGCCAAAAGCACTCAACTCGATCACGATGTCGATTATTTGTTTGGGCAAGTTTCGATTGATCAGCCATTTGTCGATTGGAGTGGCAACTGCGGTAACTTAACAGCTGCAGTCGGTGCATTTGCGATCAGCAATGGCTTGGTCGATGCCAGTAAAATTCCAGAAAATGGCATTTGTACCGTACGCATTTGGCAAAAAAATATTGAAAAAACCATTATCGCGCATGTGCCTGTGACGCATGGTCAGGTGCAGGAAACGGGTGATTTTGAGTTGGATGGCGTGACTTTTCCTGCCGCAGAAGTACAAATTGAATTCTTAGACCCTGCCGATGATGGCGAAGAAGGTGGGGCAATGTTCCCAACTGGAAATGTGGTGGACACTTTGCATGTGCCAGATATTGGTACATTCCAAGCGACCTTTATTAATGCGGGTATTCCAACAATTTTCCTAAATGCAGAAGAAATTGGTTATACAGGCACAGAACTGCAAGATGCAATCAATGGTGATGCACAAGCTTTGGCACGTTTTGAAACCATTCGCGCTTATGGTGCTAAACAAATGGGGCTGATTCAGGAAATTGCTGAAGCTGAAAAACGTCAGCATACGCCAAAAATTGCCTTTGTTTCTGCGCCAAAAAGTTATGTCTCTTCAAGTGGAAAGCAAATTCAGGTAGAAGATACCGATTTATTGGTACGTGCATTATCGATGGGTAAATTACACCATGCCATGATGGGCACAGCAGCAGTCGCGATTGGTACAGCCGCAGCTATTCCGGGAACATTGGTCAACTTGGCTGCAGGTGGGGGTGCGCGTGAAGCGGTACGTTTTGGACATCCATCGGGTACGCTTCGCGTTGGTGCGCAAGCCGTGCAGGAAAATGGACAGTGGCAAGTAAAAAAAGCGGTAATGAGCCGTAGTGCACGTGTCTTGATGGAAGGCTGGGTGCGTGTGCCTGCTGAAACGCTTGAATAAATTGGTCACGAACCTGACATTTTAAATTTAAACAAAATTCAGCCTCTATTTCGATAGGGGCTTTTTTGTAGCTGAAATACTATATCGGTGCAGTTAAGGCTTAAAAAAAATTGAATTATGGGTACAATGCTGCAACAGACAAAGCAGCTTACTGCTTATCAGACATGAACCAACAATTCGAGGCGAATGTGTCATCACTTCACGATTTACAGGCGCATGCATTAACCGCAGCCCAACAACGTATTCAGCAAGACTTGCTTACCGCTTTAGAGGCTTTTGCATTGCCAGAACCGTTAAAGTCTGCCGTGCATCATGCCGTCATGTTGGGTGGTAAGCGTGTGCGTCCAGCTTTGTGTTATGCCACAGCTGCGTTAAGACCTAATCAGAACTATGCGGCAGTACGCCGTGCTGCAGTTGCAATTGAGCTGATTCATTGCTATTCACTGGCACATGACGATTTACCATGTATGGATAATGACTTGTTGCGTCGTGGGCAGCCCACTTGCCATGCAGCGTATGGTGAAGATACAGCATTGTTGGCAGGCGATATTTTACAGTCGATGGCATTTGAAATTTTAGGCAGCCGTTTGTTTGATCAGTCTGCTGCGGTAGATCAAGGGATTGTACTCAAGCAGATGCAAATTTTAGCCACAGCATCTTCAAAAATGGTGTGTGGTCAGGTTATGGATTTACAATCTGAAGGCAAACAAGTCGATCAGGCGACTTTGGAAAGTATCCACCGTAATAAAACAGGTGCCTTGATTTCTGCTGCAGTGATGATGGCTGCTGTGACCGTGTTTGATGGACGAGATAAAGCCATTCCGCAACTGCGCGAATATGCACAAGCGATTGGCCTAGCTTTTCAGGTACAAGATGATATTTTAGATATTATTTCAGAGACTGAAGTACTTGGTAAAACTGCAGGCAAAGATGAGCAGGTGGAAAAGTCAACTTACCCTGCATTGATGGGGCTAGAGCAGGCACAAACTTACGCTCAACAGTTACATGATCAGGCTTTTGCTGCGTTGGCCTTTTTTGATACTGCTGCAGCAACAGAGCTACAGCAAATTTCAGAATTTTTACTGTCACGTAAAAGCTAATTGATGCTTTAGGTTTTACTGATGCCTTTAAAAAAAGTGATTTTTAATTGAAGTAAATTGGCGGTGTGCCAAAAAATCAAAAGCGAGCATTTGCTCGCTTTTTTATGTTGCTTTGGAGTAAGTCTATTTTAAAATATTTACAGGTTTAAAATTTCACTCCTTGTTTTGCTTTTTATTCCTGAAGTGTTGCATCTGGAGCAAGAATTGTTTTGCCTTGCTTTAAGCTATCTAAAGCCTCTCGGTTAAAATCGACCAAAAGAGAGTTATTTTGCGGATCAATCGCATAGTGACTAATCAATTTTTGATCACCCTGTAAAGTTTCCAGTCGGTATTCATCTGCAATATTCATAATGCCGTCTAAATTAATGGTGGCAGAAGCCTTGTCTTGACGAAATAATTCATAAACATCGCGTAGGTCAAAAATTGCATTTTGTGCATCGGGATGTTTTTCAAAATAATTTTGCAAATGACGAATAAATAATTGCGCAAACATAAAGTAATTTGGTTTGTGGGTATAGTCTAAGCTCATGTGTTTACTCCTTATTATTCAAATTTTTAATGCTTACTAGGAATAGCACACTCTGGGTGAAAAATTAAAGAAACTCAGGGTCTAAGTTGCAAAAACTACACAAAATTTTGTGCGGCTTAAACTAAGCTGAAACCTGAAGTTGCGATGATCTCTCTATAAATTTAAAAACTTTGCAACGAACCGCTCAATTGGTGTTTTGGAAAAAATAATCATAAATGGTTTATCTATTCATTAAAGCGATTAGTAGCCCTACAGAGTAGTGGAATTCTAAAATATCAAGTATTTGAATAAAAAATCATCCGAAAGACTAAGACTTATGAACTAGCAAGTGAAATCATAAATCAGGTACAATTGGCGTGATTAATTTTGTGTTTGGTGTATTTGAAGGCCAATACATACATTCTTTGTTAATAAATAGGCCTGCCAGGAGTTATCCCCGCATGAGTGCCATTACTCCATACGAATGGGCAATTATTGCCTTCGTGATCGGCGTTACATTTTTATGCGTCTTTATGCTGACCGTTCCTTTACTCCTTGGGGGTAAATCATGGGGGCGTGCGAAGCAAGAGCAGTTTGAGTCGGGTGTTGTAGGTGCTGGTGGAGCACGTATCCGCTTATCTGCAAAGTTCTATTTGGTTGCAATTTTCTTCGTTGTTTTCGACTTAGAAGCACTTTATCTATACGCATGGGCAGCTTCTGTTCGTGAAGTAGGTTGGGTGGGCTTTGCAACGGCTGCTGTATTTATTTTAGTTTTACTCGTTGGCTTAATTTATGAATTATCAACTGGTGCGCTGAACTGGGCTCCATCTGATAAGCGTAAAGCAGCAGGGATTAAACCTAAAATTGGTTCGCCAAATATGGATCTTGCAGAAATCACACGCTTTAACTCAATTGAAGAATTGGTAACGGACCCTACCGGTCAAATTCCAGCTCAATCCTCTGGTCGTGTAAAAAAATCTGCGACTACCTCATCTGACAAGGAGTAACTCGGGATGAAATATACCTTAACCCGTGCGAATCCCGATGCTGATCAATATCCACTTCAAGAGCGTCAGATCGTAACCGATCCGCTTGAAGAAGAAGTGAATAAAAATGTGTTCATGACTCGTTTAGAGGACTTGGCACATACAGCAGTAAACTGGGGACGTAAGAACTCAGTTTGGCCGTTTAACTTTGGTACATCGTGCTGCTACGTAGAGTATGCAACTACCTTAACAGGTGTGCATGACTTGTCACGTTTTGGTGCAGAAGTTATTCGTGCTTCACCGCGTCAGGCAGACTTGATGATTGTTGCAGGTACGTGTTTTGTGAAAATGGCACCTGTAATTCAACGTTTGTACGAGCAAATGCTTGAGCCTAAGTGGGTAATCTCAATGGGCGCATGTGCAAACTCAGGTGGTATGTACGACATTTATTCAGTTGTGCAAGGTGTGGATAAAATCATTCCTGTGGATGTGTACATTCCGGGTTGCCCACCACGTCCTGAAGCATTAATCCAAGCATTGATGTTATTACAAGACCAAATTCAATTAGAGCGTCGTCCGTTGTCTGCGGTGATTGGTGATGATCTTAAGCCAGTATATAAGCCGAAGATGATGCCAGAACGTGACCGTAAGAATGCGCAGCGTATTGCGGTGAAAAACTTACGCTCTATGGATGAAATTAAATAATTTAAACGTACAAATATTGATGCACCCGACGGGTGTAGTTGTCGTTTAGGTTGACTGAATTTGTATTAAATAGGAAGCCAAGCCAATGGCTGAAACTGACATTGCTATGCCAGAATCAACAGCAGTTGATTCACGCCCAGCATTTGCAATTGTAGAAGAGCTCAAAACCAAATTTGGTGAGAACTTCTATGTGCAAACGACTTTTGAAGATTTTCCAACAGTCTGGGTTGAGCGCGCACGTGTACAAGAAGTTTTAATGTTCTTGCGTACAGTGTCACGTCCATACGTGATGTTGTTCGACTTGTCTGCGGTAGATGAGCGTTTGCGTACTCACCGCGATGGTCTACCTGCGTCTGACTTTACTGTGTTCTATCACTTGTTATCGCTAGAGCGTAACACGGACATTCGTATTAAAGTTGCGTTGAATGAGAGTGATCTCAATATTCCAACAGCAACCAACATTTGGCCAAATGCCAACTGGTACGAGCGTGAAGCTTACGATATGTTTGGTATCAACTTCGAAGGGCATCCAATGCTTCGTCGTATCTTGTTGCCAACATATTGGGAAGGTCATCCGTTACGCAAAGAGTATTCTGCACGTGCAACGGAATATACACCGTATATGCAGAACCAAGCCAAACAAGACTTCGAGCAAGAACACCTTCGCTTTGTGCCTGAAGATTGGGGCTTAAAGCGCGGTAATAAAGACGAAGACTTCATGTTCCTGAACTTGGGTCCTAACCACCCATCTGCGCACGGTGCGTTCCGTGTAATTTTGCAGTTGGATGGTGAAGAAGTGAAAGACTGTGTGCCAGATATCGGCTATCACCACCGTGGTGTGGAAAAGATGGCTGAACGTCAAACTTGGCATTCATTCATTCCGTATACAGACCGTGTGGACTACCTAGGTGGTTGTGCCCAAAACATGCCGTATGTGATGGGTGTGGAGCAACTGGCAGGTATTACTGTGCCAGATCGTGCACAATGTATTCGTGTAATGATGTCGGAATTATTCCGTATCAATAACCACTTATTGTTCATTGGTACTGCAATTCAGGATGCGGGCGGTATGACCCCTGTATTCTATATGTTCGCAGACCGTCAAAAAATCTACGATGCGATTGAAGCCATTACTGGTTACCGTATGCACCCAGCATGGTTCCGTATTGGTGGTACCGCACACGACCTACCAAACAACTGGCAGCACCTGATTCGTGAAATCTTGGAGTGGATGCCAAAACGTATGAATGAATACTACACTGCGGCATTACGCAACTCAGTATTCATGGGTCGTACGCAAGGCGTTGCACAGTATGATGCGAAATCTGCTTTGGCTTGGGGTGTAACAGGTACTGGTCTACGTGCAACAGGTATCGACTTTGACGTGCGTAAATACCGTCCATACAGTGGTTATGAAAACTATGACTTTGACGTGCCAGTAGAGTACGAAGGCGATGCTTACGCACGTGTATTGGTTCACTTCCGTGAAATTGAAGAGTCATTGAAAATCATCAAACAATGTCTAGATAACATGCCTTCTGGTCCATATAAAGCGGATCATCCATTGGCTGTTCCACCACCAAAAGACAAGACATTACAAGATATTGAAACCTTGATTACGCACTTCTTAAGCGTGTCTTGGGGTCCTGTAATGCCTGCTGGTGAAGCATCTGTAATGGCAGAAGTGGTGAAAGGTGCATCTAACTATTACTTGACTTCAGATAAGTCGACGATGAGTTACCGTACCCGTATTCGTACACCAACTTTCACGCATTTACAGCAAATGCCTTCTGTGATTAACGGCAGTCTGGTATCTGACTTAATCATTTATTTAGCGACCATTGACGTCGTAATGGCAGACGTGGATCGCTAAGGGGTAAACGCATTATGATGATTTTGACTGATAAAAAGCCACGTGTGAATGTTGAAGGGATTTTAACTGCGGAAGAAATCCATGAAATTGAACATCACATTGGTCATTATCCGTACCCACGTGCAGCATCTTTAGATGCCTTGAAGTGTGTACAGCGCCGTAATGGCTGGGTAGATGACGCGCAGTTAAATGCAATTGCACAACTTCTCACCATCAGCGTTGCTGATTTAGAAGGTGTTGCAACATTCTATAACCGTATTTATCGCCAGCCTGTAGGTCGTCACGTGATTTTATTGTGTGACTCAATTGCATGCTTCTTGATGGGTGCAGAAACGCTGGCAGAAGCATTCCAGCGTGAATTAGGCATTCAGTTTGGTCAAACGACTGCAGATGGTCGTTTCACGTTATTGCCAATTTGCTGTTTAGGAAATTGCGACAAGGGACCAACCTTGATGATTGATGAAGATACTCACGGTTTAGTTGAGGTGACATCGGTGCAACAGTTATTGGAGAAGTATGTATGAATACCGAACCAAGACCAATTTATGGTGACGGTAACCCAGAAACGCATCCATTAACTTGGCGTTTAAGCAAGCAAGAGCACGTGCGTAATGCAGATGATTACGAAGCGCTAGAAGGTTATGCGGGCTTTAAGAAAGCGATTTCTATGCCGCCTAAAGATGTGCTTGAAGTCATTAAAGCTGCGACAGTAAAAGGTCGTGGTGGTGCAGGCTTCCCAGCAGGGATCAAATGGTCACTGATGGCGCCAAACGACAATTCAGGTCCACGTTACCTGATTTGTAATGCCGATGAGATGGAGCCGGGTACTTTCAAAGACCGTTTGTTGATGGAAAAACTTCCTCACCAACTGATTGAAGGTATGTTGATTGCAGCTTATACGCTTGAAGCTACACACGGTTATATCTTTATTCGTGGCGAATACATCGAAGCTGCACAGTACTTAAATGAAGCAATTGAGCAAATTCGTGCCAAAGGTTATTTGGGCGAAAACATTTTAGGTACAGGTTGGGGCTTTGAGTTATACGTGCACACAGGCGCAGGTCGTTATATATGTGGTGAAGAAACTGCATTGATTAACTCGCTTGAAGGTCGTCGTGCAAACCCTCGTACTAAACCACCATTCCCGCAAGTTGCAGGGGCATGGGGTCGTCCAACGATTGTCAACAACGTAGAAACCTATAACAACTTACCTGCAATCATGTTACGTGGTGCAGAGTGGTATATCGGTTTATCTGCAGGTAAATCGAAAGACCCTGGCACAAAAATTTACGGTGCTTCTGGTAAGGTGAAATTCCCAGGTCTATGGGAGCTTCCATTTGGTACGACTGCACGTGAAGTAATTGAAGACTATGCGGGTGGCATGCGTGATGGCTTGAAGCTAAAAGCATGGTTACCGGGTGGTGCATCTACCGACTTCTTGGCAGCAGAACACATTGACTTGCCTATGGATGCAGAAAGCATCATGAAGGCAGGTTCACGTTTAGGCACGTGTTTGCTTATGGTGGTCGATGAAACCCAGTGTATGGTTTCTGCAACCCGTAACTTAGAAGAATTCTTTGCGCGCGAATCATGTGGTTTCTGTACCCCATGTCGTGATGGTTTACCGTGGGCTGTAAAAGCACTCAAAGCAATTGAAAATGGCGAAGGGAAAGAAGAAGACATTCAACATCTTCAAGAACTCACCAAAAAATTGTGGATTGGTAAGACCTTCTGTGCTCACGCACCAGGTGCGATGGAGCCATTAATGGGCGCACTCAAATATTTCCGTGGCGAGTTTGAAGCAAAAGTGGCAAATAGCCGTCCTGCTGCTCAAGCTAGCAACGTAGAACAAGCTTAAGGAATTCGACTATGGCTACAATTCATGTCGATGGAAAATCGTACGAAGTCAATGGCTCGGAAAACTTGCTGCAAGCATGTTTGAGCCTTGGGATCGACATTCCGTACTTTTGTTGGCATCCATCCTTAGGTTCTGTCGGTTCTTGCCGTCAATGTGCCGTGACCCAATATGCGAACCCTGAAGATACTCGTGGTCGCTTGGTGATGTCATGTATGACACCTGCTGCTGACAATACCTATATCTCGATTGAAGACAAGGAAGCAACTGAGTTCCGTGCTTCAATTGTAGAGTTCTTGATGACCAACCACCCACACGACTGTCCAGTCTGTGAAGAAGGTGGTCACTGTCATTTACAAGATATGACTGTAATGACACAGCACGATCGTCGTCGTTACCGCTTTACTAAACGTACTCACTATAACCAAGAGCTTGGTTCGTTCATCGCGCATGAAATGAACCGTTGTATCGCGTGTTATCGTTGCGTGCGTTACTACAAAGACTATGCAGGCGGTACAGACTTTGGTGTCTATGCCAACGCATCACGTGTTTACTTTGGTCGTCCTGAATCGGGTACTTTGGAATCTGAATTCTCAGGTAACTTGACTGAAGTCTGTCCAACAGGTGTATTCACCGACAAAACTCACTCTGCGCGTTATAACCGTAAGTGGGACATGCAGTATGCGCCTAGCGTATGCCAAGGCTGTTCTTCAGGTTGTAACATCTCTCCGGGTGAGCGTTATGGCGAATTGCGTCGTGTAGAAAACCGCTTTAACGGTGAAGTCAACCAATACTTCCTATGCGATAAAGGTCGATTCGGTACAGGTTATGTGAACCGTGAAGATCGTCCACGTCAGCCTCAGTTCCGTAACGGTGCGAGCGTAGAAACCGTTTCTGTAGATGCTGCACTTGATACGATTATTGCCAAAGTTCAAGGCAAAAAAGTTTTGGGTATTGGTTCACCGCGTGCATCGATTGAATCAAACTTTGCTTTGCGTGAGTTGGTTGGCCAAGACAACTACTCAACAGGTTTATCGCAAAAAGAGCAAAACTTGGTTGAACTTGCAGCTTCAATCATGCAAACCGAAGGGATTTACAACCCGGGTATGCGTGAAATTGAAGACTACGATGCTGTGTTAATTTTGGGTGAAGATTTAACCCAAACTGCACCACGTATGGCGTTGTCTGTTCGTCAAGCGGCGAAAAACAAAGCCAAAGAAATGGCGGCAGAGCGTCGTACGCCAGATTGGTTGGCTGAACCTGTGCAACGTATTGCGCAAGATGCAAAATCACCAATTTACATTTTGGCTGCAACGCAAACTCGTTTAGCTGATGTCGCAACAGGTGAAGTGGTTGCTTCTCCAAATGATATCGCACGTTTAGGTTTTGCCATTGCTGCTGCGGTTGCAGGTGACGTGATCACAGGTTTAGATGACGATGCGAAAGCATTTGCACAAACCATTGCTGACACGTTAAAAGCTGCGAAAAAACCATTGGTGATTTCAGGTACAAGCTTACTAGACGCTGCCATTATGGAAGCGGCTGCACAAGTGGCACAAAACTTGGGTGAAAACGCAGGTTTAAGCTTAACTGTGCCAGAAGTGAACTCAATGGGCTTGGCTATATTTGGTGGGCAAAGCTTAGAGCAAGCATTTGCACAAGATTATGATGCTGTGATTGTGGTTGAAAATGACTTATATCGTCGTTTACCTGCAGTACAAGTCGATGCAGCTTTAGCGAAAGCACAAGATGTCATCGTGCTAGATCATGCTGAAACCGCAACTGTGCAAAAAGCCAATATCGTACTTTCTGCAGCAAGCTTCGCGGAAGGTGATGGTACGGTGGTGAGTCAGGAAGGTCGTGCACAACGCTTCTTCCAAGTTTATGACCCAAGCTACTACAAACCTGAATTGGCGATTAAAGAATCTTGGCGCTGGTTACACGCACTTGAAACAGGCTTAAAAGGCAAAGCAATTGCTTGGACTGTTTTAGATGACGTGATTGAATCTGTAGTGAAGAATGTTCCAGCACTTGAAGCAATTCAAGATGTTGCACCAGATGCAGGCTTCCGTGTACATGGCTTAAAAGTTGCGCGTGAACCACGTCGTTACTCAGGTCGTACCGCTATGCGTGCACCGTTATCCATTCACGAACCAAAACAACCTGTCGATGTAGATTCAGCATTAACATTCTCTATGGAAGGTTATGTGGGTAATCAAACGCCAGCGGCACTTGTACCATTTGCTTGGTCTGCAGGTTGGAACTCGCCACAAGCTTGGAACAAATTCCAAGACAACGTGGGTGGTCACTTAAAAGGTGGTGACGCAGGTATTCGTTTATTCGACCGTTTGGCGAAACGTCCTGCACGTAGCTATGTTGCACCTGCACCAGTACTTGCAAATCCAGACAGCTTCCGTTTAATTCCAATGCATCACATTTTTGCATCGGGGGAATTTACGGTGAAAACTCCTGCAATGGAATCACGTATTCCTGAAGCAGTATTTGCTGTAGGTACGCAGGATGCGCAGCGTTTGAATCTACAAGATGGTCAAACAATTACTGTACAAGCAGGCGAAACATCTATCGTGTTGCCAGTACAAGTGATTGAATATTTACCTACAGGTTATATTGGCTACCCAATTGGTCTTGCACCAACGGTATCTCTTGCAGAGCCTGTTTCAGTCGCGGTAGGAGTGTAATTCATGCAACAAGAATTAATCCGTCAGACGCCGCTGTGGGCTGAGAACTGGCCAATTGCCTATTCAGTCATTCAAGCGATTGTCATCTTACTGGTTGTGGTATTGATTGCTGCACTCATGTCTTTTATTGAGCGTCGTTTACTGGGCTTATGGCAAGACCGTTATGGTCCGAACCGTGTAGGTCCAGGCGGTATGTTCCAGATTGTTGCCGACATGCTGAAAATCATGTTCAAAGAAGACTGGACACCAAAATTTGCCGACAAACTTACGTTCCGTATGGCACCAGCAGTTGCAATGGCAACTGCGGTACTGTCGTTCATGGTTATTCCTGTATCACCTTATTTAGGTGTGGCAGACATGAGCATTGGCCTGTTGTTCTTTATGGCAATGGCAGGTATCGCAGTGTATGCGGTGTTATTTGGTGGTTGGTCATCAAACAACAAATACGCATTGCTTGGTGGTTTACGTTCAGCCGCTCAAACCATTTCTTATGAAGTGTTCTTGGGTATTTCACTCATGGGTGTGGTTGCTATTGCAGGCTCATTCAACATGCGTGAAATTGTTGAAGCGCAACGTGATGTTTGGTTTGTGATTCCACAATTCTTAGGTTTCTTGATTTTCGTGGTTGCAGGCGTTGCGGTAACTCACCGTCACCCATTTGACCAACCAGAAGCAGAACAAGAATTGGCAGAAGGTTATCACGTAGAATATGGCGGTATGAAATGGGGTATGTTCTTCGTTGCAGAATATGTCAACGTGGTACTGATCTCTGCGCTTATCGTGACTTTATTCTTCGGTGGATGGCTTGCGCCGTTTAACCTTGAAATTCCATTCATTCCAGCAGCTTTCTGGTTCATTATCAAAACAGCATTCTTTGTAATGATGTTTGTCTTGGCACGTGGTTCTTTAATGCGTCCACGTTATGACCAAGTGATGAACTTTGGTTGGAAAATTTGCTTGCCATTGGCGCTTGTTAACCTTTTGGTAACTGGTGCTGTGATTCTTATGAATCATTCGGCCTAAGACAGCAGGGAGAACAATATGTTTAAGTTTCTAGCTGGGTTTGGGTCAATTGTACGTTCACTGTGGATGGTTTTCTCACACGTGACACGTAAACGTGACACCATTTTGTATCCGGAAGTACCAGCCGAAGAAATTGTACCTCCACGCTTCCGTGGTCGTATTGTGTTAACACGCGATCCAGATGGCGAAGAGCGTTGTGTTGCATGTAACCTCTGTGCAGTTGCTTGCCCAGTGGGTTGTATTTCACTACAAAAAGCAGAACAGGAAGATGGTCGTTGGTATCCGGAGTTTTTCCGTATCAACTTCTCACGCTGTATTTTCTGTGGTATGTGTGAAGAAGCATGTCCAACGACTGCAATTCAATTAACGCCTGACTTCGAGTTAGGTGAATATGTGCGTCAAGACTTGGTCTATGAGAAAGAAAACTTACTCATTTCAGGTCCTGGTAAATATCCTGACTACAACTTCTACCGTGTAACGGGTATGGCTGTTACAGGTAAAGACAAAGGTCAAGCGCAACGTGAAAGCGCACCTGTTGATGTACGGAGTCTATTACCATGATGTGGCCGTTTTATTTGATGGCACTCGTGGCCATTGTCTCTACGGTTCGTGTAGTCACTAACGCGAACCCAGTACATGCTTTATTAAGCTTGATCGTGTCATTGCTTGCAGTTGCAGGCATGTTCATGATCGTGGGTGCTCCATTTGCTGGCGCATTGGAAATCATTGTTTATGCGGGTGCGATCATGGTCTTGTTCGTATTCGTAGTAATGATGCTAAACCTTGGTCAGCAAACCGTTGAACAAGAGCGTAAATGGTTGACTTCATCTGCTTGGGCATATCCAGCTTTGATGAGCTTCCTAATTGGTTTGGTTTTAGTGTGGTCATTAAGCTCAAACTACACCACACCAAGCGCTTTAATGGGCACTGAAATGGTTGGTCCAAAAGCGGTTGGTCAAGCACTCTTTACTCAGTACTTATTATTGGTTGAAGTTGCCGCAATGTTATTACTTGCAGCTTTAGTTGCAGGCTTCCACATCGGTAAACGTGAACCAAGTGCAGAAGAGGAAAAAGAATAATGGGCAACATCCCTTTAGAACATGGTTTGATTGTCGCGACCATTCTTTTTGCACTCGGTTTTTACGGTGTGATGGTGCGACGCAACCTACTATTTATTTTAATGGGCCTTGAAATCATGATGAACGCTGCGGCACTGGCGTTTGTTTTGGCTGGTAGTGCATGGGTACAACCAGATGGTCAGATCATGTTTATCTTGATCTTGACACTTGCTGCGGCAGAGGCGTGTATCGGTCTTGCGATCGTCCTTCAGTTCTATCATCGCTTCCATCATTTGGATGTGGATGCTGCTAGTGAGATGCGCGGATGAGTTATTTATATCTAACAGTATTGTTTCCGCTCATTGGTTTTATCCTTTTAGCGGCAGGGCGTAACAACTTACCTGAAAAAGTTGCTGCGATTATTGGCGTTGGCTCAGTGGGGCTGTCTGCATTATTCGCTTTAATTGCAGGCATGGACTTTGTGAACAATGGTTCGGTTGCAACAACTCAACACTTATGGACTTGGTTCAATGTAGGTGGTTTTGCGCCAGCAATTAGTTTGCACCTAGATGGTTTATCTTTACTCATGCTTGGCATGATTACGGGTGTGGGTTTCTTAATTCACATCTTTGCCTCATGGTACATGCGTGGTGAAGAAGACTTTGCACGTTTCTTCTCTTACTTCAACCTGTTCGTTGCGAGCATGTTGCTGTTGGTTTTAGGCGATAACTTAGCGTTATTGTTCTTAGGTTGGGAAGGTGTAGGTCTGTGCTCTTACTTGCTGATTGGTTATTACTACCAAAACCCTGCAAATGGTTTTGCGGCAATCAAAGCATTTACCGTAACACGTGTGGGTGACGTTTTCTTACTGATTGCATTGTTCTTGCTGTATCAACAATTCGGCACCTTGAATACGCAATACATCGTAGAAAATGCAGCCAATGTAATGACTCAAAGCTCATCCATCACCATTTGGACAGCGTTAATGTTGTTCTTAGGTGCTGCGGGTAAATCTGCACAAATTCCATTGCAAACTTGGTTAGCTGACGCGATGGCAGGTCCAACACCTGTATCTGCATTAATCCACGCTGCAACCATGGTAACTGCGGGTGTTTACTTATGCTGCCGTATGTTCAGCGTATTTGAACTTGCACCTGAAGTGATGTTATTCATTTCAATTACAGGTGCTGTGACCTTGCTAGTTGCTGGTTTTGCAGCATTGGTTCAAACCGACATCAAACGTATTTTGGCTTACTCAACTATGAGTCAGCTGGGTTATATGTTTATGGCAGTTGGTGCAGAAGCATACCAAGCGGGTCTATTCCACATGTTAACTCACGCATTCTTCAAGGCATTATTATTCTTGTCTTCTGGTGCGGTGATTTTGGCTTACCATCACGAACAAAACATTTTCAAAATGGGTGGCTTGTTCTACAAGAACAAATTCCTGTTTGCATGTTTCGCGATTGGTGGCGGTGCATTGGCAGCGATTCCATTCTTGACCATTGGTTTCTTCTCAAAAGACGCTATTTTGGCAGCAGTTTGGACGCAAAGTCATATCGCAGGTATTCCGCTATATAACACCTTATATTGGGTGGGTGTAGCAGGTGCATTCTTAACGTCAATTTATACATTCCGCTTAATTTGGGTTGTATTCTTTGGTAAAGAAAACACACCGTATCACGAGATCAAAGGCGCAACTTACTGGTTCCCATTGGCAGTGCTTGCAGTACTTTCAACTGGTTTAGCGATTGTATTAAAAGCACCAGTGATGAGCATTCTTGATGCTGCAAAAATCCCAGCATTTGTGATTCCTGAAGCATTAGAAGCAGGTGCACATGGTGCAGAGTATGTTGCAATTGGTGTGGCTTTGGCTGGTTTAGCTGTAGGCGTGGTGTTATTTGCCTTTGCTTACAACGCTGTAAAAGGTTTCGCGCAAACTTCATTGGGTGCGGGTCTTGCCAACATTTGCCGTAATGCACTTGGTTTCGATGCGTTGTATGACATCGTATTTGTAAAACCATTCTTGCTGATTGCCAAACTATTAGGTCGTGATCCAGTTGATGGCATGTGGTTAGTACTGCCTGCACTGGTGAAAGGTGGTCATAGCTTCACAAGTTCACGTCAAACAGGTTCATTACGTGAGTACGCATCGAGTATGGCACTTGGTGTTGTGGTCTTACTAATGATCTTGATCGTGATTCAGGTCGTGGGGAAATAAGATGGACGCTCCAAACAATTTAATTCTACCCGCGCTGATCCTTGTTCCGTTCATTGCAGGTTTTATTTGCTGGTTGGTCGATAAACTCGACGATAAATTACCGCGTTACATTGCTTTAGTGGGTATGCTCGTAACTTTGGGCTTAACTATCGCATTGTGGCAAGGTGCCAGCTATAACTACGAATTAGGCGCTCAAGTTCCAACTTGGTCGGCTGAATTTATGTTGCCTTGGATTCAAACCCTAGGCATCAACATTCACTTAGCGGTGGATGGCTTATCTTTACTTATGGTCGGCTTAACTGCATTACTGGGTGTTTTAGCAGTAGGCTGTTCATTTGGTGAGATTCAAAAGAACGTTGGTTTCTTCCACCTTAACCTTTTATGGTCTTTGGGTGGGGTAATTGGTGTATTCCTTGCGATTGACTTGTTCCTGTTCTTCTTCTTCTGGGAGATGATGCTTGTACCAATCTACTTCCTGATTGCGTTATGGGGTCATAAAGGTTCAAATGGTCGTTCACGTGTTTATGCTGCAACCAAATTCTTCATCTACACGCAAGTTGCTGGTTTAATCATGTTGGTGGGTATCTTAGGTCTAGTGATCTACGGATACATGATGTCAGGTACGATTTCGTTCAACTACAACTATTTATTGGCTGTAGCGAATACGCTTGATGCACAGTTACCAGCAGTCGCTTATGCATTTATGATCTGCTTATTTATCGGTTTTGCGGTAAAACTGCCTGTTTTCCCATTACACGGTTGGTTACCAGATGCGCACGCACAAGCGCCTACAGCGGGTTCTGTCGACCTTGCAGGTATTTTGATTAAAACTGCAGCGTACGGTTTGCTACGTTTCGTAATTCCATTCTTCCCAGCGGCATCTGCTCAGTTCGCAGACATTGCCATTATTTTGGGTTTAATAGGTGTGTTCTACGGTGCGTGGTGTGCTTTCCAGCAAACCGACATGAAGCGTTTACTAGCTTATACCTCTATTTCGCACATGGGCTTCGTATTACTTGCAATTTATGCAGGTAATATCCTGACTTACCAAGGCTTAATGATCATGATGTTGGCACATGGCTTGTCATCTGCTGCATTGTTCATTATGTGTGGTCAAATTTACGAGCGCGTACATACACGTGACATGCGTTTAATGGGCGGTATTCGTGGTCAATTCCAATACCTTTCATTCTTCCTGATGTTCTTTGTGGCAGCGTTAGTTGGTATTCCTGGTTTAGGTAACTTTATTGGTGAATTCCTGATTTTAATGGGTTCATTTGAACAGTTCCCAGCCTTCACAATTATTGCGGCAATCAGTTTAGTTTTTGCAGGTGTTTACGGTTTAATCCTGATTCACAAAGCCTTATTTGGTGTACCAAATGAAGAGCAAAAACAGCACTATGCAAATCCGTTAAAAGATTTAAATGCACGTGAAGTTGTGATTCTTTTAATCTGTGCACTGGGTCTAGTATGGCTTGGTCTGTATCCACAAACCTTCCTTGATATTTCAAACTCAAGTATGGCGTGGTTAGCGAATAGCTACATCCCAGTTCAAGAAGTAGTTGAAGTTACTCATGAAGTAACAACTCAACTCGAAAATGTGGAGATCCAATAAGCCATGAACTTCACAATGTCATTTTCTGAGCTTATGCCTTTAGCTCCTGTGATGATCGTGGCCTTAACTGCGATTGTCGTGATGATTCTTACTGCAATTAAGCGTAATCATAACTTAATTGCAACGGCATCAGTTGTGGGCTTGAACCTTGCTGCTGCTTACCTTTTACTCATGATGTTTGGCGGCAATTTTGCGCCTGCCAGCGTGATGGGTATGTTTATGATTGATCCGTTCACCTTGTTGTATCAACTGGTGATTTTGATTGCAGCTTTGGCGTGTTCGACTTTATCTCATGCTTATATTGAGACCTATAAAGACAACCGTGAAGAACTTTACATCTTAATGTTGTGTTCGGTTACGGGTGCCATGTTAATGGTGTCAAGCTCGCACTATGCGTCGTTCTTCATTAGCCTTGAGTTAATGTCAATTCCTGTTTATGGCTTATTGGCATACACTCACCAACGTTCTAAATCTTTAGAAGCAGGCGTGAAGTACTTAGTCTTGTCTGCAACTGCATCTGCAATGTTGCTCATGGGTATGGCGTACATTTATGCATACACTGGTTCATTGTCTTTCTATGACTCTGTACAAGCATTAATGCAAAATATCCAACAGCCATTGGTAGTTTTAGGTCTAGGCTTAATTGTCTTTGCTGTTGCATTTAAATTGTCGTTGGCACCATTCCACAAATGGACGCCAGACGTTTATGACGGTGCGCCTGCACCAATCGCAACCTTTCTTGCGACTGCAGCAAAAGTAGCAACCATTGGTTTGTTTGTACGTTACATTTTGGGTTCAGGTGCAATCCTGATCGACTCAATTGTAACCATCATGACCATTATTGCTGTGCTTTCAATTTTGGTGGGTAACTTCCTAGCTGTACGTCAAGTTAACTTGAAGCGTATTTTGGCTTACTCATCTATTGCGCACTTTGGTTATTTGTTGATTGGTTTAATCAGCATGACCTATGCAAGTTTGGGCAATGTCAGCGTATATGTGATCACTTATGTATTGACCACCATTGGTGCGTTCGGTGCAGTGGCATTAATGTCTAGCCCGTATAACAACGTAGCTGAAGCAGAAAGCTTAGCAGACTACCGTGGTTTGTTCTGGCGTCGTCCTGTATTGACTGCTGTATTAACTGTCATGATGCTTTCTCTAGCAGGTATTCCACTCACTGCAGGCTTCATTGGTAAGTTCTTGGTGGTGATGGCTGCTGTTACGACTCAGCACTGGTTCTTGGCTGCTATGATCATTGTGGGTTCAGGTATTGGTTTGTACTATTACTTACGTGTAATGGTAGTCATGTACATGACACCACCAGATGAACCAAAAATGGACGCTGTTGATCATTGGGGTCAAAAAGTGGGCGGTATTATGGTATTGGCTGCAGCTTTAGCGGTATTGGTGATTGGTGTTTATCCAGACCCAATTATCAAAATTGCACTTGAAGCTGAAATTTTGTCACCAATCCATTTCATGCTGTCACAGCAATAATTTGAAAGAAGTTTAACTTTCAGTCAAAAAGCCTTCATAAATTGAGGGCTTTTTGGTTTATATACACAATAAAAACAGCATATAATAAAATGATATTTGCTTTTCTTTCCTTTTAGGTGTTCTCCCGTGGCTATTCATGAAATCCGACATCCGCTTATTCGTCATAAATTAGGGCTATTACGTCGTGCTGATATCAGCACCAAAAACTTCCGTGAATTGGCACAAGAAGTCACCATGTTGCTGACTTATGAAGCGACCAAAGATTTGCCTATGGTCGAGCACGAAATTGCGGGTTGGAATGGTGCAGTCACTGTAGACCGTATTGCGGGTAAAAAAATTACGGTTGTGCCTATTTTACGTGCAGGTATTGGCATGTTAGATGGTTTCTTAAACTTGATTCCAAGTGCCAAAGTGTCTGTACTTGGCTTGGAACGTGATGAAGAAACTTTAGAAGCGCGTACGTACTACAAAAAATTAGTACCAGATGTACAAAACCGTATTGCGATGATTATTGACCCTATGCTTGCCACAGGTTCATCTTTAGTGGCAGCGATTGATTTGCTCAAAGCCAGTGGTTGTAAAGACATTCGTGTGATGGTTTTGGTTGCAGCGCCAGAAGGCATTCAACGTGTAGAAGCCGCGCATCCAGATGTGGTGATCTTTACTGCATCGGTAGATGAAGGTTTAAACCAAGATGGTTATATTGTGCCTGGCTTGGGTGATGCAGGCGATAAAATTTTTGGTTCAGTGCAAAAAGATTAAGCCGAATGTCGGTGAAAAAGAGGCATTAACTGCCTCTTTTTTATATACTCATATAAAGTGCAGCTCGTAAAAGGTTAAGCCATGAAATCTGAACAATATCAAGGGAAAATCAAACAATATAATGCCGAAAAAGGCTATGGATTTATTGCCGCACCTGAAGGTGAAGTGTTTTTCCATATCTCGGATTTTCCTGCGGCTGAAGGCGAGCCAAAGCGCAATGATCGCGTTAAATTTAATGTGGTTCAAAATGGTGATCGTTATAAAGCCATTAATATTGAACCTGTAGAAGATAAATCCAAAAAAGCAAAAAAAGCCAAAGCGGTTGCTGCAAATACCTCGATTACGTCTGCATTGTTATCAAACTTAAAGCGTTAGTTTTAAATGTTTTCATGCACAGAAAAGAGGCATTTTCGCCTCTTTTTTTGTACAATAATCAAAAATTAACGTGAAAAGAGTAATTTATGTTTTTAGAAGGGAAAATAAAAACTTATAACGAAGAACGAGGCTTTGGTTTTATTCAAATAGAAGGAGAGCCTAAAGATTTATTTTTTCATATTAAAGATTTTCCCAATAAAAATATTCCACTAAAAGTGGGAGAAAATCTAAAATTTCGTAAAGTAGAAGAAAATGGCAAGTTCAAAGCAGATAATATTATCCGTCTAGATATTAAGGTTGCAGTCGAAAGGCATACACCTCAATCAAGGGCAATTCATACGACAAAGCAGAATCATAAAAGACAGCAGAAGTCTGAAAATAACTCATCCAATTTTGTTACTTATATTGGTATATTGATTATATTCGGCTTGGCTTATGCAGTATTTAATAAGTACCAAGCTTGGCAAAATAGTCAGCCTGAAGCTTTATCAGTACAAAAAGTAGTAGAAGTTCCTGTTGTTGAACAGAACTTTACTTGTGATGGGCGTGAGCACTGTAGTCAAATGACGTCTTACGAAGAAGCATTATTCTTTATACGAAATTGTCCAAATACTAAAATGGACGGTGATGGTGACGGCATACCGTGTGAGAGTCAGTTTAATCGCTAAAAAAAGAGTACCATCATCGGTACTCTTTTATAAACTATTTCGCGTCGCAAAACTTCATAAATGCCTTTAAGCCAGGCCCTTGGTATTTCTGACGATGCACCAACATGAATAACGGGCGCGTCAGTTGCCAGAAAGGTGTATCTAAAATCACCAATTGACCTT
Source organism: Acinetobacter sp. YH12131 (assembly GCF_013418635.1). Lineage (NCBI taxonomy): Bacteria > Pseudomonadati > Pseudomonadota > Gammaproteobacteria > Moraxellales > Moraxellaceae > Acinetobacter > Acinetobacter sp. YH12131. The sequence goes on from NZ_VPBQ01000004.1 coordinate 145,774, forward strand.
TTTCTAGTAAAGGTTCAATCGCCAATCGTGAAATACACGACATACCAATCCCACCTGCGACAATTTTTAAAATCGCTTCGTTATGACCCAAAGTTAAACGAATATTGGCATCAGGCAGGTCTTTTAAAATTGCATTGTCAAACACTTCACGGGTACCTGAACCTTCTTCACGTAAAATCCACTCGGCGTCTTCAAAATCTGCGATACTTAAAGCACGGTTTAACTGCGCTAAAGGATGACTTGGTGCACAGCACACTGCAAGCTCATCATCACGCCAATGAATACATTGGAGTTGTGGCAAGTGACAAGAGCCTTCTATCAGGGCTAAATCTAGCTGAAACTGATTTACAGCTTCAATCATTTGGCGGGTATTGCCCACTTGTAATTGTAAATGCGCCTGTGGCTGAATTTGCAAAAAGTCTGCCATTAAATCAGGCATCAAATAGTCACTGATGGTGAGGGTTGCACCTAAACGCAAATCAATACTTTGTAGCTCGCCTTTAGCGGCTTGCTCAAACGCTTCACAACGCCCCAAAATTTCTAAGGCTTGTGGCAATAAAAAACGACCCAAATCATTTAGTTGTAGACGCTTACCCAAACGGTCAAACAGTGGAGCACCCAAGCCATCTTCCAAATCTGCTAAGGCCATGCTTGCAGCACTTTGGGTGAGCTTAACGGCATCACTGGCTTTGGTTACTGTCCCTTCTTGGGCAACTGCTACAAAAACCGCCAACTGGCGTAAAGTCATGCGCATGAATCAAGCCTTAACATTTAAAAATATTCATAAATTACCCCAACATGCTAACATGAGCACAGTCTTTCATGCCACGCTCAAATCATGTCAATTGAAAAATTTACTTTAGAAAAAGTGCTTTCGGTTCATCGTTGGACCAACACCTTGTTTAGCTTCACCATGACTCGTCCTGCGCACTTTAAATTTACCGCAGGGCAGTTTGCACGTATCGGGTTAAAAGTGGATGATGAATTGGTGGTACGTGCTTATTCGGTGGTGTCATCACCCTTTGATGAAACTTTAGAGTTTTTCTCAATTGTCGTGCCAGATGGTGCGTTTACTTCTAACTTGCAGCACCTTCAAGTGGGGGATGAGCTGTACTTGGAAAAAATCCCTTATGGTTTTTTGACCTTGGCGCGTTATCAATTGCCTGCCCCACACGATTTATGGTTACTGGCCACAGGTACAGGTCTTGCACCGTTTTTATCCATGCTGCAAGATTTTGAAACATGGACAAAATATCAACATATTTATTTGGTTTATAGCGTGCGTACCGAAGCTGAATTGGCTTATGTCGATAAAATTCACGAGATTGCCGAAACTTTTGGCGAAGGGCATACAGGCTTTAAATTTATCCCAATTATCACTCGCGATCCTCAAGCTGATTTGCATGATCGTTTGCCTATATTAATTGCAAATGGTGAACTTGAACAGGCTGCGGGTAGTGTACTCAACCCTGAAACCAGCCATGTGATGTTATGCGGTAACCCTGCCATGGTCGATGACACCAAAGAAGCCTTAAAAGCGCGTGGTTTAAGCATGAACCGCCGCGGGGAAGGTAATATTGCAGTTGAAAATTATTGGTGAGAATGTGATACAACTATTCAAATATCAACTGTTCAAATATATAGCCAGCGCAGGGCTGATGTTTATAGTCGCACAAACCGTACAGGCTGAAACGGTGGAAACTCAGGTTGCTGTGCAAGATCACGTACTCATTTATGATGGGCCACTTAGCCCTGAAGCCAATGCACGTGCAGCGGAATTACTTAAACAGTCAGACAAAATTGATACCTTAAAAATCAACAGTCGGGGTGGCGAGATCAGCTTAGGTATTGATTTGGGTAATTTGGTCTTTGGCCATCAACTGAATGTTGAAGTTGGACAGTATTGCTTTTCTTCTTGTGCCAATTATGTATTTCCTGCGGGCAAAGTAAAATATTTAAACTTGCGTAGTCAGTTGGGTTGGCATGGTGGCAGTTTGCAAAAAATGCAATTTGAAAGTGCCGAAATGGAACAAATGTATAATGAATATATTGGCCCAATCCGTGCAAAGGAAACCGCTTTTTTTCAGAAAATTAAAGTTCAGCAAAGCTCAACCATTGCAGGGCAGACTCCTGAATATGAAAAATATCAAGCGCTATACATCTAAGAAAATGCGCAGTTTTGGCATAGATCAGGTGCGTTTTAAGCAGGTTTTGTGGCTGCCTAAATCGAGTTTTGAAAATAAATGTATTTTCACAATTCGCTAAAAATTGGTTGTTGAGGTGATCTTCACCATTCATATAAAAACCTCATCTACAACGCTGCAGATGAGGTTTTTGCTTGGTGCGATTCAATTTTGAAAGCAACTTTTGAACGCAATGCTTGAAAGTGACTCTTCAAAGAAATTAGTGCACAAACATATCCATATATTCGCGGATTTCCTGAATCGCGCTATCGACATCGCTACTTAGCCAAGTCGGTTCAAAAAAACCTGCATAATGCTCTAAGCGCTCTTGAGGAACCACCAAACGCACAGGACATTCTTCTTCAAGTAAGCGCCACGGTAAAATTGGCACTTCATTATCCAGAAATGCAGCAATGTTGCGAATATCAATGATCATGGCATTCACACAATCTGGAAATGGCATGACCGAAAATTCTTCGGTACGACGACGGAAATATTCCAAATCGCCCCATTTGAGCAGATAGCTGGGCTTGCTAAATTCAATAATACCAATGAGATGCCCATCACGGGTATAGTGCAAGGCACATTGATGAGTGACGTCAGTGTCAAGATCAAGCGATACACTTTGTTGACGATACGCCATAAAGTTCAAAGTACACAAAAAAACGGTACGTGATTATAGCGCATTTCCCCGTGAGAGGCAGCTTTGTCGATATTGGGCAACATAGGTGGTACTTGAGGTATATTACATCTTTTCACCATCTTGCTATGTATTGTCACACAATAAGCGTGAGGAGCTTGTTAGTATAAAAATTCATCAGATAAATACATAAGTGAGGGGAACATGCCACATGATTTCAATAAACCACCTCATGTAAACTCAGCTGAAGACATTAAGCGAAAAAAACGTATTCCAGTCTATATGCTTCTACTGGTGGGAATCTTTTTATTGGCATTGCTGATTTACATGATGGCGGATCGCAATCCGAGTCCGAGCGAAGCACCTCCTGGACATCCTAATCCAACCGTACAACAAGCAACGCCAAATAGCACGACAACGGGCACAGCTGGAGATGAAGCACGTGCAGAGGACAGTAATACTGCAACAGCAACAGATCGGTAGCTTAGCCTAAGCGTCAAAAATTCATATTTACAAATTCAGCCTTGCCTAGATGCAGGGCTTTTTTGTGGATTTTCGCAAGGTTTATTGTCCCTCCTTTGTAGAATTGTTGCGATTCTGCATCCTAAGGTTGAATAAAAAATATGCAAATTCTATGGTGAATAGAGCTTTACTCAATAATTTGAATCGATAAAAAGCAGTTTTGCGCCGTGGTGCAAACCTAAAAATGAAGCTAATCACCATGAGGATTAAACAAGATGAATGATTATTTTAATGGGAACCTACATGGCAGAGGTTTTGATGCCATGTATTATTGGGAGCAATTTCAACCCATTTTAGCTGCAGTCGCAATTTTACTTGTCGGGTGGGTGATTGCATTATTGGTTGCGGGTGGAATTAAAAAGGTTCTACAAAAATTAGGTACCGATCAAAAATTATCAAATGCAACGGGGCATCGTTCAAATATTGAATTGATTGTGTCGCGGGTCGTGTTTTGGGTGATTTTAATTATTGCGGTCATTGGTGCGCTGAATGTGTTGAATCTGACCAGTGTCAGTGGGCCATTCAGTAATATGATTCAGCAGTTCTTACTGTTTATTCCTTCTTTACTGGCTGCTGTAGCCGTTGCTTTTATTGGGTGGATTTTGGCAAATCTGGTTAAAGTGGGGATGCAAAAACTGTTGGCACGTACTCAGTTGGATGAAAAACTCAGTGCCGATGTCGGTGTGAGTGGTTTAAGTCAAAATATCAGTGAAATTGTTTATTGGCTGATTTTATTGCTGTTCTTGCCAATTGTGCTGTCAATTTTAGGCTTAAACGGTCTGTTGTTCCCTGTGCAAAACATGGTGAATGAAGTTGTGCTGTATTTACCGAACATCTTCATTGCAGGCGTGATTGTTTTTGTAGGATACATTCTGGCAAAAATTGTTCGTGGCATTGTCGAAGGTTTATTGGGTAGCTTGAATATTCAACAGCATGCTGAAAAAGTTGGCATCTTCAAAAATTCAAATTTACCTAAATTACTCGGTTCGTTTGTTTTCGCCTTGGTGATCATCACAGCCTTGATTATTGGTTTTGAGGCACTTGGCATTGAAGCCATTTCACAGCCTGCGACTGCCATGCTGTATGAAATTATGAATGCGATCCCGCATATTATTGCGGCAGGTCTGATTCTTATTTTGGCTTATGTGGTGTCGCGTTTTGTAGCCAATATTGTGGTGGAAGTGGTTGCAGGCACAGGAGTCGATGGTATTCCTGCCAAACTCGACTTACAGCGCTTTTTAGGTACAACTAAAATTTCATGTGTGGTTGGTTATCTGATCGTATTCTTTACCATGCTATTTGCGGTATCTGAAGCGGCGAACCGTTTGGGCTTTGATCAAGTCAGCGGCTTGATTGCCATGTTTATCCAGTTTGGTGCAGATATTCTGTTGGGTGCTGTCATTTTGGTGGTGGGTTTCTGGCTAGCGAATTTGGTCGCCAAAGTGGTACAGCGCGGTGAATATAACAGCTCGCGTTGGTTGGCAAACTTAGTCCGTATTTTAATTATGGGCTTGGTGGTAGCCATGGGCTTACGCGCGATGGGTATTGCAGACTCTATTGTGAACTTGGCCTTTGGTTTAACTCTTGGTTCTGTTGCAGTGGCTTTCGCACTTGCCTTTGGTTTAGGTGGTCGTCAACCTGCAGAACGTGTGTTAACTGATTTGATTGATAAAGCCAAACGTGAGGCGAATCAACCGAATCCGTTGCACAAAACAGAAACGGCAACGTCAGCATCAAATGTGATGACACCTATTGTATCTGAGCAGCCACAAGCGTCTGTAAGTGATGTGACTACAACACCTGAAGCGGCAACTGATCATGCTGTGCCAGATACGTTAAAGGTTGATCCTGAACATCCACCAGTCAATAACCCATTTGGTTCGACAGGTGAGGCTGAACCAGATGTTGATGAACATCCAAAAAATGACCCGAAATAACCTGTTCAAATTTTGATTTGAATCGCTAAGATGATCGACCAATCACCGTATTGGTCGATTTCTTTTCGGTATTCATTAAAAAAGAGGAAACGATAATGTCCAAATCAGCACCCGATAAGTTTTTTGCCCCAATCGTGATTGCTGGCATCACCATCGGCTTTTTTGTTGCAGCCTATAAATTTGTTTTTGCCAAGCCAGAAGCCACCGCAAAACCAACTGAAAATGTTGAGAAAAATCATCCAAAAGAGGATAGACCAAGCTCTTAAATTATGTTAAAAATTAATCAACTTTGGCAGGAATGAGCCAAAGACTGATTTGGATAAATCAGATCAATAACTTGGAAAGCTTGATGAGGGTTTAAGGGAAAAATAAAAAACTTGGGTTTTAACCAAGCTGAAATATTTGAGTCTTAAAATTCGCGCAAGGATGACAATAATGAGAGAAATCAATATGCTAAACAAATTACGTATCAGTTTAAAAGTTCAAGTGGCAAATTCGTTACCTATGCATCAACAAAATGCTGTGCTTAAAATGCAGCAAACTGAATCACGTTTGGCAAATACGCCAAAATTGGTATTATTTCGTACCGATTATTTAGAATAAAATAACAGGATTCACGTATTGCTAAGTCTTTATAGTACGTGACGGTGTTAAAGAAAAAGCCAGTTTAGAAAAAACTGGCTTTTGTCATTTTGCAATTTGATCGGCAAGATCAATATTATTCTGTTTAGACTAGAATCATTTTTATCACATTCATTTGTTTGCATGTTTCATCTAAAAGCAAACTTAAACATACTCCGATGCTGCATGCGCAGATGACCATGCCCATTGAAAGTTATAGCCACCTAAATGTCCTGTCACATCTAAAACTTCACCAACAAAATATAGGCCTTTTTGTTTTTTACTTTCCATGGTTTTTGAAGACACCTCTTGAGTATCTACGCCACCTAAAGTGACTTCGGCTGTGCGGTAACCTTCTGTACCCGATGGTTTGACTTCAAAGGCATTTAAACGCGCTGCAATGTGTTCAAGTTTTTCATCACTGATATTTCCAATTGCTGTTTCAGAAAGCTCTGACCAAATCAGTTGCTGTAATTCGGTTACCACACTTTTAGGTAGGTGTTCAGTCAATAAAGTGCGCAGTAAAACTTTCGCCTGAGTTTGTTTTTTCGTTTTTAGAAAATCATAGAGTTCTAAATAGGGCAAAAAGTTAATTTTAAAGCTTTGACCGACATCCCAGTAATTGGAAAGCTGTAAAGCACTTGGCCCGCTCAAACCACGGTGGGTAAATAATAAGGCTTCGGTAAAACTATTCAGTGAGTTTGATAAGGTTGCATCTACAGCATTACCACTTAAACGCGTGGTGACTTCTTTAAAGCTGTCTGAGAATGTAAAAGGCACTAAACCTGCACGAGTTGGATAAACATGATGGCCAAATTGTTTGGCAATTTCATAACCGATGCCTGAACCACCAAGGGTAGGAATAGATAAACCTCCTGTAGCCACCACCACTGAAGTGGCCTGAAAGTAGCCTAGAGTTGTGGCAACCTGAAAGCCCTGATCATCCACAGCATTCACGGCTTTGACTTCACAATTGGTTTGAATATCGACCAAATTGGTTTTTTCACATTCGGCTAAGAGCATGGCTAAAATTTCTTTAGCGCCGTTTAAAGTGAATAATTGCCCGTGTTTACGTTCTTCATATTCAATGCCGTATTCGCAGACCAAACCAATAAAATCCCAGTTGGTATAACGGGTGAGAGCAGAAATGACAAAATGTGGATTATGTGAAATATAATGGATTGGTTCGACTTCTAAGTTGGTGAAATTACATTTACCACCACCAGACATTAGAATTTTTTTGCCCACTTTATTGGCTTTTTCTACCACCAAAACTTTACGACCACGTTGTGCTGCCATGTAAGCAGTCATCAGCCCCGATGCACCCGCACCTAAAACAACAACATCAACCTGATGAACCATGAGTATTACTCGGTAGACGAAAAGCGAACAATTATAAAAGATTTGTGGGGGTTTTAATATGCTTTAAGCTTTCCTTGCAAGCCACCTGTATGAATGGCCAGGATTCGAGTGTGGGCAGGGAAATGATTGTGCTGGATTAAATCAAGAAGTCCCATCATCATTTTACCTGTATAAATGTGTTCGAGTGGAATTTGATATTTTTGCTCAAAATTTTGAATAAATTTCAATAATTCAGGTGTAGTTTTGGCATAGCCGCCACCACAATAGGCATCGGTTAAAGACCAATTGCTTTTATCGGTCCATTGTTGAATGTCCTGTTTGAGAAAATCACCTTTCAAGGCTGAAAACCCTAAAACTTGCTGTTGTTCCGAGCTACTTTCAATGATGCCCACAATTGTTCCACCAGTACCCACAGCACAACAAATTACGTCATAATTTTCTAAATCATCAGGGGAGAGGATTTCCTGTGTCCCTTGAATGGCAAGGGAATTGCTTCCACCCTCTGGAATAATAAAGGCTTGAGGATATTGCTGTTGAAGTTGTTGTAAATATTCCACTTCATGGCGCAGACGATATTCGGCTCGGCTGACAAAATGCAGTTGCATGCCAAAATCTTGCGCTGTTTGTAGGGTAGGATTTAAGTCTTGGGTCGCAAGTTCTTGACCACGAATGATGCCAATACTTTGAAAGCCAAAGCGTTGAGCTGCATAAGCCGTTGCTGCAATATGATTGGAAAATGCACCGCCAAAAGTGAGGACTTGAGAAAAACCTTGCTGTTGTGCTGCCAAGAGGTTGTATTTGAGTTTAAAAAACTTGTTGCCCGAAATCTGGGGATGAATCTGATCAAGGCGTTTGATGGTCAGTTGAACAGGCTGGGGAAGTTCTAATGTTTGATAAGGGGTAGGAAAAGCAATGTGATCAAACATTTTTTGCGAACGAGAAATGAATTTGACCACATTGTAAATGTATTTGATTGAGAATGTCAGTGTTGGTTTATGAGTCGGTATCCACCGACGTGATCACCGACATACCAGGGCGTAGATTTTCGATCCCTTTTTGATTCGGATCAATGGTGATACGTACCGCTATACGTTGAACGACTTTGGTAAAATTTCCTGTGGGATTGTCAGGTTTAAGTACACTGAACTCTGAACCCGCAGCGGGGGGAAATCTGTTCCACATGGCCTGGCTCATTGAGCAATGTCCAAACAATAGGTATCGCTATTCCACGATAGACGATAGCTAACATCAAGATATTGATATCTCGTTTTCCCCATTTCCAGTTGGTTCTATCCAAAGTTAATTGGACTTTATCGAATAAAAATATATTGAAAATTAATTGAGAAATTTGACGATAATCGAAATACTGATCTGCAAAGAAGCGTTGTATACGTCGATAAAATGATTGTGGTAAGCACGTGATGGGTAAGGCTTTAGATGCAGAAGAAAGATTACATGTCTGTTTTACAATTAATGCAAGCATAATCAGTGTAAAACATTTTACATGTGACTTGTTTCACTTTAGATATTTGTTTAAGATGAGATGTAACTCATTGAAATGTTTCATCATATTCGTTGTTAGAAAACAAGTATTATGCCATTATTTAAATGAGTTATCTTTTTTTGTCGTGTACAAAGATCGTTTTATCAAAGTAAGTTGAATAACCATAGGGCAGCAATTTACCCTATGGCTTTTTAAAATTTAATGAAAAACTGCTTCCAAAGCATTTAAGCCAACTTTAGGATCGAGTAAACCATTGTAAATCTCTGGAATTTCACGTTCGACACCCAAGAGCTGATAAATGGCAATCATGGCACAACGTACGGAATATTCCACAGTGAAAACCACATCATCTTCAAGCTCTACGAATTGACCTAAGAAAGCAAAGTTGACCGCATTTTCTGGAATGACCAATGGACGATCACCTGCTTTACGACATGCAAATAGGGCAGAAGCATAAGGCATCATTACTGTGGTAATGTCAGTATGTGCCAACACATGATCCAAAATGTCATCGAAACCAAGTTGATGAATCAACTCAATTAAAATCTCTTGACCCGTCGCTTCACTCATCGTTTTTTTAATGTAATCGCCGATATGGTCAATTTCAAAACCATAACCCCATAAGGTGAATTTACCTTCTGGTAAGTCAGCAAAATGCGGTTGAGCTGGAACGACCACAGATAGATGCCAACCAGATTCAAACCAAGTCATGAGTGCACCTGTACCCGGTTCATTTCCTGTGTAATCAATAATCCGTTTTAGCAGCACATCATCATGCATGGTGAGCGTAAAGGATTTCCATTTATGCTCATCAATGTTGCCATAGAAGGTCATTGGACGACCAAAATCAGGAGCTTTTTGAGCCAATGTTTCCCACAAACGCCAGCCATGATCTTGTCGATCACGAATCAGCTCAGGAACATCGAATTTATCGCCATAACGTGAATCAGCCGTAATCGAACCTAAAGTAAAGAGCGCAAGATCATGCTCACCCAGTTGAATTTGTTCAGTGCCTTCTGGAATGTTGACATAAAGTTGGGTTGCCTTACGTTCCTTCGTTTGGGCATCTTCGACAAAGTCTGCATCTGTGACATAACTACCGAAACGAACATCAACGCCTTGTTCCACCAACCAGCGTTGTAGAGGATGAATCATTGAATCATATTGATTGTATTTAGTTCGTTTCACACCTGCTAAGGTATGGATGCGTGGTAATTCTTGAATGAAACGTAGAAAATAACGGCGTAATTCCGCTGCGCTATGCCATTTTTGAAAGGCAAACGTGGTTCGCCACATCCGCCAAAAATTACTTTGGAAAAATGCATCATCAAAAAATTCATCAATACGGCGACTACCGATACGATCTTCTTTTAATGCCAGTAGACGTAACATTTGAGCACGGTTGAGCGTTGATAATCCCAATTTTTGAGCTTCTGCAATAATATGATTTGAGTCGATCAAACGTGCTTGAGCATTGGTTTTAACTTGTTCGTTAAATTCACGACATTCTTCACGAACAGAAATGTCTGGATTTTCTAAAGATGGGATGCTTGAAAATAAATCCCAAGTACACAAATAAGTCTCATCAGTTAGCATACGTCCACCACGTGTGACCCATGCTTGGTTCGGATTAAGTGGATTATGTCCACCATCCATCGAACCACCAGAAACATTCAATTCTTCTAAAATATGGATATGTTCAGCGGGCACTTTAGCATCACGAATCGCAAAAGCAGCAGCAGCCATACCAGCTATGCCTCCACCTACAATCCAAAGATGTGATTTAGAGCGGTCTAATGTTTTCAGTCTTTTATTTTGCATCTGATGTGCCTCGTTTGTAGTTCTAAAGAAAATTAAAGCCGTAATTTTATTATGGGATTATGTGTTTTAAAAATATATGAAAGTTCTGCTAAAAATCGATGATAAATTATTATCAGAAAAAAACTTTAATAGAAAAAATGGATGCACAATAAAATTTTACTGTTCATATGCTATGTTTTAACTGTTTGACATTAAAATTAAATTGAGTTTTTACTCTATTTTTGGTTTTTTACTAAATATCAAATTGCTTGAAAAATCCTTAAATTTATAAACATAAATCAAAAAAATTATATCTTCTATTATGGTTTTTTAAGTAAAATAAATAGTTGAAAATTATTCTAATCTTGAGGTCTATCTTGGAATCATTATTGATTTTAGGCTCTATTGCTTTGGCATTAATGTTGGGGGCAATTAGTCCTGGGCCTACCTTTATTTATGTGGCAAAAAATTCGATAGCCATTTCACGTAAGCATGGTTTATTTACTGCTTTAGGCACGGGTACGGGTGCCGCAATTTTTGGTTTATTGGCGGTGATGGGGTTGCAGGCTATTTTATTGGCAGTGCCTTCAGCATATTTTCTGCTTAAAATTTGTGGTGGTTTATATTTGTTGTTTTTGGCTTATAAAATTGTGAAGCATGCCAAAGCGCCTATTCAAACCAATCTTGCACATGGACAGCAAATGTCACTGCGCCGTGCGTTTACTACAGGTTTAATTACGCAGTTATCTAACCCTAAAATTGCAATTGTCTTGGCGAGTATTTTTACGGCTTTGTTGCCTAAAGAAATTCCGAACTATTTTTATGTGGTGCTGCCAATTCTGTGTTTTTTTATTGATGCAGGTTGGTGTTCATTGGTTGCAGTGGCTTTGTCTGCAGAAAAACCGCGTCAGGCTTATATTAAGTTTAAGGCTATTTTTGACCGTGCAGCAGGGGCGGTCATGACAGTATTGGGATTAAAGTTAATTTTTGGGATGAAGTGATTTATTTGTGTAGATACCTATGCCTTTTGAGAGAAGATTGGGATGAGGGTATTCTAATAATTAAAATGTTTGCCTTACTTTTAAAGGATCAAAAGTAACAAAAATCCTTTGTTCGTTAGAGGGCACGTCCGTGTGCCTAACGAACAGGCTACATCCATGTCACCTTTCTGTGCGTTAGTACTTAAATCAATATTCATCCTCTTCGAATTTGATAGATGGAAAGTAATGTTTAGGGTCATATCCGTCACAATATTCAAATGGAATATTTTTAATAAAATCATATTTATTTATAAAATTATTTTGGAGCCATTTTTTTCCAAAACGCGATAAAACATTGAAAAAAAGGATATAAAGCTCAGGGTTTGAAAGTTGAGCACGGTAAATTTTTATTAACTCGTATTTTTCAAAATCACTTAGGATTGTTGATTCATCTACTATTTTTATAGCATTATACATATTTCTAAAATAAGAGCTTAAATGAGTTTGATTGGTTTTCAATAAGCAGCCTCTAAAATCCTTTTCCATTAACCTTTTCTGAATTTTAATAACTAATTCTTCATTAAATCCATTATACCTTGATAGTTTATTTACTATAAATGTCGTCCAACTTCCCTCTATACCAAAGTAAAAAATAACGTATGAGATATCTAATATTTGTGATTTATTGAGTTGGAGATTTTCTTGTACAGAAATTTCTTGAATCGTTTCTAAAATTCGTTTGAACTGAATTTTGAAGGTTACAAAAGCCTTTTTCCCTTCTTTTGGTGGGTGTTGCGGATTGGTATTGGGTAAAGAAATATTTATCAAATGTTGGTTGTGATAATCAATCATTTTAAAAAAATTAGACTTTAAATTATTTTTCTGTGCTTCATCTTTTTGATTAATAATTGTATAAATCAAGAGGAATATGCTTGATGCACTTAAGAGAGTACCTATAACTCCTCCATACAAATTACCTAAAGAAGCTCCTAAATTTGGATCAATCAAGGAGGTTACTCCAATTTGAAAAGCTTTGTTGGTAAAAATAAAATAGGTAGCTAGCAAACTAATAATTATCAAGACTATTGGTAGAACTAAGCAAAAAAACTTTATCCATCTATTCATTATTTATAACTATAAAAAACCCCACTAAAATATAGCAGGGCTTTTTATCAGTGTCTAAAAATTAAGACACTTTATCACCCGGTTTTGCGCCAGATTCAGGTGAAATCACCCAAACACCTTCGCCATTACCCGCAGCAAGTACCATACCGTTAGAAATACCAAAACGCATTTTACGAGGTGCAAGGTTAGCCACCATCACCACCAATTTGCCTTTTAAATCTTCTGGTTGATAAAATTCACGAATACCACTAAACACATTACGTGGCTCAGCTTCACCTACGTTTAAAGTCAATTGAAGCAGCTTATCAGAACCTTCAACGGTTGCAGCCTCTAAAACTTCTGCAACACGTAAATCAATTTTGACAAAGTCATCAATCGTGATAATTTCCGCTTCACCGACTTTTGGTTCTGCTTTTTTCTCTTTGGCTTTTTCTTTTTTCTTTTCCGCTTTTGGTGCTTCAGCAGGGGCGGCTAAAGAATCTTTAGATGCATCCACCATGGCTGCTACAGCTTTCGGATCAACACGTTGCATCAATGGTTGGAACAATGCAATCTCATGACCGATCAAAATTGTTTCACGAGAAGCGAAATCGAAAGTATCTAACTGCAAGAAAGCTTGAACCTGTTCAGCCAAGGTTGGCAGTACAGGCGCAAGATAAATCGCCAATTGACGGAATAGGTTAATCCCTACAGAACATACGTCATGAACTTGCTGTTCTTCGCCTTCAATTTTGGCTAAAGCCCAAGGCTTTTTCTCATCAATATATTGGTTGGCGCGGTCAGCAAGCGCCATAATTTCACGAATTGCCGCAGAGAATTCACGCTCTTCGTATGCTTTGGCAATCGAGTCACCTGCAGCAATAAAGCTTTGTACTAACTCAGGTTCTGCACAGCTCGCACTTAATTTGTTATCAAATTTGGTGTTGATGAATTTGGCACAACGGCTGGCAATATTCACCACTTTACCTACAAGGTCAGAGTTTACTTTCTGCACAAAATCATCCAGATTTAAGTCTGAGTCTTCAACTTTGTCAGACAGTTTTGAGGCAAAGTAATAGCGTAAATATTCAGGGTTTAAATGCTGTAAATATGTTTCTGCTTTAATGAATGTGCCGCGAGATTTCGACATTTTTTGACCATTTACAGTTAAGAAACCATTTACAAATAAACCTGTAGGTGTGCGATAACCCGCACCATCTAACATCGCAGGCCAGAATAAAGCGTGGAAATAGACGATGTCTTTACCAATGAAGTGATAGACTTCTTTGTCTGAATCTTTTTTCCAATAATCGTCAAAATTTAGGTCAGGGCGTTTGGTTTTTACGTAGTTTTCAAAACTCGACATATAACCAATTGGTGCATCAACCCAGACATAAAAATATTTATTTGGTGCATCTGGAATTTCAAAACCAAAATATGGCGCGTCACGTGAAATATCCCAGTCATTCAAGCCATTTTCAAACCATTCATCCAATTTGTTGGCAATTGAAACTGGCAAACGACCTTCATCGCGCGTCCATTTTTGTAAATATTCACCAAAATTAGGCAATTTAAAGAAGTAATGATCTGATGATTTTTCTACAGGTGTTGCACCGCTCAAAGTCGATTTTGGATTAATCAGCTCAGTCGCGTTATAGGTAGTGCCGCAAACTTCGCAAGAATCGCCGTATTGATCTTCCGCTTTACATTTCGGGCACGTGCCTTTAATGAAACGATCAGACAAAAACATGCCTTTTTCAGGATCAAATAATTGCGTAACAGGACGCACAGCAATATTGCCTGCATCACGGTTTTTGACATAAATTTCGCTGGCACGTGCGCGGTTGGTGTCGCTATGCGTTGAATCATAATGATCAAAATGCACACCAAAACCGTCAAAATCGCGAATGTGTTCTTGTTGCACATTGGCAATTTGCTGTTCAGGGCTAATCCCGTTGGCTTCGGCACGCAGCATGATTGCTGTACCATGCGCATCATCCGCACAGACATAAGTCACGTCATGTCCCATTGCACGCATGGCGCGAACCCAGATATCTGCCTGGATATAACCGAGTAAGTGACCCATATGGATCGGACCATTGGCGTATGGTAGGGCGTTAGTGACTAAAATTTGACGCACGGATATAACTCTCTCAAATAGGGACGATGCAATTCGGGCAATTTTACCTTAGATAGCACATAGATGCACAAGGGATTCCATGAATTCTTTTCAAATCCATTTACAACACCAAACACAATGCATAAACAAGAACTTAGTCTGAGTTTGAGTAAAAATAAGACAAAAAACCAAGTTATCCAATCGGAATTAAATATTTTCAGCTACAGCATGGCTTAACCTTGTACCGAATTATCGTTACACTATCATAATCGCGGTATTTCCAAACTTTGGAGTAAATCTATGTCTTGGCTTTCTTCACTTAAATCAGTTTTTTCACCTTTGCATACGGTGAATGAGGAAGCTATTCAGCACGTGCTACAAAGTTATATATTGCCTGAATCTGAACATGCTTTAAAAGATCGTATTTCTCAAGTGAATGTGCAAGGTGATATTCTGCAAATCACCATCAATACTTATCCTGAAGAAAAACAACATTTACAACAAATTCATGATGAACTGGCAGATGCTTTAGAAAAATGCGGCATTAAAGAACTGAATATGCATGTGATTCAGCAGAAATCTGGACAGAAAAAAGAAAGTTGTGGGCATCAACATGCTGAAGTTGAAAGCTGCGCAACATCGACCACACAGACTGCAACATCTCATTTACCACCGGTGGTCGATGCTGCGGGCCAAAGTTCAATGCAAGAAGCCGATCCGAATAATCCACCGATTCAAAAAGCTGCGCCACACCAACGTGATGTGCCGAAACATCCGCGTATTCAAAACGTAATTTTGGTATCTTCAGGCAAAGGCGGGGTTGGAAAATCTACCACTACAGTAAATTTGGCTTTAGCTTTGCAAAAGCTCGGCTTAAAAGTTGGCGTATTGGATGCCGATATTTATGGTCCAAGTATTCCGACCATGCTCGGCAATGCAGGCAAAACTCCTATGATTGAAGCTGAGCAGTTTGTACCGTTGGATGCTTTTGGAATGCCTGTGTTATCTATCGGGCATTTAACAGGTGATCACAATACACCTGTAGCATGGCGTGGACCAAAAGCCACGGGTGCATTAATGCAGCTCTTTAATCAAACCTTATGGCCAGATTTGGATGTGTTGATGATTGATATGCCACCAGGAACGGGGGATATTCAATTGACACTTGCACAGCGTATTCCTGTAACGGGAGCGGTGATTGTGACTACACCACAAAATGTTGCCTTAATGGATGCTGTCAAAGGCATCGAACTATTTAATCGTGTGCAAATCCCTGTCATGGGCGTAATTGAGAATATGTCGACGCATATCTGCTCAAACTGCGGCTACGAAGAACAAATTTTTGGTCAAGGTGGTGGCGATAAACTGGCAGAACAATATGACATTCCGTTACTTGGGCGTTTACCATTGAATGTCAGTATTCGTGAAAATGTCGATGCAGGTACGCCGTCAGTGATTGCAGGCGATGATGCTGCCGATAGTTACATTGCGATTGCTCAGCAAATTGCAAAAAAACTGCCTAAAGCTGAAAAAGATCATAATCGTATTTTTTAAGTGCGAATTGAAAAATAACAGTTATTGTTGCCTTATAAGTATTTCAATAGCTAGAAGCTACTTAGGATTAGTGTGCCTGTAAATGGGAAATAGCGGAAACTTAAATTCTCTCGGTGCTTTAAAAAGTAGCTAGTTTTCATTAATCTGGTTTTCAGTTAAAGTACCGCATAGTTTAAACATTCATATTTTGGATAGAAAATAAATGGCAATTAAGTCTGATCGTTGGATTCGCGAAATGAGCGAAAAACACGGCATGATTGAACCGTATGCTGAAAACCAAGTTCGTTTTGACGAAAATGGCGAAAAACTCATCTCTTATGGGGTGTCTAGCTACGGTTATGACGTGCGCTGTGCGCGTGAATTTAAAGTCTTTACCAATGTTCACTCAGCAATTGTTGATCCAAAAAACTTTGATGAAAAAAGTTTTATCGATATTGAATCAGATGTGTGCATCATTCCGCCAAACTCGTTTGCATTGGCGCGTACTGTTGAATATTTCCGTATTCCGCGCAATGTATTGACAGTGTGTTTAGGTAAATCGACCTATGCACGTTGCGGTATTATTGTGAATGTGACGCCACTGGAACCAGAGTGGGAAGGTCATGTAACTTTAGAGTTTTCCAATACCACGAACTTACCTGCACGTATTTATGCAGGCGAAGGTGTGGCACAAATGTTGTTCTTTGAATCAGATGAAGTTTGTGAAACCTCGTACAAAGACCGTGGTGGTAAGTATCAGGGGCAGACAGGCGTGACCTTGCCTAAAGCATAAGTGATTAACCCATCACAATTTTTCTGTTGAACAAGCGAGCCAATGTGCTCGCTTTTTTTCATTCATCGGAAAGCTGCGCTGTTTAGCCAGTTTTTTTTGCATTTGTATTAATATTCAGCATAATTAAATTTGAGATTGGTTTGGCATAATCACGTTTTTAAGGATAAAAACACCCTAATAAATAGCCAAGTCATAGATAAATAAAAGAAAGATGCGGAGCATCAGATAAAAGGAAGGTCGAGATGACTGAACACGCAATTACTTTCCCTTTTCGTAAGCGTTGCTTAGCCACTGCTATAGGCTTGCTTTTGGCGAACCCGAGTTATGCTTTACAAGCACTCTCCGATGACTCTTTGTCAAATACCACAGGCGAAGGGGTTGCTTTAGTCCTTGATGACTTCAAAATGGTGTTTCAGCAACCGAATGACCTATCAACAGGGTCGAGTTATACACGTGGGTTAGAAAATCCAAGTCAATATGATACGGGTTTTATTCGTATTATTCCGACGGGGGAGAATTATCAATATATTCAAAATAAGCAGTTTGAAGAAAAGTATAAAACTGCTTATACGAATCAATATAATAATTCACATAAAGCGGTGTATACTACATCGGAAACTGCAGAATATAATCGTATTTATCAAAGTGAATTTGATAAAGCTTTTGAAGCAAAGAAAGTTGAAAATGAAAAAACTTATCGTGAATATGAGTATCGTGATCAGGCGGGAACCCTTTATAAACAACGCTATGATTATTGGTATAGTTTTCATAGTAAAGTGGGGGGGAATTATGTTGTTTTATGGGATAGACCTAGGATAGCAAGAGATAAAGCAATAAATGATTTAGATAATGTTGATCAGTGGAAGAATGAATTAACTAGCCGTGTAAATGCAAAACTAACAATTGATGCGACACCTATCGCCGTAGAAAATGCGAAAGCATTGGCAGATATGTATGCATTAAAACAGGTTGAATTGCATGCGAATCAAGTAATACGTGATACTGTAAATCAGCAAGCAAATATAACGCATAATAGAACCAAAGCGGATGTGTTTATTTATGGTTTAGCATTATCTAAAAGTGATAATTCGTTAAGTAGTCGTTATAGCAATCAAGGTTTTAACTGGGGTTCAGCAGACAACCCATGGTTATTTCGTGCTGGCACAGAAAAAGTAAAACAATTTAAAAATGTAGAAAAAGATGTTGGTTATTTAGCACTAGAGGCACCACTCGCAACTACTACGCCAACTGAAAGTGATAATAATATTAAATTAGGCTTTTGGACTGATATTTTTTCACGTCAGTTGAACTCAAGTGCAGAGGTAGATCCGAGCACTGGAGCACCAAAATCGGGTTTAGATAAAGAACATCGTTTACGCACTCAGTTTATTGCCAATGGTTTAAGTTTAAATGGTTCACAGACTCGACTATTTCAGACTTTAGACTCTGATAATCCAAATCATCATCAAACATTGGGTATGGCAAGTGTATTGCGTTTAAATACTAATGATAATCCTGCGAATCTAAGTTTCACAGATTCAAACTTAGATAGTAAAGGGATCCGCATTAGTACAGCAGCAAAATCAGATACTTTGGATGGAACGGCGGTCACACCAGCAATAGATGGTTCATTGGCACCAGTTTTTCATGATACAGAAGGTTTGTATTTATACAGTCCAAATATCAATTTAGTTTTAGGGAATATGTATCAACCTTTTGTGGTCGGTTCGGAAGGCAATAATATTGTGCTGGAAGTAACCCGTATTCCGAATGTTCCTGAAATTTATAATAAAATTTATCAAAATTATGAAGATGGAAAAGGTGGATATTTAGGTGCTGCTACGTTTACAGGTTCTACGTGTAATGTGGTGAGCTGTGGCACACCGCTAAAAGCCAATGTCAATGACAGCACTGCGATGTATCAAGGACGTAATGCGACGCATAGTAGTATTGCAATTGGTACTGTAGAACGCTTGCCAAATAATATGTTACGTGCCAAAGATCATACGGATGCCACAGGTGTTGTATTTAAAGGTGTAGATGGTTCTGCTAAGAATCTAGGTTCGGTTGCAATTGATGGCGTGCTGATTCAGCACCTTAAATTTAAAACGACAGGTCTATAAAAGGAGAATCATCATGTTGAAAAAACTGTCTTGTATTGCATTGATGTGTAGTCCTTTGACCCATGCCAATTTAATTGCACTGGAAAATCACGAATTAACACAGGCTACAGGTCAAGGTGGTGCAGACCTCAATTGGACGTTATCGTTAAACCATGAATATGCTGAAAATTTAGAACTCAGCAATATTTCCAAATTTAATGGTGGGACTAAACCTACAGAAGTTTATTATCGCTATAGTAAAAATTGTGCTGACAATAATGTGCTTTGTCGTTTAGCCATTGCACCCAATAACCATGAAGATGCGCAGGGAAATAAAAAATGGCTGGTATTTAAACAAATTCAAGGCACCATACAAATTGATAAGTTTTCTTTAGATGGCACGACTATTATTAATCATAAAAATGACCCACAAACGGCGATGATGTTGAGTTTTTATGATGATAAGCCATTAAAAATAAGAAATTTGGGTTTTGCAACCATGGCGATTGAAACAGGTTCTAAACTTGAAGGTGAGGGTTATGCAAATTCAACAGTTTATGAGAAATATAATTCAAAACAAATTTTAGCAGATGGAACGATCGGCAGTGAGGTATCTTTGGATGTACCATTGTTTGATCAGGGCGCTGAAAAAGGATTTATGGGCTTAAATATTCACGGCAATATGCACATGTCTGGCAATGTGAAAATATTTAGCTACAACTGTACAGGTTCAGCAGCAAGCCGTTGTTGAATATAGGATTAAGTACAGTATAGGGAAATAAAATGAAAAAAATAATGCAATTAAATTTATTAACATTGAGCGTACTTTGTGCGCAACAAGTGTATGCTTTAGAGCTGATTGCAGACCAGCATTTGTCTGATGTAAGTGGGCAAGATGGTATCGTGATCACCCACGAAATGTCTAAAGCCACAATTAATCAAATCAATTGGTATGATCCTGACTTAGTGGATGGAACTCAACCGGGCCTAGGCTTACATAATGTAGAAATTATAGGACAGAATAACCAGTCTATTATCAGTAAGCTTGCTTTAGATGTGGGGAAAACTGATGTTGGTGCAGGTGTGCGTATAGATGCGAGTATTGATGCTTTTCAATCGACTGCAGATTTAAACTTAGTCAAAAGAAACTGTCTTGGAAATAGTTGTACTAAAGAAACACAAAGTTTGGGTCAGTTCGGCTTAGAAACTAAATCACCTTTAAAAGTTTTATTAGAAACCAAAGCAGGTTTATTCAATCAAAATGAAACGGCACATTTAAACTTCCAGTTACAGAATGCCAAAATTAGTCATGGTTTAGGTAAGCATCAATTATCTATGCATGATTTTAACTTTAATTTTGCGACTGATGGCTATATGTACATTGATGCCGATGAGGGATTGGTCTTTACCACTAAAAATGGCACCACCGACCATTTTGTTAATCTTGGGCGAGTGAAAGATTTGGGTAGTGATGTTGCAAGTAGCCGACAAAATGCAACCAATCCTGGGGTCAATATTGATTTGCGTTATGATGACAAAAATTTAATTCGCTTTGGTGCATCAGGCGCTGTGAGCAACGCAAAATTATTTTTTAATGGGCAGCAAAAGAATGTTGCCAATTTTGATGTCTCGAATAAGGTTAATGGTGTAATTGAAACAAAAAACACACAAGTTGCAGGCTACGATGCTGTGGTGGGGCAAGGTGGTTTGCATTTGGGCCTATCGGCTGATTTTACCAATCAAAATACGACAGGTTTGGCGGCAGGGCAATTACCAACAACTTTAGAAATTGGGCACACAGGAAAAGGTAGTTATGCGGTTGAGTTTTCGAATTTAAGACCGCTAACCACACGTGATGCACAAGGTAATTTACACAATAAAAATGCCTATATCGATTTTGGCGATATTTATATTAATACCGTACAAGCGAAAAACCTCAATTTTTTAGTCAATGAAAATATTAAAAATACTATTGGTGCAACCAGTCCTCTTTTAAACCAGTTGCTATCGAGTAAGCTTGAAGGTGACCAGTTTTCACTGATTGCTGTTCGTGGTATGGACTTTCAGTCTATTGCGGCCAAAGCTAGAATTATTTCTGACAACTCTTTAAATGAATTGACAGGGGATGGTGGTTCTTGGGGTATTGGAATTCCAATTTATAATTTAAATGCCAATGTGGCCTTGTCGGGTAAACAATATCTGTCACCTTATGATGGAACGAATAAAACTGGAATTGGTTATAACGCCATTGTTTCTACCGCAGGTTATGGCATTGATTCAAAAACAGGATTGCCAAGTACCACTTCTATTATCTTAATTGACGGGCAAGACAGCCTGCATGCAGGAGAAGCTGTCAACTATTATGCTGGTTTAAGAAATATTGACGCATTAATTCAGTCCGATGGCGTGATTGGTTATGAAGATGCAGGGATTTATATTCGTGCAGATCATTTGTTGGTTGCAGCAAAAGCTGAGTTAGCGATTGGACAATTACCAGGTTCAAAATACAACTGCGTCACAGGATCAACTAAATGCGGTGGATTTGTACCATACGATAATTTTTCTAAGAAAGATGATGTATTGACCACAATTGCTTTTAAATTAGATGGTAATGGCGAGTTATTGGTAATTCCTGGAATGGATCCAACCGATACTAATCCGAACTCAAACTTTTTGTCTTTTGATGCGAACTTTAAGTTTAGAAGTCTAGATAGCACAGAACAGGCAGATCCGAAGAACTTGGGTAGTTATTTTAGTTTGATGAATGAAGATCAAGTGAATAATGAAACTGTTCAAACTTCTTCAATTAACTTGAATCGTATGGAAGGACATTTAGGTGTTAAAGGAAAAGTCGTCGTTAGTGCAGATACGGTTACTTTAGACAATCAAGTAAAATTTAATTATAAAAATGATATTGCTCAACCCTTTAAAACAGACTTTGCAATGTCTACCAATGGCAATATGCAGAAAATCGCATCTGTCGCGCTTACAGGTGGAACCATGCGCAGTACATTGGGCATTACGCCACGCTAAAGGATAGAAATAAAATGAAAAAAACAATTTTAGTTGCATCTATTTTAAGTACAGCCTTTTCATTCAATTCTGCTCAAGCGATGCAGGCTTTAAATGATGATCAGTTATCTCATGTACAAGGTCAGGCACTTTTGAACCTGATGACTGCGACAGATCAATCACAAGGGTTGAACTTTTATAAGCTGAGTGTTGATGCACTCATGGAGCTTAATGCCAATATTAAAACGCTACAATTAGGTTGTGGCGGTGTAAATAATGCGATTGGTGGTAAAGCGGGATGTGATATTGATATTTCTAATATTTCGTTAAGTGGTTTGAATGAATCTTATGATTCAACAGATAGTCCAAAGTTTAATGGTGAACGTGCGGGTACCAGTGCGCAAATTACCAATCCATTTATTGAATTTGCGATTAGTGGAAATAGTGCGTCAACACGTGAAGTGGTTGGTTTTCGCTTAGGTGCTGAAGAAATTTTAGGTCTACTGACTTTGGGTACAGATAACGTACAAAACCCAAATGACGGGATTAAAAGTTTTAGTGGTTATATGAAAATGGCACAAACTCGAGGTCATTCATTTACTGAGCAAACGACATTTGGTATGACCGATGATGAAATTATTTCTGGTCGTTTAACGGCTTTGGGGCAAACAAGACAGTTTCATAGTAAGCCATTTACAAATCGTGTTAGAACAAAAGGGCATACAGGGATTACAGTTCCTTCTATGAAAGTAGATTTTACTATGCCAGAAACGGTGGTTACGGGTCAACGTATGACTGCTGCCAAAGTGAGTGGTATTCGCTCATCTATTCCTTCTATTCCTTTAGCTGCTGCAGAGTCAGGTAAGCGTTTGCCAGATAGTGTCCAAGGGGACCCTAAGTTCGCAGCTGATCAGCTCTATGTGGAATTCCCAGCTTTATTAGGTACGGTTGGTACGCACTCATTCTTTAAAATGGCAGCAGGTTCGAGTTTGGATGAACTTAATATGGATATTACTTTTGTTCAAGCTTTAAATATGATTCACAATATTCCACTCAATGGTACGGGGGGCTATTTATCTTTGCAAAGTAAACCTGTGCATTGGCAGGGGGCTGATCAGGGCGATGTTGCACAACAAGGGTGGTGGATGTCTTTTAAAGAACCTATACAACTGGGATATTTAGCAACAACAGATAAAGTTGATATTTCGGCGGTATTACCACAAGTAGCTACAGCAATTAGTGATTATTTACTTAATAAATCTGAACCAATTGATGTTGGTTTTTTTGCTGCGTTAGGATCTTTAGCTGGAATACCTGTAGAGAAAAAATTAAATATTAATGTGGGGCAATATACTACTCAGAACCCTGCTACGATTACATTAACGGATAAGGTTTTACAAAACCAGAACGTCACCCCTAACTGTTATGGTGGTATGAAATTCTGTTAATCCCAAATGAAAAAAATCCCGCAACTTGTGCGGGATTTTTTATGCTTAGTGTTTAACTTTCTTTAGCAATTTTGATGAGTAATTCTTCTTTCGTCAGGTTGCTAGATTCAGCATCACCACGACCTTTATATTCAAAAGTACCTGCATCTAAACCTTTCTCACCAATCACAATACGGTGCGGAATACCTGTAAGCTCAAGGTCAGAGAATTTCACCCCAGGACGTTCATTACGATCATCCAGTAATACATCATAACCCGCAGCTTGAAGTTCAGCATAAAGTGCTTCTGCTGCTTCTAATGTACGTGGTGATTTATGTGCGTTCATTGGTACAATCGCAATTTCAAATGGTGCGATGGCTGCAGGCCAAATAATCCCTTTATCATCAAAGTTCTGTTCAATGGCAGAGGCAACGACACGTGTGACTCCAATCCCATAGCATCCCATAGTGACAGTAAACGGCTTGCCATCTTCACCTAATACTTTACAGCCCAGCGCTTCAGAGTATTTAGTACCAAGTTGGAAGATATGACCGACTTCAATACCACGTTTAATTTGTAGAGTTCCTTTGCCATCTGGAGATGGATCGCCCTCAACGACGTTACGTAAATCGTAAACTTCAGTATATTGTGCATCGCGTTCCCAGTTCACACCTGTTGCGTGTTGATCAACTTGGTTAGCACCTGCAACGAAGTCAGACAGTACCGATGCTGCACGGTCTACAATCACAGTTATGCCTTTTTCTACCAAACCTTGTGGACCAACAAAACCAGCAGTTAAACCTAAAGCTGCAATTTGTGCATCGGTTGCAAAAGTAAGTGGTGCAGCAATCTGTGGATGCTTTTCTGCTTTAATTTCATTAAGTTCATGGTCACCGCGCAGGAATAATGCAATCACAGGCACTTGACCAGTTTCATCTGCAACACCTTGAACCAAGAGCGCTTTGACTGACTGGTTATTATTTGTGCCTAAAAATGCAGAAACTTCCGCAATGGTTTTTTGGTTTGGTGTATCCACAATGTTGAGTTCTTGCGTTGCAGCAGCACGTTCACCCACCAAAATAGCTTCAGCCATTTCAATATTGGCTGCATAATCAGATTCGGTAGAGAAGGCGATATCATCTTCACCGCTTGAAGCCAGAACGTGGAATTCATGTGAACCAGAACCACCAATAGAACCTGTATCTGCTTGTACTGGGCGGAAGTCTAAACCTAGGCGCGTGAAAATACGGCAGTAGGTGTCGTACATTACATCGTAGGTTTCTTGTAAAGAAGCTTGATCGGTATGGAAAGAATAAGCATCTTTCATAATAAATTCGCGTGAACGCATTACTCCAAAACGTGGGCGAATTTCGTCACGGAATTTAGTTTGAATTTGATAGAAGTTAATTGGTAATTGCTTATAGCTTTTTAATTCATTACGCGCCAAATCGGTAATGACTTCTTCATGGGTTGGGCCAAGTACAAAAGGATTGTCGTGGCGGTCTTTAAAGCGCAGTAATTCAGGACCGTATTGCACATAACGACCTGATTCTTCCCAAAGTGAAGCAGGCTGAGTGACAGGCATAAAAGTTTCTAAAGCACCTGCGCGATTCATTTCTTCACGAACAATGGCTTCAACTTTATTTAGCACACGCACACCCATTGGCAGCCAAGTATATAAACCTGAAGCCAATTTACGAATCATACCCGAACGTAACATCAGCTGGTGAGAAATCACCTCGGCATCGTTTGGGGTTTCTCTTAACGTAGCAAATAAAAAGCGACTCGCGCGCATGGAAACTGTCCTAAAAAGTGAAGCGTTAAATGGAGTTTTTTCAAAGCCAGATTATACAATAAAAATCGGGCTAAACTTGCGTTAAAATTTAGCCCGAGCGATTGTGTGACTTTACGTGAGATTTTAAGAAATCAGTTTACGTGTTTGGTGTAACATAAAATTCTTAAAATCGTCTAAGTAAGTGAAAATCACGGGTACAACAACTAAGGTCAGTAGTGTAGACGTAATCACACCACCAATAACAGCATGTGCCATAGGTGCACTTTGCTCACCGCCTTCACCTAGTCCAAGTGCGAGGGGTACCATCCCCATTACCATGGCACTAGTGGTCATTAAAATAGGGCGTAGTCTGGTTTTACCTGCGGCAATAATAGCGTCATAACGTGACTCACCTTGATCCATGGCTTTCTTTATAAAATCAATCAGTAGAATCGCATTTTTGGTCACCAGTCCCATCAGCATAATAATGCCAATAATAGAAAATAGGTTCATGGTGGAATTAAAAATAAACAGCGCCAAGAACACACCAATCAGCGACAACGGCAAAGAAGCCATAATTGCTGCGGGGTGAATAAAGCTGTTAAATTGCGAGCCTAAAACAATATAAATAAATACGATGGAGAGTGTAATTGCTGTGAGTGCATAACCCGCAGATTCGGCCATATCGGCATTGGAACCTTGGGTGTCAAAACTATAGCCCGCAGGGAGCTTAAAATTATCCTGAATTTTTTGTATGTCGGCACCAATGTCACCTGCAGGTCGACCTGCGGTGTTCGCTTCTACCAAAACTTCACGAGCTAAATCTCTTCGGTTAATTTGTGCTGCACCGAGGCTTTCTTCAAAGCTCGCAACACTCGCCAAAGGCACTAGAATGCTTTGTCCATTGGAATCAGTTTTTTGTGAAGTCAAATACATGCTTTGTACATCACTTGGCAGACTGCGTTGGTTTTCGGTTAGGCGCACGTTCACATCATAGGTTTCACCACGTTCATCTTGCCATGTCGTAACATTATCCCCAGCGATGAGTGGTCGGATAATATTGGCAATTTGATTCACCGATAGCCCCAAATCGCTAGCAAGGACGCGGTTTATATGAACACCTAATGTAGGTTTAGGGGCTTTTAGCGAGCTTTCTAAATCGACAATACCATCCACCTGAGCAATTTCTTTCATAAAGCGGTCAGAAATTTTTTGTAACTCTGCTAAATCAGGGCCTTTAATGGACACCATCACAGGTTTTTGCCCTCCCGAAACTGTTTCATCGGCAGATGCGACAGAGGTGATGGTGATACCTGCAATGCTTTGTAGACGCTGGCGGAATTCGTTATTGAGTTCTGTCAATGTTTGTTCACGTTCATGACGTGGGCTGACAGTTACACGTAAATTAACATGATTTTTCCCGCGATCTGTCACGCTGTTAATGGCTCCGTAAGTCGCGCGAACTTCAGGGTGTTGACGAATGATTTGATCTACTTGTTTTAATTTTGCTTGTGAATATTCAAGTGAGGCATCCACAGGTGTTTCAAATTTAATCCGAATTTCACCTTTGTCAGGTACAGGTACAAATTCTGTACCAATCAGTTTAGATAATCCGAGTGCGGCAAATAATGAAGCTACGGCAATCAATAAGGTAATACCGCGAAATCGAAGCGCTAATTTTAAAAGTTTTTCATAATGATGACTTAAATTATCGAGTTTGTTGGAAATCCAGTTTAAGAAGCGTTTTATTCGCCCAGGTTGTTTATTGGGATTGGGTTTTTCTGCCCAATGTGCAGATAGCATTGGGTCTAGGGTAAAACTGACAAACATGGAAATCAGTACGGCAGTACTGACGGTTACACCAAATTGATAGAAAAAACGTCCGATAATCCCGCCCATAAATGCTACAGGTAAAAATACCGCAACAATGGTTAGCGTGGTGGCTAAAACCGCCAAGCCAATTTCTTTGGTGCCATCTAAAGCAGCCGTAACGTGGTCTTTGCCCATATTGGCATGACGCACGATATTTTCACGAACAACAATTGCATCATCAATCAATAAGCCAATACTAAGCGAGAGTGCCAGTAAGGTCATCATGTTGATGGTAAAGCCAAATGCCCAAATAAAGGTGAGTGTACCGAGTAGGGCGATGGGCAGGGTCAATCCTGTAATGGCGGTAGAACGGAATGAACCGAGAAACAATAGTACAATCAGGACGGCTAGAATCGCACCCTCAATAATGGTGCGCGCTACATCTCGGATACTGCCTCGAATCCCTTTAGAAGAATCCGCCACGACTTTTGCAGTCATGCCTGCAGGCAGTTGGGTTTGAATACGTTCCAAGGTTTTGTAGGTGTTATCGACCACTTCAATGATATTAGAGTCTGAGCTACGCAAGATATCGACAGCAACCGCAGTTTGCCCATTTAAAAATGCACTGGTTTCCAGCTCTGCCTGACTGTCTTGAATTGTGGCAACTTGTTTTAAAAAGATTGGCGCACCATTTTTATTGGCAATAATTAAATCGCCAAAAGCCAGAGGATGAATGACTTTGGATTGGATTTCGACCACCAATTCACTATTGGCTTGTTTGAGTGTGCCGCCAGGTACTTCAATATTTTCAGCTTTGAGCGTGTTGATGACCTGATCTACACCTAAGCCAAAACTCATTAACTTTTGTGGATCTACCTCAATCCGAATTTGTCGCTGTGCATCACCCAATAAATTAACAGTTCCGACACCAGACACAGTGCGCAGTTGCGGTACAACTTGTTGATCTAAATAGGAACTTAAATCACGCAAAGACATTTGTGAGGATTCAAACACAATCGACATGACTGCATTGGCAGTTGGGTCGTAGCGCTCCACCACTGGGTCTTGAATTTCATCTCGAAAGCCTGCACTGACAGACGAAATTTTATCGCGTACATCTTGTGCCGCCACTGCCGAAGGAACATCTAAATTAAACTCGGCAATAATAGTAGATAG
Organism: Acinetobacter sp. YH12131; assembly: GCF_013418635.1. Taxonomy (NCBI): domain Bacteria; kingdom Pseudomonadati; phylum Pseudomonadota; class Gammaproteobacteria; order Moraxellales; family Moraxellaceae; genus Acinetobacter; species Acinetobacter sp. YH12131. Next base: position 174,175 of record NZ_VPBQ01000004.1, read on the forward strand.
CCCTTCACTGGATTGTGAAACCAGTTGTTTGAGTCCAGAAATGGTGTTGATCTGATCTTCCATTTTCTTGGTGATTTCAGATTCAACTGTTTCAGGTGATGCACCCGGATAACTGGTATAAACCACTACAAACGGAAAATCGACGTCAGGAAATTCTTCCACGCCCATACGTTGCCATGAAGCCAAGCCAAGCACCATTAGACAAAACATCATCATGATGGTAAAAACGGGATACTTGACGCTAACTCGGGTAAACCACATAACAACGATCCTGATTTTTTATTTATTGGACATCTGCACTACTGCATTGAGATGAAATTCAATTTATTGAGGGTTATTTTGAATGATCACCTGCTGCTGAATTTGATCGGGGTTGAACACCACTCGACTGACTAGATCACTGCTCTGTAAGCCTTGAATCACAGCAGTATTGTCACTATAGCGCTGTTCTAAAACTGTGATATCCACGCGGGCAATTTTTTGATCTCGAATCACCCAAACATAAGGTTTGTTTTGGATATCGTGAATGGTATTGAGTGGGATGATTTGCCCTGAAATTGTCGTGTTCGCTAAAATATAACCATCCACAAATGCCCCAATACTTAAAGAGGGAAGACGCTCAAGCGGGGTCGCAAAAAATTCAATTTGACGACTGGCTAAATCCGCAACAGGAGAAACACGGCTAATTTGTGCATTAAATGTGTTTGCTTGTCCTTGGAGTTGATATTCAATTTTTTGACCAATTTTGAGTGCGGCTTGTAAGTCGCTTGGTAATTTGGCTTGAATTTCTAATTGGTTCGGATCGACGACTTCAAATAAGGTTTGTCCTGCAGCCACAGTTTGCCCAGGCTCAACCTGACGTTGGGTAATGACACCGTGAATTGGACTGGTAATCGTGCCATCCTGATCGGCTTTTAGTGCAATATCGACATTGGCTTGTTGGGCGCGTACATTTTCCATTTGCGCACGATAATCTAACTGACTTTGCTCATATTCCACTTGTGAAATAAAACCCTGATCGAGCAAACGTTTTTTTCGTTGCATCATGTTGTGGGCTTGGTTGGCTTGCGCTTGCGTTGCAGCTAAATTGGCGCGAGCTTGTGCTAAACGCGCAGCATTATCCTGATTATTTAAGCGTAGCAAGGTTTGACCACGTTGTACGCTATCGCCCACTTTGACATAGACTGAGGTTGCTGTGGCAGTCACCTGTGCTTGAATACTGCTTTGATTCACAGCACGCACTGTGCCTGTAAAGGCAGTTTTACTGATTGCGCTGCCTTGTTGTGGTGTCACTAAATCTTGCTGAATGAGTTCAATTTTTTCTGATACTGTTGTTTTATTTTCAGTTTCTGTTTTTTGGCAGGCACTCAGCAAAATACATAAACCGATTGCACCGATACGAAAAATGGGTAAATGCTGCCGATTAAACCTAACTGCGATACGCTGTGCAATGTGCATGCATATTTGTCCTTATTGATTGCCAAAATGACAAGGTAATTCAAATCAACTATTCAAGTGCTTTTAAGCGAGTAATAATTCTGTCGTATTCTGCTTGTGTATTTCGATAGCTTGTTTGTAAAGATTGAATCATATCTTTTTTAAGCTCGATGTTTTTTAAGTTATTGTCCAAATTGGTTTTTAGTTGTGCAGGCACAGGTTTGACCTTGCGTAAATATTCCATTTCTTGACGTTTAAAAGTAATACGGTCGTTTTGCAACTGTTTGAGTTGTTCTTGTTGGAAAATAATTTGCTTTTTAATATGCGCTAAAGCGTTATTACGTTTGGTGATTGCAGTTTGACTATTGGTATAGGCTTTTTTTAAACGCTGATCAGATTCCATTTGATACGCTTGAGCAGCACGTTGTGGGGCTTTTTTAATATCCATTTCAGTGTTGTATGGACGTGCGCGCTGAATCACTTGCATGTTACGGTCTAATGCTTCATAGCCATGACGAATATGATTAGGTGTCACATTACTACTAATATTTGCAACGCCATGTTGATCATAATAGCGATACCACACCGCTTTGTTCTGGCTGTCAGCCATGAGTGGGGCAGAGGACAAGAGCAGTAAAGCAAGCATGCCCAATTTAAGTGACTGCTTATTTTGTTTTAATTTGACAGCGAGTGATTTTGCAAAAAAAGTGCTCACGTTGTCCCCCACAATAAAGTTGACTAAATTACTTAAATTACACGTAATAATAGTGTTATATTAGATCAAAATTAGGAATTAAAAAAATACAACCGATAAAAAATATCAATGGTCACAAGAAAGTGTGAGCGGTTTGGTGATAATGGTGTAAAAGTGTAGATTTACACTAAATATGTTCATTGAAACTACAAGTAAAGATATGTTAAAAATACGATCAATGTGTAAGATTTTTCTACTCAGTTGCTTGTACAAACAAAAATGGGAAGGGTCATTGAATGGACGATAAATTCCAAAATCTAAAAGTCATGGTGATTGATGATTCAAAAACCATTCGCCGTACAGCTGAAACACTTCTGCAGCGTGAAGGTTGTGAAGTGGTTACCGCAGTTGATGGATTTGAAGCTTTATCCAAAATTGCAGAATCAAATCCAGATATCGTATTCGTAGATATTATGATGCCACGCCTAGATGGTTACCAAACGTGTGCCTTAATTAAAAACTCGCAAAACTACCAAAACATTCCTGTCATTATGCTATCAAGTAAAGATGGTTTATTTGACCAAGCCAAAGGACGTGTAGTAGGTTCTGATGAGTATCTGACTAAACCATTTAGTAAAGATGAATTATTAAACGCCATTCGTAACCACGTGACAGCATAATTATTAGTTAGTTAGATTTATTGGGGAAAATAATGGCTCGTATTCTTATTGTAGATGATTCACCTACAGAAACATTCCGCTTCAGAGAAATCTTGACCAAGCATGGTTTTGAAGTCATTGAAGCAGCGAATGGTGCAGATGGCGTGACCATGGCGCAAGCTGAATTACCAGATTTAGTATTAATGGATGTGGTTATGCCAGGCGTGAATGGCTTTCAGGCAACACGTCAAATTTCGCGTGGTGATACCACTAAACACATTCCAATTGTAATTGTGAGTACCAAAGATCAGGCAACTGATCGTGTTTGGGGGAAACGCCAAGGTGCAAGCGATTACTTAACCAAACCTGTTGACGAAAAACAATTAATTGATGTGATTAATCAACATCTAAATGCAGGATAAGCTATGGCTGCAAATGGTTTTATTGAATTACTTCGGTTATCTAAACGTGGTAACAAAAACTACGTTAGTACCGAAAATGAGGTAAACCGCTGGTCAGGCATTGCTTTTGAGATGATGGGGCAATATTTTGTTGCTCCATTGGGAGAGGTTTCTGAGGTTATTTACCCACCGAAATACACACCAGTTCCGAACACCCAACCTTGGGTGGTCGGTTTGGCCAATATTCGGGGTAGATTGCTCTCAGTTTCAGATTTGGCACATTATGTTTCTGGGCAAAGCAGCCAATATTCACCTACTCAAAAAGTAATGTGTATTAGTCATAATGACCATTATGTCGGTTTAGTTGTAGATCAAGTTTTGGGTATACAGCACTTTAATAAGAAAAGTTTCTTTTCTAAACACAATGATTTAGATAGTAATTTACAAGAATATTGTCAGGGGTATTTTCACCAACATAACCAACAATGGCATGTTTTCTTATTTAGTCGTTTATTGCAAAACCCAAAATACATGAACGCATCTATAAAATTTATAAATTAACTGTCGCGCACCTAAAAAATGAAGGCGTCAATCGGGGAGAAGCTGCATGGGCTTTAAACTTAAAAAGAAAAATTCAGGCGAAGAAACCGTTCGTAAAGCAAGTGGTCCAGGTTTTTTTGCAAAATTACAGGCGCGAACAGAAGAGTTTGCGAGTGTATTTGGCGAAACAGAAAAATCTAAGCCACTTATTTTAGGCGCAGCTTTTTGTATCATCTTATCGCTTTTCCTGTTGTTATACCTTTTTTATAGCGTGCCGCGTAATAACGATTTTACCCGTAGTTTGGGTGATTTACGTCTGTTGTCACAAACCATTTCACGTCAAGCAACCGAAGCGACTGCATCAGGTACGCCTGAATCTATTAAAAACTTAACAGATTCACAAAAAGCCTTTGCTGCTCACTTAGAAACAGTGAAGGATATTCATGCCAGCACAGATACACTGCGTGAAGTGGAAACACAGTGGAAATCGGTTTCTGAAAATATTGATTTGATTGCTTCGCAACAAAAAATCATTAACCAACTCTATGACACCAACATTGCAATTGGTGAAACCATTCCGGGTATTCAGGCTGAATATAACTTGATGGTTGACCAAATGGCACGTCAAGACATGCCAAGTAGCCAGGTGGTTATTGCAAAGAACCAAGTATTCATTGCAGAACGTATTTTACGTTCAATCAGTTCTGTATTAACAGGTACAGACAGTTCACGTGAATCTGCAGATGACTTTAGTGCCGATACCGAAACGTTTGGTGCTTACTTGGCAGCACAGTTAAATGGTAGTGCGGAACTTGGTGTACAACGTATTACTCAAGAAGATTTACGTAGTTCATTAGAAGGTATTCAAGCAGAATATGAAGATGTATTGAAATCTGCTGCTGCAACGGTTTTAAGTAACTCAACACAAATTGTAAAAGTACGTCAGGCATCATCTTCTATTTTTGATCAGTCAGATAAGCTTTTAACCAATTTAAATAAATTGTCTAGCGGTTCAGGTTGGTCTATTGCAATTCCTGCAATTGGCTTAATTGCAGCATTACTTGCGTTCTTATTCTGTGTATTCAAACTCTTGAACTTACGTGGTGAAGCCGATAAAACTCGCGTGGTTCGTCTACAAGATGAATATGACCGTAACCAGAACGCGATTTTACGTTTACTCGATGAGATTGCCGACCTTGCAGATGGTGACTTACGTTCATACGCAACAGTATCGGAAGACTTCACGGGTGCAATTGCAGACTCGATTAACTTCGCAATTGACCAATTACGTGACCTTGTATCGCGTATTCACGAAACATCGCACGAAGTTGCACAATATACGGCAACCACACAGAACATTACCAACCAGCTTGCTGAAGCATCTGAGCATCAGGCGCAAGAAATTGCAGGTGCATCTGCCGCAATTAACGAAATGGCAATGTCAATTGACCAAGTATCTGCCAACGCTGAAGAATCAGCAGTGGTAGCAGAACGTTCAGTACATATTGCATCGAATGGTGCAGACGTTGTAAACCGTTCAATTGAAGGTATGGATATCATTCGTGAGCAGATTCAAGAAACCTCTAAACGTATTAAGCGTTTGGGTGAATCTTCACAAGAGATTGGTAACATCGTTGCCTTGATTAACGATATTGCCGACCAAACTAACATCTTGGCATTAAACGCAGCAATTCAGGCGTCTATGGCGGGTGAAGCAGGTCGTGGTTTCGCAGTCGTAGCCGACGAGGTACAGCGTCTAGCGGAACGTTCAGCATCTGCAACTAAACAGATTGAAACACTGGTTAAAACCATTCAGACTGATACCAACGAAGCCGTAATTTCGATGGAACAAACCACATCGGAAGTTGTACGTGGTGCGAACTTATCTAAAGATGCGGGTGTTGCACTGGATGAAATTCAAACGGTATCGACCAACCTTGCGAAATTGATTTCTAACATTTCGGATGCTGCAAAACTTCAGTCTGCTTCTGCAGGTCACATTGCAACCACGATGAACGTTGTACAGGAAATTACCTCGCAAACGACCAGTGCAACTTTCGATACTGCACGTTCGGTATCTGAGTTGGCCAACATGGCAGAATCATTACGTGAATCTGTAACTGACTTTAAACTACCTGAATAAGCGGGATTCCAGCTTGGGGAAAGGTGTACCTATACACAGTTATGGGTACACCATCATTCAGAGATAAAGCATCGCAAAGATGAACTTAACTTTTGGGTTAGGGGCATTCAGGATGGTTACAATTAAGTTGAAGTGCCTTTTGGTGCTGAAAACGTAAGAAGCCTTAGCTATGAAAGAAATATTAAAAAATTTAGTCGAAACAATGACGCTTCCTGAAGATAGTTATCTTGAGCAAGATGCGGAAATTCTTGAAATTTTTGTCGAAGAAATTGAAGAAATCTTCGAAGAATTAAATCCATTATTTACTACTTGGTTTGCGAACCCAACAGATCAAGAAACTTTAGTGACTATTCGTCGTCACTTTCACACTTTAAAAGGCTCGGGTCGCATGGTGGGTGCGAAGTCTGCGGGCGAATTGGCATGGACGGTTGAAGATACTTTAAACCGTGTGCTTTCGGGTGCGGTAACACTCAATACTGATATTCAAAAATACGCAAAAACTGTTTTAAATATTTATCAATACAAGCTTTATCCAATTTTTAAGCAAGTCGGTTTAATTGATCTTGATTTACGCCCATTGGTGCTTTTAGGACAACAATTACAGCAAAACCAAAGTCCTGAACCTGCATTGGAAGAGTTGCTGGTTTTAGCAGATCAACTGACTGCCACTGATATGCCGACAGGACTAGAATTGACGGATGCTGCAGTTGAAACAGCAGCTGTCGCAGCAGTTGAATCATCAGAAGATGTAATGACTGCTGAAGAAATGCCGCAGACAGAAGTTGCACAAGAAGCGGCTGCTGATGCGAGTCTATTGGCTGAAACTCTGGCTATTTTTGTAGAAGAAGCTGAAGAGCATTTAGCGACCATTGATCAGTTCTTGGCACAAGATCAGATTCACTCACAAGACTATAATGGCTTAATCCGTGCATTACATACACTGCGCGGCAGTTCGTCTATGGCGCAAATTGATCAAGTTTTTCAAGCCAGTTCTAAAGTTGAAAACTTGTTTAAAGCGTTTGTACAAGATGAAATTGAATCCACCTCTAAAGAAACTGCGCTGTTGGTGCAATATGCAGAATTTGTCCGGGATTATCTGCATGTACTTCGTCAAGGTCACTGTGATGGTTTAGATGTAATCTATGCAACTTTTAATAAAGCATGGGATAGCTACGGCTTTAGCACCAGCGATACAGAAGACTCTAATCCTCAAGGTTTAGTATCGAAGCTAATCGAACTGAATATTGATCGTTTACTTGATGCCGAATTTGAATTTGATAAATTGGCGCAAGCGCAATTCCCAAGCTATTTAGAAGAACTCAGCGCACAAGCGCAATTGTTGGTAGAGCATACCGATAACCGTGCGTCTGTGGGTATTCATCAATTTACTGAAGAACTTAAAGCTGCTTACGACAGTGTTTTAGCCAAACCAATTCTGCTTAACTCTGAATATGGTTATGAGTTATTTGCACAGGCACACCAAGAGTTTATTCATTTATTCGATACCTTGGCTGCGGGACAGCGTGTTACGGTTACAGAAGACATTCAGAAAACCTTAAATGACTTAACTGCATTTGTGCAGCAAGACATTGATGCAATTGCACTTGAAGCTGCTGAAACATCAGTGAGCGACAATGCTGTAGAAACAACAGTTGTTGCAGAACCTGAAGCGGTGCCTGCTGCAGTTGCTAGCGAAAATTCGGGCACAGTGAATTTGGCGCAATTGTCACAACGTATTGCATCAGATCAACAAAACATGCATGCCGATGATGCCAACAAAGACTTCGATCCTGACTTGCTGGATATCTTCTTGGAAGAAGCAGAAGAGCTTTTGGTGGGTATGGATGAAGATGTCAATACTTGGTCAAAAGACGCCAGCGATACTTCGGCTTTAAACAACTTAATGCGTTATTTGCACACTTTAAAAGGTGGTGCAAATATGATTTCTGCGACGCATATTGGTTTAATTGCACACAACCTTGAGTCGATTTACGAGCGTATCATTAACAACCAAATTGTTGTTTCACCTGCGTTAATTCAAATTATTCGTTTGGTGCAAGATGATATTGCAGACCGTATTCAGACCATTCGTGATGAGCGTGTGGACTATGCTGCGCCAGAGTCGATTGCAATTTTAGGCAACATTGTTAGCTTGGCACAAGGCGATGCAGATGTGTCAGTTGCAAGTGCGACAACCGCAGCGCAGCCTGAACAGACTATTGAGGCAGTAGAAGAGGTTGATGCACAGCCTGAGTTGGCGGTAGAAGCGTTGCAAGATACAACTGCAGATTTAGCTGAAGATGACGCAGTTATTGCTGATGATGCACATTTTGAAGACGCTGCTGCTGCGGCATTTGAGCCGATCACAGAAACTGTAAGTCTTGAAGCAAGTGCTGAATCTGAAGATGAGCAATTACATTCAATTGTGGTTGAGACTTTCAGAGAAGAAGCGGAAGAAATTTTGGATGCTGCAGATCAGCGCTTGAAACAATGGTTTGAACAGCGTAGTGACCGAAGTATCTTGCTTCAATTACAACGTGCGGCGCACAGCTTAAAAGGCGGTGCACGTATGGCTGAAATTGAGTCTGTTGCGCAAATCGCCTATCAACTTGAAAGTGCCTTTGAACAGTTTGCTGTGCATCAATTTAACTCAAATGTTTATGATGCTTTATTGCAAACCACGTTGGCGTGGTTGCGTGATGCAATCTTCAAAGCAGATTACAGCAATTATGACAGCTTAAAATCTAGCTTGTCGGCGATGCAGTTTGTAGATGTATCTGCGCAATTGCCCGAGCGTTTAACGCATACCGACTTGTTATCGCCAAGCCGTAGTTATGAGTTTGTTCAGGGTGATGGTACAGAGCCACCTGCAATGTCGGGTGAGTGGGGCGAAACCACACAGCTGGATAATAGCAATGAGATGATTCGTATCTCTGCCGATTTAGTCGAGAAGATGATTGACTTGTCAGGCGAGAACTCGATTAACCGTTCACGTATTGAAATGGAGCTTGGGCAACTAGGCGGTACGTTGAATGAGATGGAATTGGCGATTAAACGTCTTGCCGATCAGTTACGTCGAATGGAAGGCGAGCTGGAATCGCAAATTATTGCCAAGCACGGTTCTGAAAACTCACGTTATGCAGACTTTGACCCATTAGAGATGGATCAATATTCATCGTTGAATCAGTTGTCTAAATCTCTGGCGGAATCTGCATCGGACTTGGTGGACTTTAAGAGCACCTTGGCTGAAAAAATTCGTGATGCTGAAGGTTTGTTATTACAACAATCACGTATTCAGGCCGAAATTCAAGAAAGCTTGATGCGCACACGCCTTGTACCATTCTCACGTTTATTGCCACGTTTACAACGTATTGTGCGTCAGACTTCATCGACCTTAAACCGTCCAACAGAATTGGTGGTTTATAACACTGAAGGTGAATTAGACCGTACCATTCTAGAGCGTTTGGTGACACCGTTTGAACACATGCTGCGTAATGCGGTCGACCATGGTATTGAAGACCCTGCACAACGTGCTGCAGCCAATAAACCTGAAGTTGGTAAAATTGAACTGAACATTACCCGTCAAGGCACAGATGTTATGGTGACTTTTGTGGATGATGGTAAGGGTATTGATGATGCCAAGATTAAAGAAAAAGCATTGAGCTTAGGTTTAATCAAAGCCGATCAGAATTTAGATAAAAATGAAATTCTGCAATACATTTTCCACCCAGGCTTTACAACAGCGCAATCAGTTACACAAATTTCAGGTCGTGGTGTTGGTTTAGACGTGGTGCAAAGTGAGATTAAGGCGCTCGGCGGTCACGTTTCTGTAGATTCAACATTAGGTCAAGGCACAACCTTTAGTATTCGTGTACCAACGACGGTTGCGGTATCCGATGCCTTAATGGTTAAAGTTGGTGATCAACAATTTGCTGTACCGTTGGCGCAAATTGACCGTATTGTACGTATTGCACCAACCACTTTGGAATCTTACTTCAACAGCAATGAAGATTTCTTCCAAATTGACAACCAGAACTACAAGTTACGTTACTTATCTGAGTTCGTTGGCAATCAGCCATTACCGCGTTTAAGCCATGTGGGTCATTCACTACCTGTTCTGTTAATTAAAGGCAGCACAGGTCAAACCATTGCTTTACTAGTCGATCAGTTGATTGGTTCGCGTGGTCAAATTGTTGTGAAACCAATTGGACAACAGTTCTCAAGCATTGGTGCAATTGCAGGCGCAACTATTTTGGGTGATGGTCAAGTTTGTTTGATTTTGGATGGTCAGAACATTGCCCGTCAAATTCTTGCAACGCAACGTACTAAACAAGCCAGCGATCAACGTGATAGCCAACGTCGTGATACACGCCGCTTAATTATGATTGTGGATGACTCAGTCACCGTACGTAAAGTAACTTCACGTCTGCTTGAGCGTCAAGGTTATGACATCGTGACTGCCAAAGATGGTGTCGATGCCATGGAGCAGCTTGAAAACGTCAAACCTGACTTGATGTTACTGGATATTGAAATGCCACGTATGGATGGTTTTGAGGTGACTAACCTTGTACGCCACCACGACATGCATAGCAATCTGCCGATCATCATGATTACGTCACGTACAGGTGAAAAACACCGCGAACGAGCGTTTAGCTTGGGTGTGACGCACTACATGGGTAAACCGTTCCAAGAGGCAGAATTGCTTGCCAATATTGAACAATTATTAGCAGTTAGTCAGGGGTAAACGATGAGTCAGACGAATAGTCCAAATTTACTCGGGCAAATCAGTCAGCAAGAGCTGCAACATTTAATTACCGTATCTACCGGTTTTATTGATGCTTATATTGTTGAATGTCATGGTAAACAACCAATGCTGATACCTCAAAATATTGTGTTGTCAGCGCTGGATAACGCCACTCAAGTTAAAACTGTGGAATGGCACGAATCGCAATTGCCTGTTTATGCGGTCAATGACCCAGAGAAAAAAATGGGCGTGGCACTGGTCATTGAAGGCGATGAAATGGAGCAGCGTTTTGCTTTGATGTGCAATGAAATGCCTAAAACCCTGCGCTTGCGTATTTCTGAAGTGGTAGATGATGACCAGCAAACCACGACTGATCCTGCGGTATTCCAATATGTCCGTATGGGTGAGCAGGTCTTTCATGTACCAAATTTACAATACATTCAAGAAAACTTGACGGCTTAAACGCAATTTTTCTCCGTTGTAAAATAGAAAAGGAACTCAAAATGGAGTTCCTTTTCTGCTTCATGCAACTAATCTTATAGGGTTTAAGTCAATAACCCTTCCAAAATCTGTTCATAAATTTCTGCTAATGGCTCTAAATCAGCCACATCAACATGCTCGTTAATTTGGTGAATGGTGGCATTGAGTACGCCTAATTCCAACACTTGCGCACCTGTTGGCGCAATAAAGCGACCATCAGATGTACCGCCACTGGTCGATAATTCTGTTTCAACACCTGTGACATTGCGAATGGCTTGACGTGCAGCATTAACCAATTCACCTACAGGGGTTAAAAATGGCAAACCTGAAAGCGTCCAATCGATTTCATAATCCACTTGATGGCGATCTAAAATTTCCAAGACGCGAGCTTTTAGTTCATCTGCAGTCACTTCAGTCGAATAACGGAAGTTAAAGGTCACCGTCATATTGCCAGGGACAACATTGGTCGCGCCTGTTCCTGCTTGAATATTTGAAATTTGAAATGAGGTGGCAGGGAAGTATTCATTGCCATGATCCCACACCGTTTCACACAGTTCCGAAATCGCTTTAGACGCGGTATGAATCGGGTTAATTGCCAAGTGTGGATAAGCCACATGACCTTGTTTACCCTTTACCGTTAAGACACCATTAAGCGAACCGCGACGCCCATTTTTAATAATATCGCCTAATTTATGGGTACTTGAAGGTTCACCCACCAAACACCAAGTCATTTTTTCATGACGTGCTTCCAACGTTTCTACAACTTTTACGGTGCCGTTAATAGAGGGGCCTTCTTCATCTGAGGTGATTAAAAAGGCAATTGAGCCTTTGTGGTCAGGATGTTTGGCGACAAAGCGTTCAGAGGCAACGACCATGGCTGCCAATGCTGTTTTCATGTCGGCACTGCCACGACCATAAAGTTTGCCATCACGAATTTCAGGTACAAATGGATCGGTATTCCATGCGTCTAAATTGCCTGTCGGTACAACATCGGTATGACCTGCAAAGCAAAAGACAGGTGCTTCTGTACCTTTACGCGCCCAGAGGTTATCTACATCGTCAAAACGCATAGATTCAATCTTAAATCCAATTTTTTCTAAGCGTTCTGCCATGAGGTTTTGACAGTTGTGATCGACAGGAGTGACAGACGGTTGGCGTAAAAGCTGAAGGCTTAAATCCAGAGTAGCAGAAGAGGTCATGAGAGTTTCAGACGTTTATCAAGAGTAAGTGCTAATAATAGGGGAATAATGCAACAAAAGTGAAATTTTAGCGTGAAAAAAACCTTGTCCGAGAACAAGGTTTTTTGTGGTTTTTGTGAAGATATTCCTGAAATACTCAGAATTATTTGCGAATTTCTTGTTGGGTTTTTTCAGCAGTATTACTCACCGCATGACCTGCAGAAGATACGTCTTCGCCCACGCCTTTAATTGTATTACAACCCGTTAAAACAAAGGCTAATAGTAGTGAAGTCGCTAGAATTTTTTTCATGATCATCTCCAATATGTTCTAGATAGATTATTTTGATGTGTTTTTTAGCTTAGGAAATAAACAGAATAATAAATAGGCAACTTTTATGGTGCTTACGTAATAAAATGTTGAAACAGTTATTCAGCGTGTTAATGGTGGATAGCTAATCAGCGGTGCAGCACGATACATATAAAATTGTGAATGTGCCGCCCGATAATACAAGCCATCTCCCCACCATTGATTAGGATGGCTACTGGCTTGAGCATTTTGACAAATCCATTCATGACGTTGCAGGCGATAAAACTGTTCTGTTTGTGCAGGAATATCACTCCCCCAAAGACCTAAACGACGAGCGCGATTAACCCAGTATGGCACAAGTGTTGTAGATGATTGTGCCAAGTGATGTATGGCGAAATACAATTGTCCTTTGAGTACTGCAAAACGGCGTTGAATCGGCACATCCAAGGCTTGCTTAAATTGAAATTGCTTTTGACTAAAATGATTCAGTTTACGCGCTAAAGTATCGGAGCGGTTTAAACCATACCAGTGTGCCAAAGAGCAATCCGCTTCGGCTAAGTAGTATTTTAATGCGACTTCCCAGTGTTCAACCTGCTGCGTGTCATGGTTGTGCAGTAAAAAATCCAGTTCACCCACAGTTTTAGCACCATCAATAATTTGAATACTGTGCCCCAATAATTCGAAGGGATGATAGTCACGATCACGCAGCCAAAACCACATCAACATTTCAAAGCGTAAGCCTAAACGGGTACTTTTCAGTTGATTTAAAAAATCGTAAACCGCTTCGGGATGTGAATCTAAATAGGCTAAACGTGATTGATAAGCGTGATAATGGTGTTGCCAAAAAGTATCTGAATGGAATTCAAAAGTATGTTGAATGGGCAATTGCTCAGGCACAGCACATAAAATATTCGGACTTGCCACACTAAAAGCCAACTGACGGATAAGCGGGGTTTTGTAGGTCAGCCATACTTCGGGCAGAAGCTCGGGTTGATGCAACTCAATCATTATGAATCCATGCTGAAAAATGCAGAATTACAACGGAAAATTAAAAAACGCTTTATACTACCGCAATTCGTAGTTTAGGACAGTGGTATGCAAAGCTTGTTATGGCGAAGTTTAGTGGTGATCTTTGTCATCCTTGGCTTTATTGGTGCATTGTTGCCGGGTATGCCTACTACAGTTTTTTTGATTTTAGCAGCTTGGGCATCGTCACGCGGTTGGCCGCAAATGGACAACTGGTTACTGAATCATCCTAAATATGGCAGTACACTCAGAGATTGGCGCGCCAATGGTACTGTACCGCGTAAAGCCAAATGGTTTGCAACGATCATGATGAGTATTAGTGCCGTGATCATGCTGTTCACAACTGCGCCCGTTGCGGTCAAAATTTTTACCAATACCACCATGTTGGTGGTGTGTATTTGGTTGTGGTTACGTCCTGAACCACAGCCGCCCACGAAAGAAGAAGAATAGGGTAGCGCAATGTCTTTTTTATACACACAAGCAGATATTTTGATTGATTTAGCCGAGCAAACTTTATATTTGCCGAAGCATCAGAAACTCTACGTCATCTCGAGTGGTGTGAATGGCATTGGTGAAACTGAAAATAGTGGTAAAACACCACGTGGCTGGCATGAAGTCGCTTTAAAGTTTGGTGAAAATGAACCTGAAAATGCAGTGTTCATTGCACGTCAACCGACAGGGGAAATTTACAATTTAGATTTAGCTGAACAATTTCCTGAACGAGACTGGATTTTGAGCCGCATTTTATGGCTCAGTGGTTTGCAAGAAGGTTTTAATCAAGGCATCGGCTGCGATACTTTTCAGCGTTATATTTATATACATGGCACACCAGACACAGAACCGATGGGCATTCCTGCATCGCATGGCTGTATTCGGATGCGTAACCACGATATTTTAGAATTGTATGAACTGATTCCAGAAAAAGCCTTGGTTTATATTTCTGAACACAAGCTAGATTTAAATAGCTTAGGGTTGCTTGGTTGATGGTGCGTTGATGGTGCGAGTTAATTGAATAAAGTTGTATCTATCACAACATAAAAAACCAACATATTGAGCAGATAGATTGCAGAGCTAACAAGTTGAAAAGCACATTAATTTTGCTTGAAAACTAAAATAACTTGCAGAATTTGTTTGTTTTTATAGCGGATCACCTATTTTTTAATCACTCAGTCACAAAAAACTGAAAACAAGCCGAAAAGCGTTTGACAGGCGGTAAAGATTCTCTATAATGCACCTCACAAACGATAAAGACGTTAAGGGCGCTTAGCTCAGTTGGTAGAGCGTCTGCCTTACAAGCAGAATGTCGGCGGTTCGATCCCGTCAGCGCCCACCAAGCCTTTACGTTATAGATTCTTACGTGCAGCGGTAGTTCAGTTGGTTAGAATACCGGCCTGTCACGCCGGGGGTCGCGGGTTCGAGCCCCGTCCGCTGCGCCACTTAAGATTCTTTAACCATTGTTTGTACCACAATAGTGACTTTGTGTAAGTGCAGCGGTAGTTCAGTTGGTTAGAATACCGGCCTGTCACGCCGGGGGTCGCGGGTTCGAGCCCCGTCCGCTGCGCCATTTACATAAAATTGCTTTTGAGGGCGCTTAGCTCAGTTGGTAGAGCGTCTGCCTTACAAGCAGAATGTCGGCGGTTCGATCCCGTCAGCGCCCACCAGATTCTTTTGCGATGCAGCGGTAGTTCAGTTGGTTAGAATACCGGCCTGTCACGCCGGGGGTCGCGGGTTCGAGCCCCGTCCGCTGCGCCATTCAAAAGAAAAGTTTAGGTTGCCTGATAGACTTAAACTGAAATGATGCAAAGTTTGACAGTTTTGCAAAATCAGAACAAAATGTTGTTTTGATCTTATCAGGGCGCTTAGCTCAGTTGGTAGAGCGTCTGCCTTACAAGCAGAATGTCGGCGGTTCGATCCCGTCAGCGCCCACCATATTTTAGTATTTATGCTTGGCATACATACAAAAAAGACCTTAATTGCTTACGCAATTACCGTTGCAGCGGTAGTTCAGTTGGTTAGAATACCGGCCTGTCACGCCGGGGGTCGCGGGTTCGAGCCCCGTCCGCTGCGCCATTTTTCATTCCCTGATGTGAAAAATGTATTTCAAAGTTCAAGACGACGTTCTTTGCTTGTCTTGCATCATAAAAAATAACGATGTTATTTTTTAATCTTCAGGGCGCTTAGCTCAGTTGGTAGAGCGTCTGCCTTACAAGCAGAATGTCGGCGGTTCGATCCCGTCAGCGCCCACCATATCCTTTCATCCTCATTTATCTTATATTACTTGCGTATTGCAATAAATTCGCCTAAAATTTTTATTTAATAATAATACTAATATCCGTGACTTATGCGAAATCCTTATCAACGTAAAGCTGCATCTAAGCAAGCAACGCAAACTTATAATGCACAAGATATTTACAAGCAATTTATTGAGACCATTGTGTCTCAGGGGCATGTTTTTGCATTGTATGAAGATGGCTGGGCGCTCTGTGCCACGCCTACAGGGCAACGTGCTTTTGCAATGTGGCAAAATAAAAGTCTGGCAAAACTGTTAATTAAAGACAATTGGGCCAATTATCAAGTCGAAGAAATTTCACTGAAAGATTTTATTGAAAAAGTGATTCCATTTTTACGTCAGGAAGCCACCAATATTTCGATGAATCTAAGCCCAGAAGGGCAGAATGTATTGGTTGCCCCTGAAAAGTTATTGCTTGATCTAAAAAATTATTTGTATCAGGTGTATATGCAAAAACCTGAATTTTTTAAAGATATGCAAATTCCTTTACCACGCTCGATACGTTTGAATTAAGCGATCTGCTTGCTAGATTTTATTTTTAATACTCATTCAGCAGCCAACCACTGATATAAGCAAAATACTCGCGTAACCATGCGTTATAGCGGGTATAGAGTGGTGTCGTTGCACTGAGCATGCTGAACTGTGTGTATCCTTGTCGTTTGGCAATGGCTGCTGCACGTGGTGTGTGAAAGTCGCTGGTGACAATTATAATCGGTTGGGTTTTATCTGTGCCTAATGTATGCAGCAAGGGCTGACTGTTTTTCAAATTAAATGCCGTACTGGTGCTTTGGGTTTCCAAGATAATGTGTGATGCTGCAATTGCATAACGTTGTTGCAAATAATTAGACATCACCTGTGCTTCAGTGAGTTGTTCCGCAAATGCAGGGCCACCACTAACAATGAAATAACTTTGAGGATGCTCCAAGGCATACGCGGCTGCTGTATCCAGTCGTTTGGCGAGCGTGGGCGATGGTTGTCCATTTTCAATGCCACTGCCGAGTACAATCACCACTTTAGCATTGTTGGTTACAGTATTTTGCTGCTGTGTACTGAAATGAATATAAGTAAAAAAGATCAGCAGGCTGATGCACCACAGCCAAAATACGCCCCAACCGAATTTCCACAGCCAATCTAAGCGTGTATGTTGTTTTAAGTAGCTTTGAATCCAAGTATAGAAAATGGCATAACACAGCAGCATCATGCCTATTAAAACAGGTAAAACGGTGCCGAAATGAATTTTCTTTAAGCTGATGAGATAGGCACCATCCAATACTAAAATTAATCCAATTAGGCTACTCAATATTCTTTTAAATAGACTAAATTGTGTTTGTACGTGACTTGCTTGCATGCCTTGCATAATTTTATTGTACTGTGATGCTGTACAAACAGTATAGCCGAAGCTGCTGAAAAATTTTGCCTCAACTGAATTATGTTTCGGCTGAGGCTATGGATAAAACTTGGGTGAATTGCCAAGTTTTAGCTATAGAGCTACAGCGCAAGCCATTTAAAAAGTGTCAACAAATCCTAATACACATCTCGGCGATAACGTCCTTGCTGACGTAATTGTTCCAGTTGAGTTTCACCTAGAATATCTTTTAAGGCTTGGTCGACATCACTGGCCATGCCTTGAATGCTACCGCAGACATAAATCACGGCATTTTGTTCAATCCAGCGTTTTAATTCTTCAGCCTGTTCGCGTAACTTATGGTGTACATAGACTTTTTCGGCTTGATCACGGGAAAAGGCCAAATCAAGGCGTTGTAGCATACCTGTGCTTTGCCAAGCCTCGATGGTGTGCTGATAAAAGTAATCGTGCGCTTGCTGACGTTCACCAAAAAACAACCAGTTTTGGGTGTAATTCAGGCGGGTACGTGCATGCAATAAGCTCATTAATCCTGCAAGCCCTGTACCGTTGCCAATACAAATAATTGGGCGGTCATCATCAATTAAATGGAAAGATGGATTATTGCGAATGCGTAATGCGATATTTTGCCCAAGTGCAGCATGTGCAGTTAACCAACCTGAACCTAAGCCAAGCTCGCCTTGAGCATCGAATTTTTGACGCACCACAAGTCTTAAAACCTGTTGTGAAGGAATACTGGCAATTGAATATTCACGACTAGGCAAGGGTGAAAGTTGTGCCAATAATTCATCCGCAGTTTTAAATGTCTGAATTGGCGCGGTGAGGTCTTTATCTGCCAAAGCCTGTACTAAGGTTTGCTGACCATCAGCAAGAATTGTATTGGCATCGAGTTGATGCTGTTTTAAAAAGGCGTGAATCCGTGCAGTGCTGTTTTCAGGCTGAATTTCTGCAATATCACCTGCAGACCAATGTACATCATGTTGTGCTAACAGTTCAATATTGAAGGCGGGTGCGCCTAAACTGTTGGGATTTAGCAAGTCACGTTGCTGTAAGGTCCATGTATCAAAAGTTTTTTCGATATGCATACTTGGTAAGTCAAGTTGTGTGACCTGTACCAAAGCCTGATTCCAACGCTGTATGTCTGCAGGATTGGCATTATTTACTTCAATGGTATTGAACAAGGCATGTGCTTGATTACGTTGCAGCCATGCAGCAATCGTATGTCCAAAACGGCAGTAATGATCTGCATATTCACGTGAACCTAAAGCCAGTACTGCATAACGCAAATGACTCAGGTCACAGGTTTGCGGTAGGATTTTTTTCACAAAACTTGAGGTCAAATCGGGTGCATCACCTGTGCCATAAGTGCTAGCAATACATAACAGTTGGGTGGTGTTTTTAAGATCTTCAAGGCTGAGATGTTGCAGGGCTTTGACTGTGACAGGCTGATGTGCTTCTTGCAGACTAGTAGCGGTGCGCCATGCCAATTGTTCGGCAGTACCTGTTTGGCTGGCATAGACAATGAGCCAGTGTGCAGCATTTGGGTCGATTTGAAATTGAGTCTGGTTTTGACGTGCAGCAAGAGTCAAACGCTTTTGTTTACGACGTTTTAAATACAGCATCCAACCTGTGACGAAAAACAGCGGCATCATCAATGCAGAAAGCATGGCCAAAAATTGATAAACAGGTCCAAAGAAACTACCGCGATGCACAGGTAGCATACTGCTCATGATTTTTTCATTAAGCTGTTTGTTTGCATATAATTCAAGTTGAGTAATACGCGCTTGTTGATAATTAAAAGTTGCGCTATTGCGGGCACGTTCATGTTGTGGAATGACATCGACAAAGTTAATTTCAATTTCACTATTGGCATGTTTAGGCACGTTAAAAGTGATACTGGAATAATCCTGCCCCAATTGCTGCGGGAAATGTTGCCATGCCTGGGTCAAAGCAAGATTAATTTGTGCCTGATCCAGCGTATTTTTCTTGGCTGGTTTTTCTGTATTTGGGCGATCTTTAGCAGTCTGCATTTGCGTTGCTTGATGAGGTACTTGAGCGTTTGGATTTGCAGTTTTATTGCGCCCATCTGCTTGCAATTGTGCTTGTGGTCTTTCCACGCCCATGACTTTAAACATACCATTGCGCCACCAATCATACGACCAATATAGCCCTGTGCATGCCATAACAAGATAGAAGATCACTACCCATGTACCCACCACAGCATGTAAGTCCCAAATAAAATTGCGACCTTTGAGTTGTGGTTTAATCGCAAACCATTGTTTGAATGAATGGCGTTTTGGCCAGCGTAGGTAAATGCCACTTAACACAAAGAACAACAACATGAGGGTACATGCAGCGGTTATTTGTTTACCAATAGGCCCTACGGTTAAGTTGCGGTGTAATTGCTGAATAAACTGGAAAAATTCACGTCCCCGAATTTCAGGCAACACTGCTGCCGAGTAAGGATTAATCAGGATATTTTGTCCACGTTTTGCACCTTCTTTCGCAATATTGATGGTTGAAGATGCAGCCGGGTCTTTTGCAACGGTGATGCTATTAATTTTATAGTCAGGTTGGGTACGCTGAAAATGTTGATAAATTTCTGCAGGGCTTAGTTTGGCTTTCTGCTCAACTTGTACCTGATAACTGTTCGGATTCATCCATTTTAGAATTTCTTGTTCGTAGGAATAAATCGCACCTGTCACGCCCATGAGTGACAAGATCAGTCCTGCAGTAATACCAAGGAACCAGTGAATTTGGAAAAAGGCTTTCTTCAGCATAAACGTTGGTTGTTGAGTATGAATTGTGATGCAGAATAATGCAGAGATGAAGTTAATGCAAATGCTATTTATTCTCATTATCGTTCATTGTTTTAATTTTAAGCAAAAAAAACCTCCATCACAGGGGATAGAGGTTTATTTTTAAATAGGGATATTTAGATTTGCTTGGCTTCACCTGCAGCTTCAGTCAAATGCTTGCGAATGGTGTTGAACGAAAAGTTCTTGCTGTCCATACGCTTAGGCAGAATATAAGCACCTTGCTGACCTTTTACTTTGAAGTTCATCAAGATAAACTCAGGGGTATTGTACCATTCATACACATCTTTCCAGCCAATTGCACCCACGCCTTCTTGAGCGCCCATTTGCTGAC
Organism: Acinetobacter sp. YH12131; assembly: GCF_013418635.1. Lineage (NCBI taxonomy): Bacteria > Pseudomonadati > Pseudomonadota > Gammaproteobacteria > Moraxellales > Moraxellaceae > Acinetobacter > Acinetobacter sp. YH12131. The sequence continues at coordinate 194,587 of NZ_VPBQ01000004.1, forward strand.
GCATCACGATACCGTGCGGCTGTACGCCTAAACGAATCCCTTTAATTTCTTGAACAGGAAATTCATTCATTTTTCGCTTAACGTACCATTCCAAGCCGTATTTACGCACGAGCAGGTAGAGCACCACACAGACAATGGCAACCCAGCAGAAAATTGTCGAATAATTTTTTAATAGCAGAATGCCTAAAATGGAAAGGGCAACAATCACACCCATAATAATCCATGCTTTCATGCCAATTTTATTGGTACTGCGCCAAATTACCAGTTGTGCGTGACGTTGTTCTTCTTCAGAAACTTCGTAGATCACAGGCTGTAGGGTATAGGCGTATAAACTTTTCGCGGTCATAGTGAAACTAACAAATTTAAAACTATAAAAAGTTTAGCATTAATTGCTGTCATGCAGTGAGTATATTGTCGCAAAATCATGCTAAGGTCGGTGAATACTTGTGCAGCTTAGGGCGAATAAGTAGGCACTGACCGTTTGCAGGATTGTTTATAAAGACGCCAGTTCAGTTGCGTCCTGATCATGTTCGTGGCTTAAACTTTGTTTTAAGCGACTTAATTGTTGCAAGATACTCATCATCAAAGATAATTGCTGCAAAATAATTAATGATTTTTGATCTTCTTCTTTGTTTTGGCTTAAACGCTGACGAATGGTTTGCAACATGTTGTGTGCACTTAAATCTGGCGTTTCATCTTTCAGTAAAGCACCTTGAATATCGTCCATTGCTTGATCGAGCAGTTGCAAGACTTCCTGATCGTCAATTTTGTCACGATGCGCACCAAGTGCAGCAATATAGCTAATAAAGGTGTGATTTAGACACAAGAACTCAAAGGCTTGAGCTTTTTGATTGGGGTCAAAATCAGGTTCGGTGGCGAGTGTTGAAATCAGTGAAGCAACTTCTGCATCGGTATTATGAGCAGCACGGCGCACGACACGATAATTCAAACCGTTGTTGCGTCCATTTTTATATTGTTCAATCACTTCTGCCAAATAGCCACATTGCGCGGTGAGTGAGCGGCGAATCGTGCGTGATAGACGGCGGAATTTCCAATCGGGGAAGATAAAACTCACGCCAAACCATGCTAGCGCACAACCAATTAAGGTATCGACCATACGTGGTACGGCTGCAGCATAGCCTAAACCCTCTAGGTTAAAGTTCATCAGCGCCAAAATGGTCATAAAGGCAGTGGCTTGTGCATATTGTTTACTACGCAATTCAAAGAACAACATGCCACTAATCACTAAAACCAGTAATTGTCCTTCTACAGATGGTACAAAATATAAAATGGTGTAGCCGACTACAATCCCTGCCAACGTCCCAATAATACGCAAACGTAAACGTCGTTTGGTGGTGTTAAAGTTGGGCTGCATCACAAACAGGGCGGTCAGTAAAATCCAGTAGCCATATTGAATATTGGTGACTTGCACAAAAATATAGCCAATCAATAGTACAATCGACAAACGAATGGCGTGGCGGAACAAGACCGATTCTGGGGTTAAATGCTGCTTGATCCGAATGACAATATCATCCCAACTTTTTAAGTCGTCATCTTTCAGTTGTTGTTCAATATGTTTTGATTTATCCAGTTTAATATTGCGTTCGGTTTCAAGGTTACGCAATTGAGCATCAATAGATTTCAGGTTTTGGTATAGGGCAAACAATGCATTAATCCAGACTTGGTCATATTGCTGTTCACTGCGCAGTTTTTCTAAAGACTGTTTAAGATTTTCAAAAGCATGTTTAAAACGCTTGTTATGCACATAAGGTTTACGGTGCAAAATGCTTTCGCTTAAATCTTTACAGGCTTTGCCCTGAATCGACAAAATGCGTTGGAAGCGAAATAAAATATCGCTGTGCTGAAATATTTTCGCCAGTTTTTGATAATCAATATGTGCAGAGTCGGCACGTTCGTGAATGTCTTGTGCGACAAAGTAATACTGTAAGCTACGTCGGGTATCTTTTTGCCCGCGGTCACCTTTTAAACGGGTCAGTAAAGCGGTTTTTAAGTCGTTAAAAATCGCAATTAATTTGCCATTTTCAAGTGATAAATCAATGATACTTTGTTGATAACTCGGTGCAGTCATATCCACATCAAATAGATTTGATTTGGCAAATAAAAAATCACCCAAAGAAGAATAACTGAGTGAAAGTTTGTCTTGTAAGGCACGAACAGGGAACAGTAAAAAGCTGATGGTCGAAATTAAGCCGTACCAAATTGCGCCCGAAACCAAAAGCAGCGGCTGCATGTACCAGTCATCAAATAGGTTGACGCCAAGCATGGAATAGACTGACACCACCAAACAGCCATAAGAAATGGTGGCATAACGTCGTCCGAGCGAACCGAGCAAAATTAAGACAATACACGACAGGATTAAGCCTGTAGCAAATAAAATAGGATGCGGAAATAAAAACTGAATTGATGTGGCGGTAACAAAGAAACCAATATAGGTATAGAGCTGATTGACAATACGCACCGAAAAACGGTCATCAATATCACTCAAACCTGCGGCAAGCACACCTAAAGTTAAAGGAATAGTGGCAAGCTGCATCCCCATAAAATAGGGAACAAAAGCAGTTCCCGCAAATGCAATGAGCATGCGGATGTTATACATAAATGTGGTGTTATAGGTCGCTTGTTTGAGCTTTATCAGCCAAGGTTTCAACATCATTCCTTTAAGTAAACTTTTCTGTCTAAACAGAGATTTATGCTGCAAGATGAAGGTTTGCGTACATTGTAACTGTAGATGAGATGTTTAGAGTGCCTAATATGTGAAAATTCATCTTTGATCACAACAAATCATACTATGGAGCGTGTAAGCTTGTCTGTACATCTGTCATTTCATCATAAAATATGAGCATATCGAAAACGCTGCCAAGTTCAAGCAGTACGCCACCATCTAGGCAACAACCCAACATGCGGCAATATTCGACTGCGTGGATTTTATTGTTGGCGTTATTGACTTCGCTTGGGCCTTTATCGATTGATATGTATTTGCCTGCCTTGCCCGTTATGGCAAGCGAGTTTGGCGTATCGACCCAAATGGTCGCAAACAGTTTGCCTGCCTACTTTTTAGGTTTGGCATTGGGTCAACTGATTTACGGGCCGCTGAGTGATCGGATTGGACGTAAGCCGCCTTTATATTTTGGCTTGGCACTATTTTCACTCGCCAGTATGTTGTGTGTGTTTGCACAAAATGAATGGGGACTGATTGCTGCACGTATTTTGCAGGCTTTGGGTGGCTGTGTGGGTGTGGTAATTGCACGAGCAGCTATTCGTGATCGCTTGGATTTGCAAACATCCGCTCAAGCTTTTTCGAGCATGATGATTGTGATGACCATTGCGCCCATTATTGCACCTACGCTGGGCGCATGGGTACTTAGATGGATGAATTGGCAAGCTATTTTTGTAGTGCTGACCTGCGTTGGAATTATTTGCTGTTTATGTGTGCACTTCTTTTTTAAAGAAACTTTGGCGAAAGAACGTCGTTTAAATTTGAACTTTCAGCAAGTACTGACCTTATATTTTGCCATTTTAAAAGATCGTGATTTTCGTTTTCCAATGTTGGCAGGCTGTCTGACTGGTGGGGCATTGTTTTGCTATATCAGCGGTTCAAGTGCAGTCATGATGGATCAATATGGCTTGAGTGAAACAGCTTTTGCTTATGTGTTTGGTGCCAATGCGATTGGTATTATGCTGTTTTCGACCCTGAATAAAAAAATCAGTGGCAAATTGGGTGTGTTACAACGCTTAAAATTGGGCAGCATGATTCAACTGAGTGGTGCGGTCATTCTACTGCTTGCAGGTAGTTTGGGGTATGCACCTTTGGCATTGGTGATGGTCGGTTTATTTCTTGCTGTGTCTGGGATTGGTTTTACAGGCCCGAATGCTATGGCACTGGCAATGGCAAAACAGGGCGCACGTGCAGGAACAGCCAGTGCGGTCATGGGCAGTGTGCAATTCTTTTGTGGCTTGATTGGTGGGGTGTTACTCAACTTTTTAACAGGCAGTGCTTTGCTGAATATGGCTGTATTAATGCTGCTATTTATTGGGTTTGGGATGTTTGCCGTTTTTCATATTTTGCAACCTCAATCAGACTGAGTTGGGGTCAATACTTTTTCAAATGGTGATTTTTTTCGAAAAAATCGGGCTTTTAGACAGAACTGAAATATATACAATAGTCTAATGGTGGTGTAAATACTTGAATAATCAACCTATTTAAAGTATTGAATTTTATATGGTTTAATTGTTTGAATCTGTAATTATGATTAATTGTGATTTCTTATTCGGGAAAACTGATTTTAATAAACGTCATAACTTGATAGATTTAAGCCTGTAATAAATGACACAAATTGTAATATTTTTAATATTGATGTGTCTTTGTCTATTGGGGCAAAAGTGTGTTGATTTTTAAGCCATTTTTATAATTCGAAGTGAAATCGATAGATGACGAACAAAATCATCATGCACGGATGCAGCGTTGTTTTATTTTGGAGAAATGAATGAGTCAATTATTCAACGGTCAGTTTATGATCAAAGGTTTGGCGATTGCCGTTACAACATTAATGGTGGGTACTGCTCACGCAGCAAAAACTGAGCAACAACAAATTCAAGAACTTCGTCAAGAAGTTGAAGCGTTGAAATCGTTAATTCAGCAACAACAGCAAGTACAACAACAGCAGCAAACTCAAATTGCCCAAGTACAACAGGCGAAACCTGCTGCACCTGCAAGTGCATTAAGCAGCTTAAAGTCTAAATCTGGTGCAGACGTATCTATTTATGGTTCGATCCGTGGCGATGCGAACTATATTATTGATGGTGCGGATAGTGACTTTAACAGTACTCATACTGTGGGTAATGCAACAACTAAATCTACAAAAGATAAATTACGTGCTACACCAAAAGTTACTCGTTTTGGATTAGATTTTAATACGCCAATGGGTGACAACAAGCTAGGTGGTAAAATCGAAGTTGATTTTGCAAGTTCTGATAATGACAAATCAGAAAACTTACGTATCCGTCATGCTTATTTGACTTTAAACAACTGGTTATTTGGTCAAACTACATCGAATTTCTTGTCAAATCATGCACCAGAAATGATTGATTTTGCGACTAACATTGGTGGTGGTACAGCACGTGTGCCGCAAGTACGCTACAACTATAAATTAGCGCCTGCGACACAATTATTCGTTTCTGCTGAAGAAGGTAATAGTTCTGGTACTGATATTACTTATCGTGTACCAAATTTAACGGCAAAAGTGACTCAAGCTTATGCAGAAGGTAAAGGTTCTGCTTCTGCACGTGCATTGGTAGAACATTATAAAGCTACTTCTGGTGATGATAAAACAGGTTGGGGGGTGGCTGCAGGTACCAACTACCAAGTTTCAGAACCATTAAAAGTGTCTGCTGATGTATCTTATGTACAAGGTAACAGCAACTACTTATATGGCAATAACTCTGCGTATGTACTTGATGCTAATAAGAACATTGAGCAAAATGAAGCGATTGGTGTACAAGTGGGCGCAACTTATAAGTTCTCACCACAACTGCGTTCAACTTTAGCTTATGGTGCTTTATTTGCAGATGATGGTACAGACTATGCGCGTTTAAATGATGGCGCTAACGAGAAAGTACAACAAGCGTGGATTAACTTTATCTATTCACCTGTAAAACCAGTCGATTTAGGTATTGAGTATATCAACGGTGAGCGTGAAACTTTCAAAGGTCAAAAATTCAGTGATGATCGTGTAGGTTTCATGGCACGTTATAGCTTCTAAGTCGCTACTTTTGAGCAAAATCCAAAACAGAGCTTAATTTTAAGCTCTGTTTTTTTATGTATAAAATTTATAGCATTAATTCAATAACTTAAATTTTATCCAGTTTAAAGGAATGTTGTAACTTTCTCTTATAGCTGAAAACAATCATTAAAAATTATAGAAAAAACGCAGAAAATAGCAGCTTTTTGTCAAAAAAAATGCATAATGATCGACCTTTAATCTTGCTGTTTTTTATCAAGTGGTTGATTATCTTTAACGGAAGGTATTTATCCACCTCAGATATTTTGGAGCTTATATGAGATTACCTCTCAGTGTTAAGCCGATTCAGTTGTTTGCACTCGAAGTCACCCCGAAAGTGAAAATGCTGTCTTTTGTCTTTCTTTTCTTCTGTTCTAGGCAAACGCAGATGATAACGCTTGAGTGAAACCAAAGGATGGGTTGGTTGAGCGAAATGCATACCTCTTAAACTTCGGTCAAATACGATACTGTTTACATACTTTGTATTGCGGCATTTTTTAGTTGATTTAGAGTCATAGTGATGCAAATGCTTTGGTTTGCATAGACAGTTCTTCATCATATTAAAAATAATCTGCAATCACTATATGGATATTGCCATGGAATTTACTTTTAATGCGTTTTATACGCTGATTGCTGCGGTCATCGTCCTGCTCTTAGGGCGACTTTTAGTCAATAAAATTGATTTTTTAAAACGCTATAATATTCCTGAACCTGTTGCAGGTGGTTTGGTTGCCGCTATTGTTTCATTGTTGGTGAATCAATTTTGGGGTTATAGCATTACCACCAGTAGCGCATTGCAAACTAGCTTTATGCTTATTTTCTTCGCCTCGATTGGTTTAAGCGCGAACTTCACAAAATTGCGTCAGGGCGGAATCGGTTTAATTATTTTCTTGATTGCAATTTCCATATTTATTGTGTTGCAAAACATTGTCGGCATTAGTCTTGCAACATTGTTAGGTATTGATCCACTAATTGGTTTAATTGCAGGTTCAATTACCTTAACTGGCGGTCATGGTACGGCAGGTGCGTGGGGTGAAATTTTAGAAACCCAATATGGTATTCAAGGTGCTTTGGCACTGGGCATGGCAAGTGCGACCTTTGGTTTAATTATTGGTGGTTTAATTGGTGGTCCACTGGCTAAAACTTTAATCAACCGTCATCAATTGGCTGTACCACGTACCGACGAACAAATTGAAAAACGCGATAATACGCCTGCGGATCAAGATTCCAATGAGTTTATTCCATTTGAATATCCGCATCAGGTTCGTTTAATTACAGCAGATAATGCAATTACTACTTTGGGTTTATTTGCTGGATGTTTGGCATTTGCCGAATTTATGACAGGCGCTGCCAAAGGCAGCATGTTTGAATTACCAACTTTCGTTTGGGCATTGGCGGGCGGTGTGGTTCTGCGTAATGTCTTAGAAAGTATTTTTAAAGTTAATATTTTTGACCGTGCGATTGATGTGTTTGGGAATGCATCTTTATCGTTATATTTGGCGATGGCGTTGTTGTCACTCAAACTATGGCAATTGGCCGATTTGGCAGGTCCGTTGATGGTGATTTTAGGTGCGCAAGCACTCACAATGGCGTTATATGCTGCCTTTGTAACCTTTCGTATTATGGGGAAAAACTACGATGCAGCCGTGCTGGCAGCAGGACACTGTGGTTTTGGGATGGGGGCAACGCCAACAGCAGTCGCCAATATGCAGGCCATTACCAATATGTATGGTCCATCTTATAAAGCGTTCTTGATTGTGCCGCTGTGTGGTGCATTCTTTGTCGATTTAATTAACGTTGCGGTGATTCAATCTATTCTAAAATTCTTTGGTGGCTAAGCTCCAAAGCATTCAGGCTTGATTCAATCATCCACAAAAAAATGCCAGTTCAATTGAACTGGCATTTTTATTTGATCGATAGCATTTTTAATTTAAGCCATGAAATGCAAGAATGCTGTATAGACCAGAAAACTACCAATTAGACTGAGCCAAACAGGTAGTTTGGATTTTAATAATCCAATCACCAAAACAATAAACAGCAGATCAACAATACTCAAAATATGACGCTGTGCCATTTCGAGCACCATATACAGCAGCAAACCGACTACCGCTGCATTAATCCCTATAACCGCATGACGAATATAGGCTTGCTGCATCAACCAAGACCAATAAGGCAAAGTCGAAAATACTAAAAAGAAAGATGGCAGAAAAATCGCCAACGTGGCTAAAGTCGCATTCAGCAGCATAGATTCTGTCATTGGAATCAAACTGCCCAAATATGTTGCAAAGCTGAACAGTGGGCCAGGCACCAATTGCGCCATGGCATAACCCAAATCGAACTGTTCTGCACTGACTAAGCCTGTGCTAACAAAATCTTGATGCAATAAAGGCAAAATGACATGCCCACCGCCAAAGACCAAAGATGCGGCTTGATAGAAACTTAAATTGGCTGCATAGAGTAATTGAGGTTGCAGCCAGTTTAGACCTGACAGCACAATAAAGGGTGCAACAAAAAGTACTGCCCAAAATACAGCATAACGACGATGTTTGAGTAAATGTGCCGCAGTAAAATGCGTATCTGTCGCCGTTGTATTGGTGGATGATTGTGCAGCAGTTGGTGCTGCGCGTTTCGCCATCCAAATGCCAAAACAAGCGGCAATCAGAATCACTAAAACTTGATTGAAGCTCAATGGCACCAGATAAATAAATAGGGCAGAAGCAAACATTAAGGCATATTGCCAAACCGTTTTACAAAAACTGCGCAACATTTGCCAAAATGCCCAAGCCACCACGGCCAATACGATCAGTTGAATACTGTGAAAGCTATTTGACGACAGTACATCTAAATATTGATGTCCCAAAACTGCAACCAATGCCATAAACAACGCTGAAGGTAGGGTGAAACCCAACCAAGCTAGGACTGCACCCCAATAGCCTTTTTGCAAATAACCAATCGCTAACCCCACCTGACTACTAGTTGGGCCAGGTAAGAGTTGTGCAAGTGCGACAATTTGTGAATACTGGGATTCATCTAGCCATTTGAGTTGTTGCACAAAACGCTGATGGAAAAACACCAAATGCGCTGCAGGCCCACCAAAAGACAGACAGCCTAATTGCAGAAAAATCCAGAATAATAAGGAATAAGAAGGTGTTGGCATATAATTTTAGACAGATTCGACTTGTGCGCCACTGTAGTGGCTAGACGTGACAGTTTAACGAATTACTACAAGGATCGGTTAAAATAATAGATAGACTATGGGCGGTCATGCAAGGCGAAACAAATAGCATCAGTGGCATGGTTAAGATGGTTGCTGTATCAAGTTAGCTGATCAACCTTGTCACGATTGGCGGTGAAATATCGACTGAAACCTATGGATTCAAGAAGGTCATTATGAAAATTGGGTATGTATCTCTTACAGCATTATTGATGGTGGGATGTCAGGCAGTGCCATCACAGCAGCAATTTTCGACTCAAACTTTACTTGAGTCGCAGCCCGTGGTTGAAGCAGAGTCACGCCTGAATCAAATTGATTTTCGTCAGTTAAAACAACAAAAAAAACGTCCAATTGTTGCATTGGTTTTGGGCAGTGGTGGTGCTCGTGGTTATGCACATATTGGAGTAATTGAAGTACTTGAGCAGTACGGTATTCATCCTGATTTTATTGTGGGCAGCAGCGCAGGCAGCATTGTCGGTTCAATTTATGCCAGTGGTAAAAATGCACAGCAATTACGTGAAATTGCCATGAATATGAAAGCCAATGATGTGCGGGATGTGACTTTAGATTTAAAAGGCTTTTTTGATGGTAAAAAAGTTGAAAATTATGTCAATGCACAAGTCGATCAACTCCGTTTGGAGCAATTTAAAATCCCGATGTACGTGGTGGCGACTGAATTAAAAGAAGGCAAAAAAGTTGTATTTAATTATGGCAATACGGGTCAAGCGGTGCGTGCGTCAGTGTCTATCCCAAGTATGTTTGTACCTACTAAAATTGCAGAACATGAATATGTCGATGGTGGTTTAGTGAGCCCTGTACCTGTCAAGGTTGCACGCGATTTAGGGGCAGATATTGTGATTGCCGTGAATATTTTGGCGCAGCCTATTCATACTGAAACCAGTAATGTGTGGGGATTGTTTAACCAAAATATTAATATTATGCAAAAGCATTTGGCCAATGAAGAATTGAAACTGGCAGATGTGGTCATTCAACCCGATTTACGTGAAAAAGCCCATATTTTTGATGTGAAAGGGCGCGAAGCGACCATGTTGGCAGGCGCAGAAGCAACTGCAGCGCAATTAAATAAAATTGATCAGGTCTATCAACAGCATCATTATGCGCATGGGCATAGAATTGTAGACTATAAAGTGAGTAATACTTTTGGGCTTTATGGACAGTTTAAATAGCTGTCCAGATCCTTCATTTAGGTCAATTCAATGAAATCAACAGATTTAACTTAAGTCTAATTAGGTGCTTGATAAAAATAACTTTAATGTTAGATTGCTTAGATTTATTCTTTGTAAGTATTTGATATTATAGTTTAAAAATAAAGATACCCTAAAGATATCTAAATACTGAGATGAGGTGTTTAGACTTAAAATCAATTTTTTAGCGTGTTCTTTCGCACTGTTTCCATTTATTCTATGCAGCATTTACTGAATTCGTTTTTTAAGCAGTTTACCAATTGAACATGCTTCCAAGACGGCCTAACTTTTGTGCTTCAGGACTTTAAAACTTTATAAAAAATCGAGGGGATACTTCATGCACGGCTTTGAAATTGGACAGCAGGTGAAACTTGCTACTATGGAGCAAGTTATTTTTACAGTGACGATGATTAATCCAGATGGTTCTTATGTGATTGAAGCTGCACTGAGTACCGAACAAACTTTGACTTATAGCAATGTGTCGCAGGAAATGCTGCGCTTGGTTTAAATGTCGCAGCGAAGTTTGAAAATTTACGGGGAAATTGAACTTTTTTTGTGTAAATTCGCCGAAATTTGCTTGAATAATCCATTGAATAAAAGATTTTAGATTGTTTTTTGAACACTTGAATCAGGGGGATTCACGTAATATTCAATTTGAACAAATATTCTAAAAAATCAGAAATGGATTAAAAAATAACAGCTTGGGAGTCTTAGTCTTTAGTCTTATAATTTTAAATAAATGTTATCATAAACAATATAAATAATAATGATGCAGTTGTTGCCGAAATGAACATTCAAACTTTTATAAACGCGATATAATAATAGGCTCATATCTTACTGTCTTTAAAAGAGTCTAGAGAACGCGATGTCACCATTAGATCAAATTGCCCCAGTGTTAGATGACCAGTCAGAATTAACCATGACCGTGTTAATGACACCCGACATGGCAAATTTCTCAGGGAATGTACATGGTGGAACAATTTTAAAACTATTAGACCAAGTGGCGTATGCATGTGCAAGCCGCTATTCGGGTAGTTATGTGGTGACCCTTTCGGTTGATAAAGTGAACTTTAAAGAGCCGATTCATGTGGGTGAATTGGTGACTTTCCTTGCTAGTGTGAACCATGTCGGTCGTACTTCAATGGAAATTGGGATTCGTGTAGAAGCACAAAATATTCAAAAGCGTACAGTGCGCCATACCAACAGCTGTTACTTCACTATGGTTGCTGTCGATGAAAATGGTAAACCAAAACAAATCCCTGCGTTGAAATTAGACAATGACTGGAAGCGTTGCCGTTTTGAAGCAGCAGAGCAGCGTAAAGTAGCACGTTTGCAAGAAAATCATCATCCATCTTGCAGCATTTATAAGAAAACTGAACAAAACTAAGTTTTCATCAAATTTAGCTGAAAACCTGTTTGCAATTGTAGACAGGTTTTTTTGTGCCTATTTTTTAATTTTGTCCAAGGCAATATTGATTAGTTATGCAGATAAACAAAAACTGAGTAAACCGAGAGAGTGGCGGAAAACTCAGTTTTTGTATTCGATTTACATTTTTAAATGTATCTAAGTTTTAAGGCTGTTGCGTCGATGCAGCAGGGGTTTCAGTGCTTGCTTCAGATGCAGGTTGTGCAGCAGCTTGTTCTGAAGCTGGTTCAGCCACAGTTTCCTGCGTTGAAACAACCACTTTTTCCTGTTCTGTTGCTGTCGATTCAGCCTTTGCAGCAAAAGTAGTTGCAGTGGCAAAAGCAAAAGTTGATGCGAGTAAAATTTGTGTCAATTTCATGGTTTGGCATCCTTATTTAAAGTTTTTCATGAGTAGTAGGGAGTGCTCAGCACAAGCATTAAGTAAAAAAACTTATTGCGGCTAAAGTGTTCAAGTCAGTCATCACCTGATTTGAACGGGCTGAACAGGAACTCATGCTAAAGAGCCAAAGCTATGGGATCAATGCTTGCAACAAAGCAAAACAATGACGGTTACTTGAACCGCACAATGATGATGAATAGGTCGTAGTTTGGTAATTTTTGTTTTAAATATGCAGTCAAATCCAATCAAAATGGCTGTGTTTTCCGCAATAAAATTGCGTGGTTGGCAATAAAACATAACATCAAGCGGCTAAAACTCGTGTATTTCCCCAAATAAGTTGCAGATCATCACGTAATAAATGTAAGCGAATTTTTCAAATCATGATGGTGATAGATGTGCTGAAATGAATAAATTTCAGTGTGTTTAGATTCAGATTGAACTAATCGCTAAACTTGCTTAGCATGCTTGAGTTGTTTGAAATTCAATAAAGTGAGCTTATTTTGAAATTAATTGCACCACAAAAAGCAGTCCCGACGCATATTATTTCTGGTTTTCTCGGTGCAGGAAAAACCACCTTATTGAAACAGTTACTCAGCCAAAAACCAGAACATGAAGTTTGGGCGGTGCTGATGAATGAATTTGGACAAATCGGGGTCGATCAACAACTCTTACCTCAGCAACAGGGTTATCAAGTCAAAGAATTATTGGGCGGTTGCTTATGTTGTAGCAGCCAATTGCCTATGCAAATTGCTTTGTCGCGTTTATTGTCCGAAGCGAAGCCTGACCGTTTATTCATCGAGCCGACAGGTTTGGGGCATCCTGCGCAACTCTTGGAACAACTGACCGAACCACATTGGCATACGCATTTATCGATGCGCGCCTTGGTGACGGTAGTAGATGGTTCGCGTTTGCATGATCAGGCGTGGACGCAGCAAAACCTGTATGCCGATCAGCTCAAAGCTGCACAAATTATTGTGGTGTCACATGCAGACCAAATGCAGGCGGCAGATGAGCAAGCCCTCATACAACTACAACAGGAATATCAAGCCTACGCGCAAAAATGGTTGAAAGCAGAACAGGGTCATCTGGCTTTGACCGAAATGGATATACCGTATGTCGGTACACAGCGTAAAATTCAGCCGTTGCTAAAATTGCAACAGAAGGTCAGCTCTACAAATCTGCAAGAGTCTGCAGAAATCAAACAATTGCCATATCACTATGTCGAAACTGCACAAGGATATGCAGTCGCAGGTTGGAAATTGCCTAAACGTTGGCAATTCGACTTTTATCCCTTATTAGATTTACTCTGTGAACAGCAAGATTGGCTGCGTATTAAAGGAATTTTTTATACCAATCAGGGTTGGAAAAGTTTCAACTTCAATCCGCAGCAATTTAATTATCAATCTACCGATGAAGGCATAGACAATCGGTTGGAAATTATTTATCAAACCGCGCGGGATTGGGAAAAATTTGAGGCTGAACTATTGGCGTATCGGGTCGATGCTGCTGCGGTTCTAGACTGAAATCTATACGTTATCGGGCAAACGATACAGCAAAATCACAGAAAATCCATTATGCTTAGTGGCAAATTTAAACATAGTTTTAGGAATAGACAATGGCGCTGAAAGCGACAATTTATAAGGCAGATTTGAACATTGCCAATATGGATGTGCATCAATACGGTGACTATCAGCTCACCATGGCATTGCATCCTTCTGAAACTATTGAGCGATTGATGGTGCGTATTTTGGCATTCGCACGTTATGCAGATGAAGCTTTGGAATTTACCAAAGATTTATTTGAAACCGATGAGCCTGCTTTGTGGGAAAAAGACTTAACAGGGCAGTTAATTAAGTGGATTGAAGTCGGTTGCCCAGATGAAGACAAAGTCAAAAAAGCCAGTTCGCGTTGTAAGCAAGTTGCGATTATTGCTTATGGTTCATCGGTAGATGAATGGTACAAACGTAACAGTAAAATCAAAACTTTAAATAATGTTGAAGTGTGGCAACTATCGCCAGCGAGTACCGAAGCCGTTCAAGCTTTATGCGAACGTACCATGCAATTGCAGTTGAATGTAATGGATGGCGAATGGACATTGATTGGCGATCAGGCACAGGCTCAGATTGAGTGGACACAGTTGCAATAACACTTGCACGAGCTGGAAATTATCTTAAACATCGAAGTGTAAATATTTGGAGATGAACATGAGTGCAGAATTAGAAATTATTGATTTGGTGGTGGGTGAGGGGAAAGAAGCGGTTAAAGGCGCTTTAATTACTACGCATTACACAGGCTGGTTGGAAGATGGCACCAAGTTTGATTCATCCTTAGACCGTGGTAACTATTTTGAAACCGTGATTGGTACAGGTCGTGTCATTAAAGGCTGGGATCAAGGCATCATGGGGATGAAAGTGGGTGGTAAACGCAAACTGATCGTACCTGCGCATTTGGCTTATGGTGAGCGCAAAATGGGCAATATCATTCCTGCTAATTCTAATTTGATTTTTGAAATTGAATTGTATGATGTGAAAACACGCGATCAATAAACACCTTTCAACTTAGCCAAACCGCTAGAATTTAAGTCATTCATCCGATGCCAGTAAGGTCTAGCATAAATGACTTAATTTTTTACTTCAAATTTAGTGCAAGAACGATTAGATTAAAAAACAAGCACAATAGGACTTTTGCATTTTTGAATTTCACTCGGATGTGGCACAAGTGTGCATTACTCTTCTTAATTTTACTGTGCAGTGTACTCACACCACCGCGTGTGTTGGCGCAGTATGAGTCTGCACCTGAATCTTACTATCTACATCAACAACTGCTCAATTCTGTTCAATTTACTGAAGATCAATCGAGTATTTTGACTGGGCGATGGTTGTTTTATCCGCAACAATTGATTCAAGAACCCAGTGCGGTACTGGCATCGAATACCGTTGAATTGCCTGCTTCATTTGAAGATTTAATGGGCAATGCCAATACTTACGGCACTTTTATTGGGCACTTTCAAATTCCAAAAGAATTTCTAGGCAGACGTATTGCGATTTGGATTCCCAACCAATATGGCGCCTATCGGGTATTTTTAAATGGCGATCCACTGGTGCGTGTTGGCACAGTCGGTGCAGATGCGAGTAGTCACCAAACCGAAAATGCCCCACGAATTGCATATTTTGTTCCTGAAAGTGAATATTTTACCCTGACCATTCAAGCGTCTAGCTTTCAGAGCTTGCAAGGTGGTTTAAAAAATCCAATGAAAATTGGTTTAAGTCGCACCATCAATCAACAGTATCAGCGTTTGATGATGAGTATTGCCATGATTTGTGGGGCAGTACTTGGTATTGGTTTGTTTACCTTGATGTTTTCGGCATTTAGTCTTGCAAATGGTGGAAAGACCAAGCGTATTTTTATTTTCGGCATTTTTATTGTTTTTCTGGCATTACACAATTTATTTTCTGCACCCTATGCCTATACCACTTTCCTGAATTTAAGTTGGTCTTGGGGAATAAGACTCGAATATTTATTTAGTTTTTTAGCGATTTTATTTTTCCTGAGTTATATGTTTTTGCTCAGTTCGCGCTATTTGCATCGTTGGGTATATAGCGCGGCAATGCTGTTATTGAGCTTTAATATTGGGGTGACGCTGTGGGCAGAACCCACTATTTTTCAGCAGTTGGCATTTTATAGTTCTTTTTTCTTTGTGCTGATTTTGGCAAATTTTGCTTATGGATTTTATCAAACCCTGCATTCAGGAGAGCATTATTCTAGAATCAATTTTTGGGCAGTAATTATTCTGTGTGGCACATTTATTCATGATTTTTTATTAATGCTGAATTTGGTCAATTCCATTCATTTATCTTTTATTTCGACCAGTGTTTATGCATTGCTCATCATGTTTCAGCAGGCACGAAATTATGCCTACCATAACTTACGCATTGAACGCTTGAACCAAAAACTGATTCATTTAAACAGCTCGTTAGATTTAAAAGTGCAGGAACGCACTGAACAACTCAGTCTTTTGAATGAAAAACTGGAAATACAGATTAAAACCGATGCATTAACAGGGGCATATAATCGCCGTGCATTAAATGAAGAAATTCAGCGTTTGTATTTTGAAACCTTGCAAAATAAGCGACATATTTTGGTCTTTGCGATGCTCGATGTCGATTATTTTAAAAAATACAATGATCATTATGGGCACTTAAAAGGCGATCAAATTCTGCAAAACCTAGTTAAAGTTTTACAAGATACTTTGCCTAAAAATGCGTTTGTGGCACGTTATGGGGGTGAAGAATTTGCCATTTTACTGCACGATATTCCGCAACCTGCGATTGCACCACTCATGCAAAAGGTCTTGCAGGCTGTGCGTGATGCAGCTTTTGAGCATGTAGCACGAGAAGACCATAAACAATATGTGACTTTAAGTATCGGTGTAGCGTGGATGACTCGCGCACAAGCGTATACGCACGTGGATGATTTTATGAAAGCTGCAGATGCGCATTTGTATCAAGCCAAACATGCAGGACGCGATCAGGTAGTAATTCAAACTTAATATGTTGACGCTACTCTACATGGCTTAAAGATAGCTCTGAATTTTTTGTTGAAGTTGTACGACAGAAACATTGCCCGACAGTCGTTCAACAATTTGCCCATCTTTAAAAATCAGAGTGGTCGGTAAACCAAAGACTTGATAACGCAAAGTTAAAATTGGAGATTGATCGACATTCACTTTGCCAAACTTTACCGAAGCATCAAAAAGTTGGGCAAGCTGCTCAAAAAATGGTGCATTTTGAACACAAGGCGTACACCACGTCGCATAAAAACGAATCACCGCAACGCCTGTTTCATATTCAAACTCACGGTAATTATTTTCGTTGTATTCCACAATTTCTGACATCACATACTCTTTAATCATAAATAAAAATTTAATCACGCATGAAACACCACGGCATGAGAATTATACCTAAGTTAATCTGGGTTTTAATGCTTTGCTGTTTTATGTTCAAATAGTCAGAATTCATATCAGCATCAAACAATCAGGGATTTGCCATGACACAAAACACAATGCAGCAGATTATTATTACAGAACCAGGTGGCCCAGAAAAATTAGCCTATGAAACGGTTGCAATACCTGAGCCACAAGCCAATGAGGTTTTGGTCAAAGTACATGCTTTTGGTTTGAATCGTCCTGATATTTTACAGCGTCAGGGTCTGTATCCTATGCCTAAAGGCGTGACGCCAGTGCCAGGTTTAGAAGTAGCAGGTGAAGTAGTTGCTGTGGGTGCAGATGTTAGCCAATTTAAAGTTGGTGATGCAGTGTGTGGCTTAACCAATGGTGGTGGTTATGCAGAATATTGTGTTGTGCCTGAAAGCCAGACTTTGACAATTCCAACAGGTGTCAGTTTTGTACAAGCCGCTGCGATACCTGAAACATTTTTTACTGTGTGGGCCAATGTATTCCAAATGGGTAAAGCCAAAGCAGGTGAAACGGCGCTGATTCATGGTGGAACCAGTGGTATTGGTACAACTGCTTTAATGCTGTGCAATGCCTTAGGTTTAAAAACCTTTGCAACCGTAGGTTCAGATGAAAAAGTACAAGCAATTTCACATCTCACCACAGCAATTAATTACAAGACACAAGATTTTGAACAAGTGATTAACGAAGCGACAGACAATGCTGGGGTCGATGTCATTTTAGATATTGTTGGTGCGCCGTATTTGGAACGTAATTTAAACTTATTACGTCGTGATGGTCGCTTGGTGTATATCGCATTCTTAGGTGGTGCAAAAGCCAAAGAAGTAAAACTTGGTCAAATTATGATGAAGCGTCTTACCATTACGGGTTCGACCATGCGCGCCCGCGATACTGCAGAAAAAGCTGAAATTACCAAAGGTTTGCAAGAGATAGTTTGGCCATTGTTAGCCAAAGGTGAATGTCTGCCTATGATTTATAAAACCTTTCAGTTTGATCAAATTCAGCAAGCGCATGCCGAAATGGATACAGGCGAGCATGTGGGCAAAGTAGTGGTCGAAGTGATTTAAAGACTCAAATTTAAAATCAACGTACATAAAAAAACTGACCGAGTGTCAGTTTTTTATGTGTACTTTATAGAGGATTTTAACAAAGATTTTTTGAATCAGTTTTAGCAATTATTTTAATCATAATTACATAAATATTCCTTTAAACTACAATTCAACACAATAAAATTTTTCCAAATAGTCAAATATTAAGGAGGTGTAGGACACACCCTGTCAATAATAAACCTTATCTTTATATTCATTGAATTCATTCTCAAGATTACAAAACGGTTCATGTAAAATAATTTGATAGAGAGCAGGCTTATGAAAATTTTATCTGCATATACGACAAAGCACAGTCTACGTGCATTAAAACGGTTACACAAAAATATTGTTCGTCAGCAAATCAATGTTGGGAACTTAAATAAAATGTATCATGCGATGCTACATTTAGAGCGCTATATTGACCGCCTCGATCATGATAAACGCGAAAACTTGTATTAAGTGTAAAGAGCAACCTGTTAATTATTTTTTACTAAAAAGTACAAGTGAGTTGAAAAGTTAAACCTGTTATTTATTGGATTATTCATTTGAAATAACGGGTTTTAAATAGACGGTAAAATTCAGGAGAAAAACTAAGGGAACAATAAGAAATTTAAAATAAACAAGGATGATCAAAGCTGAAAGATCAATTTTAAACTGCTGCACTGTAATAGGTGCAGCACTGCCTTGTGTGAACAATTGCTTCGGAATGTGTCGAGCTTTTAGCTAAATTGTGCGAAAATAGCGTTTTGCTATTTTTGTCCAAGGGCAGTACATGATTGACCAATCTCCTGAATCATTAAGTGATATCGAAATACTCGACATTTTGCAGTCTATGAAAAGTGATGAGCTAGACACAGAGGCAAAAGAAATTATCCGTAATGGTGGGAAAGCAGGTCGTCAGGAAGCGCATAAAGCAGCGTTGGTGGCACTGAATCAATCATTTGAAAGCAAATTTGTAGAAGCGGTGAGTTTGGCTTTGCAGTTAAATGAAGCGCAAATGAAAAAAATTCGTTATAAAAAAGACCGTGTGCGTATTTTAAAAGCACGTGGGATTGATTATTTAGCCATTGATGGCACAGAAACTGCACAAGTATTGGCTCAGGTTGCACAAGCGATTGTGCGTGAAGATGCTGTGGTAACGCATGATTTGCACAATATTTTCCCATTCTGGAAAGAAGGCTGGCCGATGGTGCAATTTGATAATGTTTATAAAATCTTAGCTGAAGATATTGCAATTCATTATCAAGCGGTATTAGATGAATTGATTAAGCAATACTAATATTTAGATTGTTCCCAATAAAAAAGCACTAGAGGGCGTTCAAAATTCTGTGTCAGTAAATTTGACTAGATTTTAATTATATCATCTAATCGACCTTCAAAGTAAATGGATAATTGAGTAATCGTTTGTCCCCATTCCTGAATAGGCATTGTCCATTT
>NZ_VPBQ01000041.1:0-3188 GCF_013418635.1 Acinetobacter sp. YH12131
AAATGGACAATGCCTATTCAGGAATGGGGACAAACGATTACTCAATTATCCATTTACTTTGAAGGTCGATTAGATGATATAATTAAAATCTAGTCAAATTTACTGACACAGAATTTTGAACGCCCTCAGTGCTTAAAGAAAATAGCCCTTCATGTGGTAGTTCAATGATTTACGATGGTCAATTTAATGGGAATAAGATCTATGGCAATGGAGTTACCTCCGCTTTGCTTAAACGTCATAATATAAAAGTCATTTCAGAAGAAACTTTTTGGCAACTTTTACCCTAGTTCCTCCGCTTTTATTTAAAATCTTCATGCAACTCCAACCACGCCCCCCTTTGCAATATCAAGTCTCTTCGGTATTTAGAGATATAGTGAGGTAATAATCTAAGAAGCATATCCATTACTTCCACATCAGTTAAAAAGTAGTGGTTCAATTTTATGCTGTAATTCTTTAACAATTTTAGCAAGCTGATCATGTAAAACTAACCAACATTGCTCATGACCTTGCCCAATATATTCATCTATTATGAGTTGCAAAATGTCTTGATCTATCTGACTTAAGAATTCTAAAAACCATGTCGCAGCAACATCCTTGGCAACTATTGTTTTATGATCTAATGTATAAGCTATACGGCATAGCGCTAAAATTTGATTACATTCATCCTGATCGTCTTTCCAATGAGCAATAATTTGTGGATAAGTTTTTTGCATGGCAAATATTAATTGTTCATAGCTAATTGGATTTAACCAATCGCAAATATCAGGTCCAAAGATAGTAATGTTATGTAATTGGGCAGTTTTAAGTAAAATACTAATATCTGGATCAGATTGACTATAAAGTAATTCACCTTTGAGTAATTCTTCTCTCAACCACTCGCCATATTGTAGCTGATATGTATATGGATGATTTTTATTGGTAATACTCCCTTTTTCTAATATCGTAATTTCTAAGGCACGCGCTGTAGCATGACCAATCGGAACAGATATATTTAGAAAATTCTGCGCTAATTGTTTTCTTTCCTGATCGGTAATTTCACGTTCAATAATAACTAAAATATCAAGATCACTTTTATGTTTTAAACCACCATCAACATACGAACCATATAAATAAATAGCATAAAGCTTATCTTTAAAATTTTTTTGTAAAAGCTGTTTTACACTTTCAACTTGGCGACACTCTTCATCATTTAAGCTTTGCATATGATTTTTAATTTAAAAAAATAAGTAATGAATTCATAGAGCATTATACAGAATAAGTGTAAATAATTTAATCAATTAGTAAATAACATACTATTTTTACAATATATTTACTTTCAATATAGAGTTTAATACATAAAACTCTATCAATCAAAAAAAGCTTGAAACAACATCTGAATAGTAAGAGTCATTTCCTCCTCACTTAGAGATGGATCCGGAAATTTGAACAACTCCTATAAGTGATACTCTGCTCCTCAAATGATGTTATAAACATCAATATATGGAGTATTTTATGGCACGTAGACCAAGAAGAAATCATTCAAACGACTTTAAGGCTAAGGTAGCACTTGCTGCGATCAAAGCAGAAAAAACACTTGCTGAATTGAGTTCTGAGTTTGATGTTCATCAAAACCAAATTATTGACTGGAAAAATCAATTGATCTCAGCTTCCTCACAAGCTTTCGATCAATCAAAAGCTCCATCAGAACCTCCCATTGATCTTAAAAAGTTACATGCAAAAATCGGTGAGCAGGCATTAGAAATTGATTTTTTAGAAGGTGTGTTGAAGAAACTGGGCCGCTTCAACCACAAAAGTTAATCGATCACTCACTTCAGATTTCAGTATCTAAACAAGCTAAGTTACTGAAAGTCTCTCGTGGTTGTTATTATTATCGCCCAAAACCTGTTAGCTCATCAGATCTGAAGCTGATGCGATGTATTGATGAATTACATATGCAATATCCTTTTGCAGGCAGTCGTATGATGCGTGATTTGTTGAATCGTCAAGGGCATCATATAGGACGACGTCATACACGTACTTTAATGAAGAAAATGGGTATTCAGGCGTTATATTGCAAACCAAATTTAAGCCAGGCTAATCAAGCTCACCGTAAATATCCATATCTGCTCAAAGGATTGGCTATTCAGCGCAGTAATCAAGTGTGGTCTACTGATATAACGTATATCCCTATGGCAAAAGGCTTTGTTTATTTATGTGCTGTGATTGATTGGCATAGCCGCAAGGTACTTGCGCATAGGGTATCGATTAGTATGGAGGTGGATTTTTGTATTTCGGCTTTAAATGAAGCGATTGAAAAATATGGATCACCTGAAATATTGAATACAGACCAAGGCAGTCAGTTCACCAGTGATGCATTTATTGATGTATTGAAATCAAATGGCATTCAAATCAGTATGGATGGTAAAGGTCGATGGGTAGATAATGTGATGGTTGAACGATTATGGCGGAGCGTTAAATATGAAGAGGTGTATCTCAAAGCTTATAGCAGTGTCACAGATGCGAAAAAGCAATTGAGTGCATATTTTGAGTTTTATAATCTGAAACGACCTCATTCGAGTCTAGACAAAATGACACCAAATGAGTTTTACTATGATCAGCTACCCCAACAAAACAAGGTGGCTTAACTAGAGCGGAATATCACTTATAAATACGCTTTTAGTTGTTCAAACAAGTGGAACCACCTCTGTTTGTAATGATATTTTATAAAATTCAATATTAGATCTGCAGAGAAAAACTTATCAAACTAAGTATTGGCTAGTCTTTTTCTTCGAAAAACTTATCAAACGAAGTATTAAGTTAATCTTTTTCTTCAACTTCTTCCTTAAACTCAAACAAATCATTCATCGTACAGTTAAAGTACTTACACAACTTATCGGCGACTGGTAATTCAATACGTACAGCACGGTCATAATACATACTTGTGAGCGTGTTGCGATTGATACCTGTTGCATGCACCACTTCACTTAATTTTAAAATTTTTCTATCGCCCATGAGGCTAGATAACTTACAAGTAATCATATTTAAATTAATTTACAAAAAATAACTTGCTGTGGGTTATTTGAAGTTGTTGACTGAGTAATACTTTGCTAAAATTAACCTACAGCAGGTTATTACAACTTATAGAAAGTATATTTTATCCATTTCAACTAAATTATAACTTTTTAAATATAAGGATTGAACCTGCATTA
>NZ_VPBQ01000042.1:0-2948 GCF_013418635.1 Acinetobacter sp. YH12131
GGCCAGGCCTCAGCATTTTATTATGGTGATCCCCTGGGCGAAATGCGCCTGGTAAGCAGAGTTTTTGAAATGTAAGGCCTTTGAATAAGACAAAAGGCTGCCTCATCGCTAACTTTGCAACAGTGCCAGTTTTATTACGAACGTGTTTTGGGTGGACAACGGAAAACATATTTCATCGAAAGACCAAAAAAAGAAAAAACACTTCCTGTTGTGATGAGTGAAGAAGAAACCATTCGGGTACTACGCGCTATTGAAAACGTGAAACACAAGGCTATTCTGATGACTATTTATTCGGCAGGTTTGCGCATTTCTGAATGTATAAACCTGAAAATAAAAGACATTGACTCCAAGCGCATGCAAATTCGTATAGAACAGTCAAAAGGAAAAAGAGATCGTTATACCATTTTATCTGAGAAAACATTAATTATTTTAAGAACATACTTTATGGAATATAAACCAAAAGATTATTTATTTGAAGGTCAAAAAGGTGGCGCATACTCAAGCCGAAGTATTCAAAACATTTTTAAAGCAGCTGTTTTAAAAGCAAAGATTCAAAAGGAAGTTACTGTACATACCTTACGACATAGCTTTGCAACGCATTTGCTTGAGAATGGTACGAGTTTACGTTATATTCAATCGTTGTTAGGTCATTCAAGCAGTAAAACAACTGAGGTTTATACACATATTACCACCAAGGGAATGGAACAATTAAAAAGTCCGATGGATTTGTTAGATATATAGAAAGGATTTGTATATTTGAGCAAAACTTAACAAAAAGCACTATGAATATAAATCCTTTTGAGAGAGTAGAAACGAACGGTAAACGGTTGAAAACGGATTTGTCACTGATAATGAAAGGTTTAGCAAAATAAGATATAGTGGATATATACGCCATTTGGCGTATAGCCACTTGTTATGTGCCATTTTTGAATGACAATGCGAATAGATACGGACAAACAAATGAATTTACTTAGTGATAAGAACGTTGCAATAATTGGTGGTGGACCCGTTGGACTGACTATGGCAAAATTATTACAGCAAAACGGCATAGACGTTTCAGTTTACGAAAGAGACAACGACCGAGAGGCAAGAATTTTTGGTGGAACCCTTGACCTACACAAAGGTTCAGGTCAGGAAGCAATGAAAAAAGCGGGATTGTTACAAACTTATTATGACTTAGCCTTACCAATGGGTGTAAATATTGCTGATGAAAAAGGCAATATTTTATCCACAAAAAATGTAAAGCCCGAAAATCGATTTGACAATCCTGAAATAAACAGAAATGACTTAAGGGCTATCTTGTTGAATAGTTTAGAAAACGACACGGTTATTTGGGATAGAAAACTTGTTATGCTTGAACCTGGTAAGAAGAAGTGGACACTAACTTTTGAGAATAAACCGAGTGAAACAGCAGATTTGGTTATTCTTGCCAATGGTGGAATGTCGAAAATAAGGAGCTTTGTTACCGACACGCAAGTTGAAGAAACCGGTACTTTCAACATCCAAGCTGATATTCTTCAACCGGAAATAAACTGTCCCGGATTTTTTCAGCTATGCAACGGCAACCGATTAATGGCGGGACATCAGGGCATTTTATTGTTTGCCAATCCCAATAATAATGGTGCATTGTATTTAGGAATTAGTTTTAAAACGCCCGATGAATGGAAAAATAAAATTCCCTTAGATTTTCAGGACAGAAACAGCGTTGCCGATTTTTTATTGAAAAGATTTTCCAAATGGAGTGAAGTTTACAAACAATTAATACGTTCGGTATCAACATTTCAATGCTTGCCCACAAGGAAATTTCCTTTGAACAATGATTGGAAAAGTAACCGTCCATTACCCATAACAATGATTGGCGATGCTGCTCATTTGATGTCGCCTTTTGCAGGACAGGGTGTAAATACGGGATTATTGGATGCTTTGATATTGTCTGAAAACCTTACAAACGGAGAATTTACAAGTATTGAAAATGCCATCGAAAACTACGAACAACAAATGTTTGTTTATGCAAAAGATACGCAGGACGAATCGACAGAAAACGAAACCGAAATGTTTAGTCCCAATTTTTCGTTTCAAAAATTATTGAATCTATAAACAGTAAGAAAAAACGGCTACTAACAAGCAGTTTTGCAATAGTGGGGCAGAAGTGCAAAATTGAACTTGTGTGCTTCTATCAACTTTTGTACATTAGCTGCCAGTTTAAGATGGGTGCATTTGAGTATGCCCAAAGGAGCCCGCAAGTATGCGCAGGACGAAGCCAGTAGCCGCGCCGATGGTGGCGCGGGTCTATCTGCGCGTCAGCACCGACGCGCAGGACTTGGAACGCCAAGAGGCGATCACTACGGCCGCGAAGGCCGCCGGCTACTACGTCGCCGGCATCTACCGTGAGAAGGCATCCGGCGCACGCGCCGACCGGCCTGAGCTGCTGCGCATGATCGGCGACCTACAGCCCGGCGAGGTGGTCATTGCCGAGAAGATCGACCGCATCAGCCGCCTACCTTTGCCCGAGGCCGAGCGCCTGGTGGCCTCGATACAGGCCAAAGGCGCACGCCTGGCCGTCCCTGGCGTGGTCGATCTATCCGACCTGGCGGCCGAGGCCCAGGGCGTCGCCAAGATCGTGCTGGAAGCCGTGCAGATCATGCTTTTTCGCCTGGCCTTGCAGATGGCCCGCGACGACTACGAGGACAGGCGCGAACGCCAGCGCCAAGGCATTGAGTTGGCCCGCCAGGCCGGGCGGTACAAGGGCCGCCGTGCTGATCCGAAGCGCCGCGCCCAAGTTGTCGCGCTGCGCAAGTCCGGCTACAGCATCAACAAGACCGCCGAGCTGGCCGGGTACAGTGCGGCCCAGGTGAAACGGATATGGGCCGAGGTCAGCCAGGCCGAAGCGAAGCAGCACGGCGCGTTCGTGGAGGACGCATTGACGGAAGCCGATGCCCTGGCCGCTG
>NZ_VPBQ01000043.1:0-2575 GCF_013418635.1 Acinetobacter sp. YH12131
AGGTTAACCGAATAGGGGAGCCGTAGAGAAATCGAGTCTTAATAGGGCGTATAGTTGCTGGGTATAGACCCGAAACCGGGTGATCTATCCATGAGCAGGTTGAAGGTTGGGTAACACTAACTGGAGGACCGAACCCACTGTCGTTGAAAAGCCAGGGGATGACTTGTGGATAGGGGTGAAAGGCTAATCAAACTCGGTGATAGCTGGTTCTCCCCGAAAGCTATTTAGGTAGCGCCTCGGACGAATACCATTGGGGGTAGAGCACTGTTTCGGCTAGGGGGTCATCCCGACTTACCAAACCGATGCAAACTCCGAATACCAATGAGTACTATCCGGGAGACAGACTGCGGGTGCTAACGTCCGTAGTCAAGAGGAAAACAATCCAGACCGCCAGCTAAGGCCCCAAAATCATAGTTAAGTGGGAAACGATGTGGGAAGGCATAGACAGCTAGGAGGTTGGCTTAGAAGCAGCCACCCTTTAAAGAAAGCGTAATAGCTCACTAGTCGAGT
Source organism: Acinetobacter sp. YH12131 (assembly GCF_013418635.1). Lineage (NCBI taxonomy): Bacteria > Pseudomonadati > Pseudomonadota > Gammaproteobacteria > Moraxellales > Moraxellaceae > Acinetobacter > Acinetobacter sp. YH12131. Next base: position 511 of record NZ_VPBQ01000043.1, read on the forward strand.
CGGCCTGCGCGGAAGATGTAACGGGGCTAAAACTATGTGCCGAAGCTGCGGATGCATAATTTATTATGCGTGGTAGGGGAGCGTTCTGTAAGCCGAAGAAGGTGGATTGAGAAGTCTGCTGGAGGTATCAGAAGTGCGAATGCTGACGTGAGTAACGACAAAACGGGTGAAAAACCCGTTCGCTGAAAGACCAAGGGTTCCAGTCCAACGTTAATCGGGGCTGGGTGAGTCGACCCCTAAGGCGAGGCCGAGAGGCGTAGTCGATGGGAAATTGGTTAATATTCCAATACTTCAGTGTAATGCGATGAGAGGACGGAGAAGGTTAAGTCAGCCTGGCGTTGGTTGTCCAGGTGAAAGGAAGTAGGCATGCATCTTAGGCAAATCCGGGGTGCTCTATGCTGAGATCTGATAGCAAGCTGTACTTGTACAGTGAAGTGGCTGATACCCTGCTTCCAGGAAAAGTCTCTAAGCTTCAGTTACACTGGAATCGTACCCGAAACCGACACAGGTGGTCAGGTCGAGTAGACCAAAGCGCTTGAGAGAACTCTGCTGAAGGAACTAGGCAAAATGGTACCGTAACTTCGGGAGAAGGTACGCTGTTGATGGTGATAGGACTCGCTCCTTGAGCTGTCGACAGCCTCAGAAACCAGGCCGCTGCAACTGTTTATTAAAAACATAGCACTCTGCAAACACGAAAGTGGACGTATAGGGTGTGATGCCTGCCCGGTGCTGGAAGGTTAATTGATGGGGTTAGCGTAAGCGAAGCTCTTGATCGAAGCCCCAGTAAACGGCGGCCGTAACTATAACGGTCCTAAGGTAGCGAAATTCCTTGTCGGGTAAGTTCCGACCTGCACGAATGGCATAATGATGGCGGCGCTGTCTCCAGCAGAGGCTCAGTGAAATCGAATTCGCCGTGAAGATGCGGTGTACCCGCGGCTAGACGGAAAGACCCCGTGAACCTTTACTGCAGCTTGACATTGAACTTTGACCTTACTTGTGTAGGATAGGTGGGAGGCTTTGAAACTTGGACGCTAGTCCGAGTGGAGCCGTCCTTGAAATACCACCCTGGTAATGTTGAGGTTCTAACTCTGTCCCGTTATCCGGGACGAGGACCATGTCTGGTGGGTAGTTTGACTGGGGCGGTCTCCTCCTAAAGAGTAACGGAGGAGTACGAAGGTGCGCTCAGCGTGGTCGGAAATCACGCGTAGAGTATAAAGGCAAAAGCGCGCTTAACTGCGAGACCCACAAGTCGAGCAGGTACGAAAGTAGGTCTTAGTGATCCGGTGGTTCTGTATGGAAGGGCCATCGCTCAACGGATAAAAGGTACTCTGGGGATAACAGGCTGATACCGCCCAAGAGTTCATATCGACGGCGGTGTTTGGCACCTCGATGTCGGCTCATCTCATCCTGGGGCTGAAGCAGGTCCCAAGGGTATGGCTGTTCGCCATTTAAAGAGGTACGCGAGCTGGGTTTAGAACGTCGTGAGACAGTTCGGTCCCTATCTACCGTGGGCGCTGGAAATTTGAGAGGATCTGCTCCTAGTACGAGAGGACCAGAGTGGACGAACCTCTGGTGTACCGGTTGTGACGCCAGTCGCATCGCCGGGTAGCTATGTTCGGAAGGGATAACCGCTGAAAGCATCTAAGCGGGAAGCCTACCTCAAGATAAGATTTCCCCGAGGCTTTATGCCTCCTAAAGAGCCGTTGAAGACTACGACGTTGATAGGTTGGATGTGGAAGCATAGCGATATGTGAAGCTGACCAATACTAATTGCTCGTGAGGCTTGACTATACAACACCCAAACAGTTGGGGTTGTATGCTCAATCGATTCAAATCCAATCAGTCAATTCAGACTGATCTTGATTTAGTTAACGCTAAACAATAAAATTCAGACCCAATACAGCCCAATCTGTTACAGATTCGGAAAACGCAGTGCATCACCATCGTGAATAAGACCAATGCAAGTCTCCGTAAACAGTTGTGCTGGCGACCATAGCAAGAGTGAACCACCTGATCCCTTCCCGAACTCAGAAGTGAAACCTCTTCGCGCTGATGGTAGTGTGGG
>NZ_VPBQ01000044.1:0-2180 GCF_013418635.1 Acinetobacter sp. YH12131
GTAAATTTTCAGCGTTGCTGGCTCCCCGTCAGCCGGATTGGGTTGCATCGCAGGGGTGTCGAAAGAGTCAACTGCGGTCCAAAGCTGTTGGACTTGGGTGAAAAGGGCGTTTATTCTTCCTATACGTGAACCGCATCCTACGGAATGAGTAACCCTTGCCCTATTGTGAGTAGAACGTCGTATAATTCAAACGAAAGCAGTTAATAGGTATGAAATATCACAGCACAAAAGAGCGACAGGACATGTTTAGATGATGTTATTATAAAATAATAACATCATGGATGAATAAAAAATAATTTTCTATCTTTACAACTATGTTATACTTCTATGATAAGGCTATGATGGCAAAGCCTTGGTTTTCCTAATCAAATAGTCGCCGAGATGGCTTCAATGCGACAGTAGGTCTACTGTCTCACAATTAATTCATGTATCAGATTTTTGTTCCCTGATGGGAAGTGTTATCCATACGAAAAGAATATGGGTAAAGTGTTACACCTGTATATGACATTCAGAATGTCCTGTCGGGGGAACTGGTACCAATTTAATAAAAGAAAACAGTATAGAAATGACAATCGAAGATATGCAAACATTAGCCCTAGAGCATGGGCTGAGAATTTCGGAAGAGATGAGCGTCAATGAGATGGGCATCGACTTTAGAGTTGCCTTTGTAAAGGAAGTAAACGGTGAGAACTGGGTACTCCGTATACCTCGAAGAAGCGATATGCTTGAACAAATCGAAAATGAAAGTAGAATATTGGATTTAGCCAAAAGAAACCTGTCGATCAATGTCCCTGATTGGAAAATTGTATCGGAGCGCCTAATAGCCTACCCTTTACTGGAGGATGCGCCTGCTCTGACATTCGATGCGATAACACATGAGGTTTCTTGGAACATAGATCGCGATAGCATAGCTTATGTGGAGTCTCTGGCAAAATCATTGGCCGAATTACATCGTATTACAGCTGACGATGTGAGAAAGAGCAACTTGAAAATAATGACTCCAAGTGAATTGAGGACCGAAATAGCTGACCGTATCCACTTGGTGAAATCTGAGATAGGTATCAGCGAGCCGTTGGAAAACAGATACCGTAGATGGTTGGACAATGACCCTTTGTGGCCTGAATTCACTTGTTTCATCCATGGCGATCTCTATGCAGGGCATGTCTTAACCTCGAAGGAAGGTAAGACCTCTGGTATCATAGATTGGTCTACTGCGCATATGGGTGATCCTGCACTGGACTTTTCTGGTCACGTATCGGTTTTTGGAGAGGATAGCCTGAAGAGTTTGATAACGGAGTATGCTAAACAAGGCGGAACGATATGGGATAGGCTCTACGAACAATCTATAGAGAGGGCTGCTGCAGCTCCATTAGCATATGGCGCTTTTGCGGTAGAGTGCAACGACGATAATCATATCAATGCCGCCAGAGCAGCCTTAGGTATTGTTCAATAAAATGATGTGAGGATACTTTTTTAAATGCTAAAATAGGAGTTCGATTGGTGCCACTTAAGAGTATCATTGATTTCTATTTTAGCCAGTATCCTCCACTTTTAGGAGCTCCTCGAAACTCGATTTTATGATCATCTCTTAAGATTTTGAGCCACCGCTCTACTATCTTGACAGGAACTAATAGCTCGTTTACTAAAAATGGTGCACGCTTTCCTGGATTAGTTCTTATCTGATTAAATAGTAGATTTACTCCCTCACTTACTCCCTCATTAGATTCGAAAAGTAGCTTTGATGAGACAATAACTCGAAAACCGTGCTGGAAATTTTCAAAGACAGGGGGACGCAGACCATAGGATGCGAAGCCTTCTTGGATTCGTTTGATGCCTGACCCATATTTTTCAATAAAATGCGCTTCTTTGAACGTGGCAGATATCCTTTTATTGCGCGCCCATGGCGAGTAATCTTCACGAAGAAGCTGATCAATCGTTAAGTTATCAGCTAAACCACCTGGATTGAAAAACTCTATGGAATTGTAATACACCCTGATTATGGAATCGGCAAATTAATTTGGACTTGGGTGAAAAGGGCGTTTATTCTTCCTATTACGTTGTCGGCAGCGGGCCAAAAAGGAATACGTCCATGCCCATCGAGGTGAAACCGGCTGTGAGCGCGGGTTCAAGCATATAGCCCGACAGGCGCGTATCCTTGCCGATCACGACACGATGGCGGT
>NZ_VPBQ01000045.1:0-2028 GCF_013418635.1 Acinetobacter sp. YH12131
GCATGTTCCGCGTCCTTGCAATACTGTGTTTACATACAGTCTATCGCTTAGCGGAAAGTTCTTTTACCCTCAGCCGAAATGCCTGCCGTTGCTAGACATTGCCAGCCAGTGCCCGTCACTCCCACTCTATTGATGTGTGCTTAAAAAACAGGAGGGTTTAACTTGGTAAACTATACATACTCATTAGGAGTTTACCATGAGCAAGAAACAGAAGACTTACACCGCAGAATTTAAAGCTGAAGCCATAAAAGCCATTGAAGAGAACCAAGGTAATGTATCGGAATCCGCTAGACAACTTGGCATTTCAATGCAAACCCTTTCGAACTGGAATAACAAAGCAAAGGCTGGAACTTTAGCAGGCACAAAACAGTATTCGCCCGATCTAAACGCCTTACTCGAAGAAAATAAGAAGCTTAAACAACAGCTCAAAACAGCTGAAATGGAACGTGAATTTTTAAAAAAGGCAGCAGCGTACTTTGCCAAAGAAAGTCAGTGAGGTACGCCTATATGAAATCGCAAAGCCACTTATTTCCGATTATTTTAATGGCTCGATTACTTCGTGTATCCGTTTCTCGCTTTTATGATTGGCTAAAGCGAGGCATGAGTAAAAGATCAATTCAGCGAAATCAGCAGACAATTTTGGTCAAAATAGCCCATGAAGAAACCAAACAAAGCTATGGCTATGTTCGATTAACCAAGCATTTACAAGCGCAAGGTATCAAAATAAGTACGTATGCTGTGCGCCAAATAAAAAAATCAAATCAGTTGTATTGTAAGCGCCATAAGCGTTTCAAAAGAACCACGAACAGTGATCACAACCGTTCTATTTATGACAATTTACTCAAGCAACAGTTTTCAATGACGAAGCCTAATCTTGCGTGGTCGAGTGACATTACCTACATTTGGACGGCTGAGGGCTGGTTGTACTTGGCAGCTGTCAAAGATCTTTACACGAAACAGGTTGTTGGCTATAGCTTAAATGAGCGCATGACAGCCAAGCTTGTTTGTGATGCATTGAATATGGCTATTCGCAATCAGAAACCTGCTAAAGATCTCATTGTACATTCAGATAGAGGCAGCCAATATTGCAGTAATGAATATCGAAACTTACTTGAGAAATTTGATTTTCAGGGTTCAATGAGCAAAAAAGGCGACTGCTTTGATAATGCACCGATAGAGAGTTTCTGGGGCATACTCAAAAATGAACTAGTCCATCATCGCAACTACAAAACAAGGGAAGAAGCCAAAGCGGATATTACAAAATATATAGAGTTATTTTATAATCAGCGAAGAATTCAAAAAGGCTTGGATTTTAAGACACCAAATCAAATGGCAGAAGACTTTTATCGGTTAGCTGCCTAGAATCTCCCAAGTGAAAGTCTCCTGCTAATTCAGCACACATCACTGTTGATAAATTTTCTAAACAAAAAGGATCAAACTAATCTATAAGCTTTGTGGGTTAGAAAAAAAATAACTCACTTTGCATTGATCATATTTAAATTCTTGTTTTATCCATAGCACTAACCTATTAATTTTAAAAAATAATAGGTACTGGCTAAATAGCAAATCGATACATATCTTTTTCATAGAGGAAATATGATTTTAGTAAGTTCTTGTCTGGCTGGCTTAAAGGTACGTTATAACGGGACGCATAGCTTAAACGAAAAAATCGAAAAATTAGTCAAAGATGGAAAAGCTACTATGGTATGTCCAGAGATTCTTGGCGGTTTATCAACACCACGCGAACCTGCCGAGATTTCGGGAGGTAATGGCGATGATGTCTTAGATGGAAAAGCCTGTGTAATTGAAAAATCAGGAAAGGATGTGACTTCAATCTATATTGAAGGGGCATATAGAACTTTAAAAAAAGTTCAATTATTAAAAGCTACTCTGGTAGTGCTTAGGTAGTGTTCAAAAAACTGTGTCATTTCCTTAAACTGTTAAAAACAGGAATGATGCATTATGGCAACTACATTTGATTTTGAAACAGCCTTAAAACAACTCCAGTCAGGACAAGCACTGACTGGA
>NZ_VPBQ01000046.1:0-1659 GCF_013418635.1 Acinetobacter sp. YH12131
GTACCAGCGTACGGCCCACAGAATGATGTCACGCTGAAAATGCCGGCCTTTGAATGGGTTCATGTGCAGCTCCATCAGCAAAAGGGGATGATAAGTTTATCACCACCGACTATTTGCAACAGTGCCGATAAAAATATATCATCATGAACAATAAAACTGTCTGCTTACATAAACAGTAATACAAGGGGTGTTATGAGCCATATTCAACGGGAAACGTCTTGCTCGAGGCCGCGATTAAATTCCAACCTGGATGCTGATTTATATGGGTATAGATGGGCTCGCGATAATGTCGGGCAATCAGGTGCGACAATCTATCGATTGTATGGGAAGCCCGATGCGCCAGAGTTGTTTCTGAAACATGGCAAAGGTAGCGTTGCCAATGATGTTACAGATGAGATGGTCAGACTAAACTGGCTGACGGCATTTATGCCTCTTCCGACCATCAAGCATTTTATCCGTACTCCTGATGATGCATGGTTACTCACCACTGCGATCCCCGGGAAAACAGCATTCCAGGTATTAGAAGAATATCCTGATTCAGGTGAAAATATTGTTGATGCGCTGGCAGCGTTCCTGCGCCGGTTGCATTCGATTCCTGTTTGTAATTGTCCTTTTAACAGCGATCGCGCATTTCGTCTCGCTCAGGCGCAATCACGAATGAATAACGGTTTGGTTGATGCGAGTGATTTTGATGACGAGCGTAATGGCTGGCCTGTTGAACAAGTCTGGAAAGAAATGCATAAGCTTTTGCCATTCTCACCGGATTCAGTCGTCACTCATGGTGATTTCTCACTTGATAACCTTATTTTTGACGAGGGGAAATTAATAGGTTGTATTGATGTTGGACGAGTCGGAATCGCAGACCGATACCAGGATCTTGCCATCCTATGGAACTGCCTCGGTGAGTTTTCTCCTTCATTACAGAAACGGCTTTTTCAAAAATATGGTATTGATAATCCTGATATGAATAAATTGCAGTTTCATTTGATGCTCGATGAGTTTTTCTAATCAGAATTGGTTAATTGGTTGTAACACTGGCAGAGCATTACGCTGACTTGACGGGACGGCGCTTCCCTACCCTCATGGCCGCCTCCCAGGAATCGACCCAGGTGCTTATCGTGGACATAATCCTTTACTCATAAATTTATCTTATTCCATTATTGTACCTGTCACGCAAAACTTGCAGAAAAGCCATAAACGCAGGAGAATCCTGTCGGCGGTGAGGATAATAAATATGGTAGCCGTCAAAATATGGACACCACTCGGTCAGAACAGCAATCAGCTTGCCGCTTTTGATATATCCATCTGCAACATACTCGGGAATATAGGCAATCCCCAGCCCGTCTAATGCTGCATCGAGCTGATGAATCGTGCTGTTCGCAATATATTGCCCTTTGACTTTCAGACTGAATTTCTGAGCATCTTTCTCGAATTCCCAGGCGTACAATCCACTCGTATCAGAATAGCGGACGTTAATGCAGTTGTGGTTCAAAAGATCCTGCGGCTTCCTGGGCTTAGCATAACGCTTAAAATGGCACTGTTGCAAAGTTAGCGATGAGGCAGCCTTTTGTCTTATTCAAAGGCCTTACATTTCAAAAACTCTGCTTACCAGGCGCATTTCGCCCAGGGGATCACCATAATAAAATGCTGAGGCCTGGC
>NZ_VPBQ01000047.1:0-1351 GCF_013418635.1 Acinetobacter sp. YH12131
TTCCCGTTTCAGCTGCGTTTCCTGTTTGCCAGCCGGCCCGAGATCATGGGGTGGGTGCTGGGCATCGTTTACCGCGTCATTGCCACGCACCTGGTCAAGAAAGCGGGCCATACCCACCAAGTGGCCAAGACGGGCGCGGTCACCCTGATCCAGCGTTTTGGATCGGCGCTCAATCTGAATGTTCACTTCCACATGCTGTTTCTCGACGGTGTGTATGTCGAGCAATCCCACGGCTCAGCGCGTTTCCGCTGGGTCAAGGCGCCGACCAGCCCAGAGCTCACCCAGCTGACGCACACCATCGCCCACCGGGTGGGTCGCTATCTGGAACGGCAAGGCCTGCTGGAACGGGATGTCGAAAACAGCTATCTGGCCTCGGATGCGGTGGATGACGACCCGATGACACCCCTGCTGGGGCACTCGATCACTTACCGTATCGCTGTCGGTTCACAGGCGGGGCGAAAGGTGTTCACTTTGCAAACTCTGCCGACCAGTGGTGATCCGTTCGGTGACGGGATTGGCAAGGTAGCCGGGTCCAGCCTGCACGCCGGCGTGGCGGCCAGGGCCGATGAACGCAAGAAGCTCGAACGGCTGTGCCGGTACATCAGCCGCCCGGCGGTATCCGAGAAGCGGCTGTCGTTAACACGAGGCGGCAACGTGCGCTACCAGCTCAAGACGCCGTACCGGGACGGCACCACGCACGTCATTTTCGAACCATTGGATTTCATTGCAAGGCTGGCCGCCCTGGTACCGAAGCCCAGAGTCAACCTAACCCGCTTCCACGGGGTGTTCGCACCCAACAGTCGGCACCGGGCGTTGGTCACGCCGGCAAAACGGGGCAGGGGCAACAAGGTCAGGGTGGCTGATGAACCGGCAACACCAGCACAACGGCGAGCGTCGATGACATGGGCGCAACGGCTCAAGCGTGTTTTCAATATCGACATCGAGACCTGCAGCGGCTGCGGCGGCGCCATGAAAGTCATCGCCTGCATTGAAGACCCTATAGTGATCAAGCAGATCCTTGATCACCTGAAGCACAAAGCCGAAACCAGCGGGACCAGGGCGTTACCCGAAAGCCGGGCGCCACCGGCTGAGCTGCTCCTGGGTCTGTTTGACTGACGAGCCTGAAGGCCAACGATACCAATCAAAATGCTGCGTTCACAGCGCCGCGGCAGGGATCCGCCGTGCTGGTTGTCGGAAAAGGAGCCGCTAGTGGGAAAGAGGAGGGTAAATTTTCAGCGTTGCTGGCTCCCCGTCAGCCGGATTGGGTTGCATCGCAGGGGTGTCGAAAGAGTCAACTGCGGTCCAAAGCTGTTGGACTTGGGTGAAAAGGGCGTTTATTCTTCCTATACGT
>NZ_VPBQ01000048.1:0-1318 GCF_013418635.1 Acinetobacter sp. YH12131
TGGCATCGTGCCTTTGGCGTACATGGTCAGCAATAACTGAATCAATAGACCAGACATACAAATCACAAAAGCCAAAACCCACCAATCTTTTTTAGAACGAAACGTTTGCATAAAAATTCCCCTATTTACTTCATTCTATACATAAAAGTAGGTCTGGATTAAAGCTCGTTGCTGAAATTGCTCAAAAATGTCATAAAAAAACGCCCCGAAAGGCGTTGTAATACTCTAAAACACATAAGGGCGAATAAAAATTAAGAAGAAAATCCCGAGCATTAAAAACCATTTTAAGAAATAGTACACACGACTATTTTTAGCTTTTAAAGCCTTGGCTTTTAAACGCACTTGATAGACATAGCCAAAGACTTTATTTAAGCCACCCGTCTGATCGCCTGCTTCATTCGGAGAGCTTGCTGCGGTCATCACATTTTTGCCAAACCAGTGATTAAACTTTTGCATCCAGCGAGATTTTAACGGACGCTCGACATCGGCAAAGAAAATAATACGGTTTTGAGAAGTGCCATTTTCAGCATAGTGAATATAGGTTTCATCAAACACCACACTTTCACCATCACGCCATGAATACCGCTCACCATCGACATCAATAAAACAACGGTCATCATTTGGTGTCATCAATCCCAAGTGGTAACGCAATGAACCTGCATACGGGTCGCGATGACGCACTAAACGACTGTCGGGCGCTAGTTCAGTAAACATCGCCGCCTTAATGCTAGGCAAAGTTTTTAATAATGCTGTGGTTTTTGGACATAATTCTGCTGCTGATGGATGCGCGGAGTCATACCATTTTAAGTAAAAGCGCTTCCAGCCTGTTTTAAAGAATGAGTTAAAACCCAAATCATCGTAAGTACTTGAAGCTTTAATACCACCCTGTTCATATAAAGCTTTGGCTTCATCACGAATCATTTCCCAATTGTCATCCAAAACCTTTAAATCTTGAAAGTGCTGGGTGTCGATATACGGTTGATTTGGTACTTTAGAGAACAAATACATTAAATAGTTGATCGGTGCGAGGATGGTAGAATGGTCAAAAAACTGACGATAAAAACTATGACGCACCTTGCCGCGCTGTTGAATATACAGCGCTGAAGCGATAAAAATCGCCAAAATAATCCACTTCAACATAGAACAACCTAAATTGCTGAAAACAGCTAAAATTCAAAATGTCGCATATTCTCTCTGTACACGACAAAAATAGATAACTCATTGAAATAATGTCACAATAATTGTTTTCTAACGACGAATACTATGACACATCTCAATGAGTTATATCTTATCTTAAACAAATCTCTAAAATGGAACA
>NZ_VPBQ01000049.1:0-1178 GCF_013418635.1 Acinetobacter sp. YH12131
GCAAGCATTTATTTGATACTTTGGATGAAGTACAAGATTATGCAACAAACTGGTTGTGGCATTACAACCATGAAAGACCACATCAAGCTAACAAAGGAAAGCCACCTCTAATGGCTGCTTAACCTCTGCTTTTAACTTCGGTTATTTATGGGAGGATTACCATACCACCAACCGTGATATCAACAATACCCAAGAAATTACTCGTGATCAGACCACAGGTATGCTGGATGGTTCAGTAACGATTGATCATCGATTACTGACAGAAGCTGGACGACAGGAGATTATTCAAGAACAGAAGGATTTGCCAGAGAATTTCCGTCAAAGTGCAGAAAATTTAGCACAAGCCTTACCAGCGGGTGAGTATAAAGATAAGGCTTTACAAACACTAAATAATATTCAGGCAAGGCTTTACAATTTACCAAGTGAATATAAAGAAACGGGTGTAGTTGGTGACAAAGTTGCAAGTGAATTGCTCAAACGAGGGATAGAGCCAAAAGAAGTTGAAGCTTTATTTTCTAAATTAGATTTTTTCTATGCAGCAAAAGAGTTTAGTGAAATTCAGAGTCAACTAGATACATTAGCTCAATCTGGTGTTGGTTTAGAAACGATTTTTAAACAACCTAAAATAGGCGTAAATGAACAAGAAGTAATTTATGCGAAAGGAACTGACATTGAGACAAAAGTTACGACCCAAACCACAGTTGGTATGACGATATTAAGCAATATTGCTGATTTAGGAAATAATATAAAGCAGATTAGTGAAGATACTGGAGTTGATTTAGGTACTGTTCAACTTGCGGTAGGACTAATGATTTCAGGCCCAGTCCGTTTAGCAATTGAGACAGGAAAATCTTTAGCTTTAGATAGTGCGGTAGGAGCTGAAATAGCTCAAGGATTTGATGCGCTGGCGACATCATTAACTGCCGCCGCTCATGTTACCAATTCAAATACGATTAATAATTGGACTAATTCAGAGAAAGTTAAAGAAATTGAAGCCTCAACATCTGAAAATAAATTAGATGAATTGAAATTTGCAAATGAAATTGAAAAAAATCTCTGTACACGACAAAAATAGATAACTCATTGAAATAATGTCACAATAATTGTTTTCTAACGACGAATACTATGACACATCTCAATGAGTTATATCTTATCTTAAACAAATCTCTAAAATGGAA
>NZ_VPBQ01000050.1:0-1168 GCF_013418635.1 Acinetobacter sp. YH12131
TACGTTGTCGGCAGCGGGCCAAAAAGGAATACGTCCATGCCCATCGAGGTGAAACCGGCTGTGAGCGCGGGTTCAAGCATATAGCCCGACAGGCGCGTATCCTTGCCGATCACGACACGATGGCGGTGGTCACCGCGACGAAAGACACGGCCAGCCGCCATGCCGACGCGCAAGGCGGTTTCCGCCGTCATCGCGCCTTCGTTGGCTTTGCCACGAATACCGTCTGTGCCGAAATATTTGCGCACCATAAGGTCGATTATCCTGTCGTCGGGTCGCCCTCAAAGGGGACATGCCTGCTGAACCGCGAATATAGAGAAATATCCCGAATGTGCAGTTAACGAATTCTTGCGGTTTCTTTCAGCGCCGCCAATACCGCCAGCCCGTCGCGCAAGGGGCGCGGCTCGTGTGTGCGGATGAAGTCAGCTCCACCTGCGGCGGCGGCAAGCTCTGCAGCGAGTGTCGCGGCCCCGACATCCCCCGGACCACGGCCTGTGAGCGCGCGCAGAAAGGATTTGCGCGAAACAGACAGAAGCACCGGCAAATCGAAGCGCAGCCGCAATTCATCGAACCGCGCCAGCACCGAGAGCGAGGTTTCGGGAGCAGCCCCCAGAAAAAACCCCATGCCGGGATCAAGGACAAGGCGGTTGCGTTTGATACCGGCACCCGTCAGCGCCGCGATGCGCGCGTCAAAGAACGCCGCAATGTGATCCATGATGTCGCCAGCGGGTGCCTCGCGCCGATCTGCCTGCCCGTCTTGCACCGAATGCATAACGACGAGTTTGGCAGATGATTTCGCCAATTGCGGATAGAACGCAGCGTCTGGAAAACCGCGAATATCATTGAGATAGGCCACACCACGCGACAAGGCATAGGCTTGCGTCGCGGGTTGATAACTGTCGAGCGAGACGGGAATGCCATCTGCCTTGAGCGCGTCCAGCACCGGCGCGATACGCGCGATTTCTGTGTCGGACGAAACAGGCGCGGCGTCGGGATTGCTGGATGCCGGACCGAGGTCGATCACATCTGCCCCCTCGGCCATCAGCTTACGCGCCTGCGCAATGGCTGCGTCTGGCGCCAGATACCGGCCTCCATCGGAGAAACTGTCCGAGGTTATGTTGACGATGCCGAAAATGATGAGCGATTTATTCATGGGGGCTTCTATAATAAT
>NZ_VPBQ01000005.1:0-159375 GCF_013418635.1 Acinetobacter sp. YH12131
GCATGCTTGGCCAGAAAAATGAGTCGTTCTCGCTGTTCTAAACTAAGTGGTACAGAAACAATTCGAGGCATGTGTGAACATCTGTTAACTAAAAAAACTTTTTCGCATGATTAGTTATTTTTGTCAACTTACTGATCAAGCCGTCAAAGGCAAACATCAGCGCTCATCTTGACAAGCTGCGAGCATTAATCAATGCAAACAAAGCGACACGACAGGCCACTTTGATCGGTTTGCTCAACCCGATTCTAAGGGGTTGGGCCAACTATCATAGTCATGTCGTTGCCAAGAAGGTTTTCAACCAGGTAGACAACGCAGTGTGGGAAATGCTCTGGCGATGGGCGGTACGTCGCCACCCTCGCAAGACACTCCGATGGGTCAAAGATCGGTATTTCAAAGTACAAGGAGCGCGTCGATGGGTGTTCTCATGTGATGAACAGTCCGCCGATGGTCGGAAGCGACAATACACATTAGTGTCTGCCTCGGACACGCCAATTGTGCGACATATCAAGATCAAGGCTGCTGCTAACCCTCATAACCCCGCATGGGATGAGTACTTCGAATCCCGATGGGGTAAAAGAATGCTGGTCTCCGCAAAGGGGCGAGCCAAGCTGTATCGGGTGTGGCTAAAACAAGGTGGTCGCTGCTGCGCCTGTCTTAAACCAGTCACCAAAGATACACCATGGCACAGCCGTCATATTGTGAAGCTAAGTCATGGTGGAACGGATGCAGTTGCTAATCTTGAGATTTACCATCTGTATTGTCCGAGGAGTGTTCAGTTTGCCAATGTCAACGATGTATAACCGGGTGCCGAATGGCGCCTTAGCAGAGGCTTGAGCCGTGTGCTGGGAAACTCGCATGCACGGTTCTTAGGGGGTTGGACGTAGGTAACTGCGTCTGACTACCCGACAACCAGATGCGCCCCTGGGCGTTGGGACGTAAGAACTGGTTATTTGCAGGTTCGCTGCGCAGCGGTCAGCGAGCAGCCAATATTATGACATTAATCCAGTCAGCAAAGCTGAATGGCTTGGATCCGTATGCCTATTTAAGTGATGTGCTGAAAAGGTTACCGACACACAAAGTGACCCAAATTGAAGAATTGCTGCCGCACTGCTGGAAACCTAAATCGAATTAAAAAATAGGTATGGGATTCAGCGGACGCTTACACTTGTTTTTTATAACGTTGAGGAATAGGAATAGAACGTTTACGCTGATTTTGGGGTAATCGATTCATACCATGCCGTTTTAAAACATGGTACGCCCCAGCTGCTGAAATTTTAATTTGGTGATAACGCCATAAATACCAACTGATCCGTAGTTGTCCAAAATGATAGTGTTGACGTAAATAAATAATCTTATCTTCAATCACAGCAGGCGTGCGTAGCTTAAGGTTCTGTGGACATGGCTTACTGTTGACTAATCCTATCTCTCCTTTGGATTTATAATTCTTCTTCCAACGATAAAAAGTATTTCGTGAAATACCAAAATATCGACAGGTCAATACAACATTGCCATTTTGTTCAGCATGAGCAAACACTTTTAATTTATGGGCAATTTCCCGTTGGGCTTTTGTACTCAAAATTCAAACTCCTATGACATGAGGTAAAATTTACCAAAATGTCAGTAGAAGTCTCAATTTTCACACATTACTCAATTATCCATTTACTTTGAAGGTCGATTAGATCGATATAATTAAAATGTAGTCAAATTTACTGACATAGATTTTTGAACGCCCTCTTTTGAAGAGTGTGTAACCAAGTATTTTTAAAACTGTATTTACACAGAATTATTTACACCCTTTACCAGTCAATTTCTTAACTGACTGGCATTAGTCCGTTTCGAGGTATTTCAATTAATGCCATTTTGCACTTGTTGCAAAATCCAATCCTCGTATTCTTGCAGTGTTTCTCGTAGCATATCCATAGGTCGTACGATATAGTGTCTCTCAACTAATGCACTTGGTTTATGACCTGAGATCTGTGCTAAAGATCCTTCATTGATTTTTGCCCATATAGCTAATGTTTTATATGACCTTCTCAATCCATGGGGGGTAAGTCCAATATTTAGTTTTTTACATATTTTCTCTAAGCTATCATAAGGATTAACAATATGGCCACATTCAGCGCCTTTACTGCTAAATATGAATTTAGAATCAGAATTTTTCTTTAGTTCTAATAATAGGCTTTCAACATATGCAGTCAGAGGAATTAGGCGACCCTCATCTTCAATTTTATCTCTGACTTTTGCTGTTTTCCAACGAAAATCGACATCTGTCCATTTTAATGAAAGCAGCTCATTCTTTCTGCAACCAGTGATTAAACTACATATAAAAAAAATCGCAATTTTTCTACTAGTTAACTTATTTACCTCTTCAAACCATGGTTTTAGATGTTGTTTCATCAAACAATCATTTTTGGCTTTGGGGGAAGGGACTTTATCTTTAACCTTTTTGGCGTTATATGATTTTGGAGGTACTAAGTTTTCATAGTCTTCATGTTCCTCGCACCAATTGAGAAAAGCGCGTGTGAGCCGATATGCTTTAGCTGACGTTGTAGGGCGATAGTCATTTTGATCAAGCCAATCACAAAACACATCTGCAGTTAATTCAGAAAGCTTATACTCAAACAGTTGATAAATAGGTTGATTAGCATAAACACTATTTTTTTCAGGATCGTAACCACCTCTAGATAATTCGATATGATCCTGATAACTTCTAGGTCGCCAATTAGGTTGTCTTGCTTTTAAATATTCAAGCCATACATCTTTAAATTTAATCGTCTTGCGTTTTTCTTGTTTTAGCAGTTCTTTGTTATCTGCTAAAGCTTTCTTACGCTCGATCAATGGGTCAATCCCTTTGTGACACATAATAGCCAATTCTTGTGCATATTTACGAGCATCATCTAATTTCCATACATCAACGTCACCAATTTTGATACGGCGATTTTGGAGTCCAATACGCCCTTGGAAAATATAGCTTTTATTATTTTTAGGAGTAACTTTAACACCAAATCCAGGTGTTTTCGCATCCCAAAAAAAAGTTGGTTTATTTTTGTCTGAGCAATCAATTTTATCAATAGCAGGTTTTGTTAACTTCATTCTAGTAAGCATCTGGTAAGCAAGTAGTAAGCAAAATCAATATATATTAATCAACAAAAAGAGTTAATAATAAAATTTTAAAATTATATAAGTGTATGATAATATTTATTTTATATATGTTACTTGTTGATTTTTAATTGCCATGTAAACGGACTCATAATCCGTTGGTCGACAGTTCAAGTCTGTCTGGGCCCACCATATAAAACAACCACATAGGTGTACTAATCCTAAGTGGTTTTTTATTTTAAGCTTTATGTAAGCAATTGAAATGTAGTCTGTGAGCAGCTCAAAAGCTTATTCATTTAAGATTCCACTTGCACATCTACTTCTTCCTCGCCAACAACGTCGCAAAACGCTGTTTAATGCGATTGCCATCTGCATCTGTGCGGTGCAACTCACCGACATTTTCATTGTATTTCACAATATCCCAATCAGCATAATATGCACTTAACTCACCCGCTTTAAAACTAAAAGGGAAGTCTTGTTGCACGGGGTAATCTTCAGTATCCATCGCGCAAACAATTAAGTTAAAGCCTTGTGGTTTGGTCGCTTGCTGCATGTGCTGAATAAGCGTAGGAATGGTTTCAGGCGCCAAAAACATCATCACCACTGTACAGTTAATGAAGTCATATTCCTCCGTAATTGTGGCATCCTGATTTAAATCCCGCACAGTAGTTTGAATAGATGAAATCTGTTCTGTAGCAATAATTTCATTTAATTTTTGGATACTACTCGGATTCACATCCCAAGCATCCACCTGAAAACCGTTTTGGCTCAAATACAGCGCATTTCGGCCTGTACCACAGCCAACATCCAAAGCTTTACCCACGGTTAACTGTGGAAGTGCCATTAAAATTTCAGAATGTGTTGGGCTTAATTTATATTTTTTAACAAAATAATCTTGAGGCAAACAATAAAAACTAAGCTGGCACTCAATATCATCACTGGCAGATACAATTTTATGCCACGCTTGCGGTTCAATAAATGGTGGTTGATTTTCCACGGAAAAAATATGCTCAGATTGTACTTCACCAGATTCATGCAGCATCGAAAAATGCAATTCGCCTTTTAAAATAGTCAACTTCGCCCATGTGCCGACTTGGGTATTGTGTTGTTTTTTAAACCCTTGTGGAATTGAGTCATGATTCCAAATAGGAAGTTGTTTATAACAGATCAATTCTTGTTGCATCATAAACTCCAGTTATACCGATTCTGATGGGGTAAAGCTTCACAGTAATGTAGTGTCTTGTGTAGATTAGAAAATATCATCTTCATTTCAGCATAACATTGCAGACCTGTTTCAGCCATCTTCTGAATTTTATCCATCTCATTAAAATCAAAATTATTTAAATGATGTAGATGGTTAAAATACCAAACTGAAAAATATTCACCTCAAATTGCATGATTTTCATGTCTATTCAGTTGTGAATGTTTTACCATAAGCTGTTTTAATTCATTGAATTATCCCGTGTTTATTCAAGCCAATCAGTACGTTATTCCAACACAGCAGCATGATTATCCTGAATGGCATCGTGGGCGTGAGCGTTATGTGCTTTGGTATTTAGCTGTTCAACATCCAGCTTTAGAATGTTATTTACAACAATTAAAACAGCAATTTTCAGATGTATTATTTCGCCCAAACACTCGCCAGTTTCATATCACCTTATATATTTGTGGGTTTTATGCAGCAAAAAAGCATTGGGAAGATGACTTTCTCGAGTCACAATTTCAACAACAAGTTCAAGCCTTACAGCAGTTGCAACTAGAGCCTTTTCAACTGAAAGTGGGCGGCATCAATAGTTTTGATAGTGCTTTATTTGTAGAAGTGCAAGATCAATCACAGCAACTGGCGCGTATACGTCAGGCACTTAGCGTAGGCGGGGCTGAAATCGCAGCTTTACAGTATCATCCACATATTACTTTGGGTTTATATCAAACAGCGTGTTCAACCAATTTGATTTTGCAGCGTATTCAAAATCTCCCCGTGCAATATTTCGATTTAGATATCCATCATTTAAATTTTGGTTATTATCAGGCACACACTTTACAAGGTCAGCTATTTAGCACGCATCAATTTCCTTTGGAGCACATGTGATTCAACTTATTTTGGGCGGTGCGCGTTCGGGTAAAAGCCGTATGGCTGAGCAAACCGCGCAGCAACTTGGCAAATCCGTCATTTATGTAGCAACTGCACAAGCGGGCGATGCAGAAATGCAGGCGCGGATTCAGCATCATCGACAACAGCGTCCGCAGACTTGGCAATTGTGCGAAGAGCCTTTGTATTTGGCGGAGCAGTTAAAGATGCTAGATCATCCGAATGCTGTGATTTTAGTAGATTGTCTGACCTTGTGGATGAGTAATTTGTTGATGCAATCTGCAGAAAGCTTTGCCGAACAACAAATTTCAGCATTGCTCGAAGTTTTACCTCAGTTGCAAGCCGATATTATTTTAGTGAGCAATGAAACAGGTTTGGGCGTTGTACCGATGGGCGAAATAACCCGAAAATTTGTCGATGAAACAGGGCGATTACATCAGCAATTGGGACAAATTGCAGACAAAGTGCAGTTCTGTGTCGCAGGTTTTCCAATGCTTTTAAAAGGAGAGAAGAAATGACTTGGTGGTTTGCAGCGTGTCAAAAGCCAAATGAACAGATGAAACAACAGGCAATTGCACGACAACTTCAATTGACCAAACCAACAGGTTCATTGGCAGCATTGGAAAATATTGCGATTCAACTGGCGGCTTTGCAAGGAACAACGCAGCCGAATATTGAACGTCCGTGGATATGTATTTTCGCAGGCGATCATGGCGTGATGGAAGAAAATATTTCCGCCTATCCCCAAGCCGTGACTCGGCAAATGCTACAAAATTTTGCCACAGGTGGGGCATGTATCAGCGTCATCGCCCGACAATATCAGGCGCATTTACAAGTGGTGGATTGCGGCTCGGTCGGGGAAGCGTATGAATATGCAGGAGTAGAACGGCATTGTATTCGTGCAGGCACAGCGAATTTTGCTAAAACCCGCGCCATGACTGAACAAGCGTGTGCAGATGCGATGGCACTTGGACGTCAAAGTGTGGAAGATGCCATCGCACAGCAGGCCTCGATTTATGTCGCAGGTGAAATGGGTATTGGAAATACCTGTTCGGCATCAGCCTTGTCTTGCTTTTTATTACAAGAACCTGCTGAAGCCTTGACTGGCATAGGCACAGGAATTGACACTGCACAATTGCAACATAAAAAACAGGTGATTGATGCTGCTTTAGCTCTACATCAGAACTATGTGCAAGATGATGCTTTTAAAGCCTTATGTGCAGTTGGTGGATTGGAGGTCGCTGCAATGGTGGGCGCGTATATTCGCTGTGCGCAGTTGGGCTTGCCGATGGTGGTGGATGGTTTTATCAGCAGTGCTGCTGCATTAGTTGCAGTGCGTTTAAATCCTCAAGTCCGAGAATGGATGTTGTTTGGGCATCAATCGGCTGAATATGGACATCGTCGCTTATTAGAAGCATTAGGTGCACAAGCCTTGCTGCATCTAAATTTACGCTTAGGTGAGGGCAGCGGTGCGGGCGCGGCATTGGGCATTATCCAACTGGCCTGTGCCTTGCATAATCAAATGGCGACTTTTGCCGAAGCTGCGGTTATTGGTGAGAAAGTATCTTTATGATCATGCTAGACCTATTAAGACATGGCGAAACAGAATTGGGTCATACTTTGCGTGGCTCAACCGATGATGCTTTGACTTTAAAAGGTTGGCAAGACATGCAGCAGACTTTAAACACGGCAATAGCTACAGGACAGCGATGGGATGTTGTGGCAAGTTCACCTTTACAGCGTTGTCTGCAGGTTGCTCAGACCTTTGCGCAAGCACAGCAATTGCCACTGTATATTGATGCACAATTTCAGGAAATGCATTTTGGTGCATGGGAAGCTATTTCCACTCAAACCTTATATGAACAATACCCTGAAGATTTAGCTAAATTTTGGATGACACCGACCCAATTTAGTCCGCCACAAGCAGAATCTTTGCTAAATTTTCAGCAGCGCGTTTTGCAAGGTCTGTCTGATCTAAACCAATATATACAACAACTTGAGCAACAACCTAAACGTGTGTTATTGGTCACGCATGGCGGGGTAATTAAATTGCTCAAAGTATTGGCGCAGAAAAAATCTTTAGACGATATTTTAAAAATGTCTGCAGCGTTGGGGCAATTGAGTTCATTCCAGTTACATCCCAATGGCAACATTTGCATGCAGGGGCAAACATGACACCTTTTTGGATTGCCTTGCAATTCCTGAGCACTTTTCCTGTTTCTTTAAAACAGATGCCAACTGCAGCGCAAAATGCACAATCACTGCTGTTTTATCCGCTCGTTGGCTTACTAATTGGAGCTGCGCTGTGGGGGATGGCGCATTTATTGCAATTCTTGCCTTTGGTTCTGAGTAGCAGCTTAATTTTAGTGCTCTGGATTTGGCTGACAGGTGGTTTACATTTAGATGGACTGGCTGATACTGCCGATGCATGGGTCGGCGGTTTTGGTGATCCTGAACGTAGCTTAAACATCATGAAAGACCCAAGCAGCGGCCCGATTGGAGTATTGAGCTTACTGATCTGCTGTTTATTAAAATGGTCTGCGTTGTATGTATTGCTCGAACAACAGTATTTGGCATTTTTGCTGTTTGTACCCGTATTGGGACGATTAAGCGCTTTGGTTTTATTTTTAAGCACGCCTTATTTACGTGCCAATGGTTTAGGCACTGCTATTCAGGCACATTTGCCTAAAACAGGCACAAAAATTGTGATCGCATTGACCTTGCTTGCAGGAGTGCTTTGGGGATGGGTGGGTTTGGTGACCGTTCTGACTTTTATCCTTAGCACCTTGTATTTGCGATATAAATTTATGCAGCGTTTAGGTGGAATTACGGGCGATACCGTTGGTGCGAGTATTGAAATAACAGAAAGCATGATGTTATTGGCTATTGCGATTCTTTGGTTTTTAATAAATTAGCTTTTGAGCAGTTTTTCTTGTTTCAAGTGCGCTGAAAATTGAAATAATATAAGCGAATGAATTTACAGCTATTTATGCACTCAATTTCAGCAAGTATGCAGATGAATTTGTCATTTGTCAGAAAGTTCCTAAATTAGATTTGCTATTTTTTTTAAATATGATAATAGTAGTTTATGTCAATCAGCCTTGATGACATTTGTATCTCAGGATGAGATCACAAACGTGATGTATAAAAATCAAAAGGAATGTCATTTATGATCAAACTGTTAAAGCAAATTTTCTGTATCCATATTTATGAATATGACGCAATGGAAGAAATCGGGGCGCATTTAGAGTGTCGTAAGTGTGGGGATTCTAAGACACAATAATGTTAAGTATTGAATCTGTATTAAAACCAAGTGAGTCTTTATGACTCACTTTTTTATTTTAGGCTAATAGCCTGAATATTTTGCTTAGTCTTGCCTGCATGTATAGATTAGACTGCACTTATCCATCTTCAAAACTACATATATCATTCCCACCTCTTTTGGTGGGGAGACTTCTCATGCTGTACGAAGTTTGATTTATACAAGTGCACAATTAAATTTTCTATCCTCCGCACACTTTATCCCACAAGGTATTCCGCTTAAAATCCAGTACCTAGAAATATTGAACTGACCGTATTTATGGCTAAAAACTTTCAAGAAAAAACGTATATTGTAGATGACAATCTAGCAGATACTTTGACGTGGTTGCTGCATCATCAGGACTGTTATGATCGGTTTTATTATGATGCGATTCAGCAACAACTGACGGTAGAACATGCCAACGGGGTAGATATTATTAAAACAGGGCAGTATTTAAATGCCAGTTACGGAATTTTAATCACCTCTTAAAAGCATTGCCGCATAAACTTATTTTGCTGCATAAAAAACAAAGTCCCTTTGCGGGACTTTGTACATTTGGATGGATGCTAAAACTTTAAGCCATTGCCATCGCATCTACCGACAATTCAGAAACCGTTGGTTTAGCACGTTCAGGCACTAAGCCTAACTTTTGGAACAATTGTTTGTCTTTGCCTTCGCCTGCGTTTGGTGTGGTTAAAAGCTTTTCACCTGAGAATAACGAGTTCGCACCTGCCATAAATGCCAACGCCTGATCTGAATCAGACAACGATTCACGCCCTGCAGACAAACGAATATAGCTGTTTGGCATGATAATACGTGCAACTGCAATAGTACGAATCCATTCAATCACATCTAGCTTTTCGACTTCAGCCAGTGGTGTACCTTCAATCGGAACTAACATATTGATTGGCACAGATTCAGGGTGTAACGGTAAAGTCGCCAATTCATGTAACAAACCAATACGGTCTTGGGTATCTTCACCTAAACCGACAATACCGCCACTACACACTTTCATACCTGTTTGACGCACAATATCCAAAGTATTTAAGCGGTCATCAAAGCTACGAGTACTAATGACATTCGGATAATATTCACGCGATGTGTCTAGGTTGTGGTTGTAATAATCCAAACCTGCATCTTTTAAGCGTTCTGCCTGAGATTGATTCAACATCCCTAAAGTCATGCAAGTTTCTAAGCCTAGAGCTTTGACTTCACGCACCATTTCTAAAACATACGGCATATCACGTTCATGCGGATTACGCCAAGCAGCGCCCATACAAAAACGTGAAGAACCTGATGCTAAAGCTTCTTTGGCTTCCTGAATGACTTTATCCACTGCAATACGTTTTTCAGCTTCAAGCTGTGAATCATAATGCGCAGATTGCGAGCAATATTTGCAGTCCTCAGGGCATTTGCCTGTTTTAATAGACAATAAGGTACTGACTTGTACGGTATTGGCAGCAAAATGTTGGCGATGCACACGCTGTGCTTCAAAGACTAAATCCAGAAAAGGTTGTTCATATAACTGCTGAATTTCTTCTCGAGTCCAATCATTGCGTACTGACATAAGTAAAAGTCCATCATCCCTATTATTCATAGTCTGTATCATACACAAATAGTTTGAATCAGAAAGGCATAATCTCCCAATTTCATGGCTAATATTCGACAGTGTGGAAACAAAAATATGCAGTCGATTTAGTCGCAAACTTAAGCAATTTTACTGTTATTTAGCTGCAAAATTTATTTTTATGGATTTTTATTTTGCAATGAATTGGTCACTAAAATTCAGTTAACTGCATAAATTGGCAAGTAACCTGCAGTCAAAATATCGCACGGTTTTGGATATGATTTTTGTTTAAAATTTAGACTGTTTAAGGAGTTGTTCCTGAATCGCCCAATCAATATGGATTTGCACAATCTCATTATGCTGTGCACGCGTTTGCTGCAAAGTTTGTAAAATCTGTGCTGAAAATGGGGCATTTCCAAGCCCGATTGCAATATTACGCATAAAACTTTGATAGCCTGTACGACGTAATGGACTACCTTCGGTTTTGGCTAAAAATGTGCTTTCATCCCATTGCCATAAATCTAGCAAGCTGACCTGATCTAAGGCATGTCGGGGATGAAAATCCTCCACCGTGGTGACTTGAGCAAAGCTATTCCACGGGCAAATCAGTTGGCAATCATCACAACCAAACACCCGATTACCAATGCCACGACGTAATTCTTCAGGAATGATACCCTGATATTCAATGGTCAAATAAGCAATACATTTACGCGCATCTAACATATAAGGTTCAACAATGGCTTGCGTTGGGCAAATGTCGATGCAGGCTGTGCAAGAGCCGCAATGCGATGTTGCAGGTGGATCAAAAGGCAAATCTAGTGAAGTAAACAGCTCACCCAATACAAAAAATGACCCAGATTTTTTATGAATCAGTAAGGTATGTTTACCTGTCCAACCCATGCCAGCACTTTCAGCCAACGACTTTTCAAAAATCGGGGCTGAGTCCGCAAAGGGGCGTGATTCAAACTCGCCCACTTTTTCACGAATACGGGTGGCAAGAGTTTTTAGGCGTCCGCGCATGACTTTGTGATAATCGCGCCCACGTGCATAACGGGCAATAATTGCAGAGTTAGGTGCATCGGGAATGTGTCGTGGACGTGGTGTTTCCACCAAATAATTCATCCGCACACAAATAATACTTTTTGTATTCGGGACTAACAGTGTGGGATTAGCGCGCTTGTCTAAATTTTCTTCCAGAAACTTCATATCCCCATGATAGCCACGTTTTAAATATTCCTGAAAACGTGCTAATTCTGCTTGAGCATCTGGTTTGGCAATGACACAATCAGCAAAACCAAGCGCCAAAGCTTGAGCTTTAATCCACGCTTTCAAGGCGGCTGGATCGTCTTGATGCAGAGAAATATGTGCTGAAGTGGTGGATGTTGCCATAACAAAATAGAAGGGAAGAAAATGCCGCAGCAAGTGTACCATAGCCCTGTTTATCATAGTCAAAGTATTCAAGCGTGGGAGCAGCGCTGGTTTGCCCGTCAAAATAGTTCTTACGGTTTAATGCAGCAAGTGGCGTGGACACTGCATTTACAAATTCGCAAAATTTTTGCAAAACAGCCATCTACAATACAAAAAATTGCTGTGTGTTGTGGACAAGGCAATAACGCAGGCGATGGCTATTTAACTGCAAAATATTTAAAACAAGCAGGTTTTCAAGTCGATATTTATGCAGCAACACGCGGTTCATCGGCAGATTTACATCAGGCTTTTTTAGAAGCTCAGACAGAACAAGTCAATATAATTCAAGGTTTTGCATTTCAACAAAGTTATGACTGCTATATTGATGCATTATTTGGTATTGGTTTAGATCGTCCTTTAAATGATGAGTGGCAGTCGCTTATTCACGCAATGAATCAACAAGCGGGTTTAAAAATTGCGGTTGATATTCCAAGCGGTTTAAATGCCAACACGGGGCAGCCATTGCCATGTGCAATTAAAGCCGATTACACCTTTACAGCTTTGGGTTTGAAAGCAGGGTTATTTACAGGGCAGGCACAGGAATATACTGGACTGGTCGATGTGCTGGATTTGATTCCAGCCGATGCAGAACTCAAAGCGTTGGCCCAACTCACACCACATTTGATTCAATTACCCGCACGGCAGGCTTTTGGACACAAAGGCAGTTATGGGCATGTGTTGATTGTGGGCGGACATGCGCAAATGGGTGGTGCGGTGATGATGGCTGCAGAAGCCGCATCAAGCGCAGGTGCAGGGAAAGTGACTGTGGTCTGTCATGCCAAACATCATGTGGCGATATTAAGCCGTGCGCCGAATTTAATGTTGCGGGATATAGACGCACTGACAGGCGCAGAAATTCAGCACTTAATTTCACAGGTCGATGCCGTGAGTTTAGGGATGGGACTAGGACGAGATGCTTGGGCAGAACAGCATTATGCAGACTGGTTTGCCGCACTAAATCAGTCCGAGGTAGAAGTAGTTTACGATGCCGATGCCTTGTGGTTTTTGGCGAAACAAGCGCATTCATCGCATCATCCAGCCCAACTAAAACCGAACAGTTATGCCACACCACATTCAGGTGAAGCTGCGACCTTGCTCAATACTACGGTTGCAGCCATTGAAGCAGACCGTATTGCCGCGATTCAGCAATTGCAGCAACGCTATGCAGGCGATTGGGTGTTAAAAGGTTCAGGTAGTTTGACTTTGCAAGCTGCATCTACAGAACCGCAAGCAAGTTCATTGTGGATTTGTACCGCAGGCAATCCTGGTATGGGTACAGGTGGTATGGGCGATGTGTTGGCAGGCATGATTGCCAGTTTAAAAGCCCAGTTTCATCATAAAATTCAATTGCATGAAATTGTCATGTTACATGCCTTGGCGGGGGATGTATTGGCACAGCAGGGCATGCGCGGTTTACAGGCACAGCACATGAGCCAAGCGATTTATCAGGTTGTGAATCGGTAAAATATAAGCGATGGCGATGCTGATTTAGCGACGTCTGGAGCTTGAGCGACTGCGCCCGCGAGCCATACCGCCCAAGGCATTGAGCACAGCCAATTTGGTCATGCTGCCTGATGCATGAGCATGGCAAATTGCAGCAGCCAAAGCATCGGCAGCATCTTGTTGTGGTTTAATGGATAGATTTAATAGTTTCATGACCATCATTTGTACTTGTTCTTTATCGGCAGCGCCATAACCCACGACAGATTGTTTAATTTGACGGGCGGTATATTCCGCCACTTGTAAATCTAAATTCACCAAAGCGGCAATCGCTGCACCACGAGCCTGTCCCAATTTCAAGGCAGAGTCTGGGTTTTGCGCCATAAACACTTGTTCAACTGCAGCTTCAGTCGGGCCATGAAATTTCACAATCCGTTCAATCCCTGCAAAAATCCGTTTTAAGCGTTCAGGCATTTCACTGGTTTCGGTACGAATGGTTCCTGCATCTACAAAACGTAATTTAGCGCCATCACGTTCAATAATGCCGTAGCCCGTTAGACGAGAACCAGGGTCGATTCCAATAATAAGTGACATGCCAAGCCTTAAAAAATTACATCAAGTTGAATTATAGGAGTTTAAATCTCTTTTGTGTGGAGTAATTTCAAAACATTCGGTCAGTAAGCTGCCGTTTAAACAATTAGCATGTATCCTTTGCCATATTTTCAATTTTGGACTTCATTTTATTTTAAGTTTTGAGGTGTATATTTTATATACGGTAGCAAATGAGAGTGGCAATGAAGTGGATTGATAGGCTAAAACAGTGGGCGAAGCAAATTAAACGAAATGTTTATGCGGTTTGGTTTGTCGCACGTGATCCTGAAACGCCGTTTATGGCAAAGCTTTTGGCATTGTTGGTCGCTGCTTATGCCATTTCTCCCATTGATTTAATTCCAGACTTTATACCTGTTTTGGGTTATTTAGATGACCTGATTTTAGTGCCATTGGGCATCATGTTGGTATTGCGTTTAGTACCTGCTGAAGTAATGCAGCGTTGTCGCTTACAAGCCGATGCGATCAGTCAAAAACTGAGCAGTTATATTGCAGCATCAGTTTTTATTGCGTTGTGGTTATTATTGGCTTATGCCGCATATTTTTATCTTTATCGTTTAAATATATAGACGTATTAAGTCTGTTATTGGGTGATGATGAAAATATTAATGACAGACTTAACCTTTAAAAATACAATAATGCCCATATTGAAACAACAGCGAATCAAAAAAGCTTGATCCCGATGAAGCACTTGGTTACTGCATTTTATTTATTTTGTTGAGATTAGATTAATTTTCATGAAATTATTTCTTATTGTTCTAATTGGCTTAGTTCTTGAAGTCTTCGTCTGGATTGGTGTGGGCGACCTAGTGGGGAGCATGTGGTACGTGTTCTTTTGGTTTGTCGCTGCTTTCTTCATTGGTTTGAACCTGATTCGTAAATATTCTGCAGGCGTGATGCCACAAATGCAGCAAATGCAAATGGGGCAGATGAGTGCCGATCCTGCGCTGAGCAATAATTTACCTAAAATTTTTGCGGGTTTTTTATTGATGATTCCAGGATTAATTAGCGATGTTTTGGCATTGCTGGTGATGATTCCTGCCGTACAAAATGCCTTTAAAGCGGCAATGATGAAAGCCATGATGAAACGTCAGCAAGCCATGATGGATCAAATGATGGGTGGCATGATGGGCGATATGAATGGCATGGGCGGAGCAGGTCAAAACCCGTTTGCAGATTTAATGCGCCAAATGCAAGACATGCAAAATCAGCAGGGTGGTGGTCGTGATTCCAGTATTATTGATGGTGAAGCACGTGAAATTACCCCCGATGCGAAAAAAATTGAAATGAAAGATGTCAATCCACCTAAATAATATGGGTGATGCTTGAGATCAAACCGAATCGTGCTGATTCGGTTTTTTTATGGGTATTTTTTGTTGAATATGCACGTGAGTGTTTAAACATTGAGGTGTGCATTTAAAGCCTTATTTATTCTCCTACCGCACAAGGTATAATCGGATTTTCAATTCTCCTGATGTATTTATGTCTTTGTTATTCACCATTTGTGCGCTGCATTTTGTGGCACAGCTTAGTCCAGGACCAGATGTTTTATTAATTGCCAAAAGTGCAGCCAGCAATACCCGCCGTAATACCTTGCAGATTATTGCGGGTATTTCATCAGGGATTGTGGTGTGGGTGGTGCTGACCTTATTAGGTTTTACGGTTTTGGTGCAGCAATTTCCTTGGATTCAGCAAGTCTTAATGCTGATTGGCGGTTTATTTCTTGCCAAAATGGGATGGGGCATGTTGTCGGGCGGTTGGCATAGTTGGCAGCAGCGCAAACAGTTTGATGATACTCAAGTGCAAATTCCAGCCGCAAAAAACTACTTTTTATTGGGGCTATTCACCAATTTATCTAATCCGAAAACCTTAATTTATTTTAGTAGTGTATTTGCTTTGGCGTTGAGTTCATCGGCAAGTGCATCTTTGAAAGCCCAATTGGCAGTGATTATTCCAATCCAAACTTTTGTGACATTTACACTATTTATGTTGCTACTTTCTACACCAAAAATGAAAAAGTTATATCAGCGTTCAGGCAGTTATATTGATATGGTCTCGGGCGGATTATTTTTATTATTTGCTGTGTGGTTGTGGTTAGATGCACTGCGTATGTTTTAAAACATAGGTTTTGATGCCAATTAGTTAGATGATTTGATGTTGTCCAAAGCCAAGTTTGACGATTTTTCATTCAGTATTTCGGTTGCAGTCGTGTTTTCAGTTTTATCTAAATGATTGGGCTGATAAGTACGGTTTGATTGCAAAGTTGCTTCGGTATTTTCCGAACCTTGGTATTTACGACTACGGTTGGCACGTTCTCGCAAGCCACCTTTTTTAATGAGTTGCACCACTTTAACTTTACTCCGTGTAATAAAAAAATATGTGCTGAAAGCCAAGCTTGAGTCTAAACTTCAAGTAATCGAGCATGCAGAATTTTAGCATGGCATACCTATTTTAGATGGATAAAGTGACTGTTTATTCAAAAATACGATTTGCGCGAATAGCAGAACTTTGACATTCTAATTCACAAGCGATTGTGTCAGTTAAATCATCCAAAGGATGCAGGCTACAAAGTGTCACAGTTGCTTAAACAAAATTACACTGCATCAGGGTAGATGGTGTAACAATAAAAACAAGAATTACAGTGAAGTAGGAGAATACCTATGCTGTATCATCAGTATCGTTGCGCATGTTGCAATCGGGTGGTGGAATCATCAGAAAAAGAATGTGGTACTTGTGGTTCACACAATATTCGTAGTCCTTATGGTTTCTGGTTATTCTGTATTTTGGCATGCTTGGCAGCAGCCGTTGTGTTTAAAGTCGTGCATGTTTATTTGCAAGATCATCAAGAAGTGCCCGTGCAACAATCGGTGCTTGAGGTGATTCGTACGCAATAAGTGCTGCATCCAAGCTTAACGCTTATTTCGTCTATACAAGATTTCAAAAAATCCTGAATCATTAAATGGCTCAGGATTTTATTCAACTGTTTTTTCAATATTGAAGAGACTCACCATTTTATTCTTCAATATGGATGAGCAATTTAAAAAGATTAGCGACTTAAGAAGTCAGCTT
The DNA here is from genome assembly GCF_013418635.1 of Acinetobacter sp. YH12131. NCBI lineage: Bacteria > Pseudomonadati > Pseudomonadota > Gammaproteobacteria > Moraxellales > Moraxellaceae > Acinetobacter > Acinetobacter sp. YH12131. The sequence continues at coordinate 16,642 of NZ_VPBQ01000005.1, forward strand.
GGTTGATTGCAGACAGTGCAGCATTCACCTCAAAAATCTTGCCACGAATATTCTTCACGCCAAAACTTTCTAAACGTGCAGTGTGCATTTTTAAATAGCGTTCAGCATTGGCCGCATGATCAAACAGATAGATTCCACCGGCTTCCTGTGTTTGACTGTTCTCAGTCCAAATTTTCCAAAGCATGCCAGTTTCTAGGTTAATGCTTTCTGCAAGTTCACGGTACGCTTGGCTCATGCTTTCGCCAAATGGGCCTTCAGAAGGGAAATCGACTTGAAGAATAACCGCCATAATAAACTCCTACATCATTATCTTAGATGAGTATTTAAAAAATCTCAGGAATGATTCACTATAACATATTCGTATTTTGTATATTGTGGTTTGACAGCTAAATTTTAGGCATAAAAAAGCCCACCAAAGTGAGCTTGATAAAACTGAAAAGTTTTACATTACAGACCTGCAGAAGCTTTTAACGCCTCAACTTTGTCGGTTTTTTCCCATGTAAATGCAGTGTCAGAACCTTGACGACCAAAGTGACCATAGGCTGCAGTTTGCTTATACATCGGTTGTAACAGGTTCAACATGTTGGTAATGCCGTATGGACGTAAATCGAAGTGTTCACGTACTAAAGCAATAATCAACTCATCTGCCACTTTTGCAGTGTTGAAGGTGTTGATTGAAATTGATGTTGGCTCTGCAACACCAATAGCATAAGACACCTGAATTTCACATTTGTCTGCCAAGCCAGCTGCCACAATATTCTTTGCAACATAACGACCTGCGTAAGCAGCAGAACGGTCAACTTTAGATGGGTCTTTACCAGAGAATGCACCGCCACCATGACGTGCCATGCCGCCGTAAGTATCGACAATGATTTTACGACCAGTTAAACCGCAGTCACCGACAGGGCCGCCAATCACAAACATACCTGTTGGGTTGATGTGGAATTTGGTGTCTGCATGGAACATTTCTGCAGGAATCACTTTTTTCACAATTTCTTCAATTACCGCTTCTTTAAGCTGAATTTGCGAAATTTCAGGATCGTGCTGAGTAGATAACACCACCGCGTCCAAACGTACAGGCACACCATTTTCATAAGCAAAAGTCACCTGACTTTTTGCATCTGGGCGTAACCACGGCAAAGCACCACTGCGACGTAATTCAGCTTGCTTTTCCATTAAGCGGTGTGCGTAAGAAATTGGGGCAGGCATTAATACATCAGTTTCACGGCTGGCGTAACCAAACATCAAACCTTGGTCACCTGCGCCTTGATCTTCAGGCTTTTGACGGTCTACACCTTGTGCAATTTCAGGTGATTGTTTACCAATCATGTTAATGACCGCACAGGTTGAACCATCAAAACCTAAGTCAGAATGATGGTAACCAATGCCATTTACGGTTTGACGAACAACGGCTTCAAAATCGACATTTGCAGTTGTTGTGATTTCACCTGCCAGTACAACCGCACCCGTTTTTACAAGCGTTTCACAAGCAACCCGCGCATAAGGGTCTTCTTTTAAGATTGCATCCAAAATGGCATCACTGATTTGGTCAGCCATTTTATCTGGATGGCCTTCGCTTACAGATTCCGAGGTAAATACAGCGTACTCGCGCATAAGTCCTATCACAGTTAAATTCAAAAGACGCAATATGTTACATCGAGTTAGACTTTAGGACTAGCGCATTACGACTAAATTGGCTGAATTTATTTCAATTCAATGACTTTTTATCGCATATCTTTAGCTAAAAAATAGATAAAGTATCGGTATGACTATATCGTGACTCAAAAATATTCATGTTGGCTAAAGTATGCTGTCATAATTTTAAACTAAGGAGCACCTTGTTTTTAAGTGGTGAATCATTTTTAAAAACAATATTGTAGATGGGTAATTTAAAGACTTTGAATTGACTTTATCTGCATCAAGCTGCATTTTCAAAAGCTGTTTTAAAATTTTGGACGATGGCTGTGATTCAATTTATTGTGTGAAAAGTGAATAAAATTCAAGATGTGTTAAAATCTGTCTATTATTTCTACAGAATACTGTTGTGTTTTAACTTGTTGCTAGGCATTTGATTGGAGTTGCTGCAAGAGCGACATCACAATTCCATCCTGCGTCTATAAATTGAAATATCTATACTTTAGAATTTTGCCAAGAATAGAGCTTAACACGGCAATTAGCTATTTTCTTGTTGTTATAAACGTGAAAACGTCTTTGAATTTGCACGAAAAATACCCTGAATGGGAATTAATGCGGAAATATTGTTGCATAGGCTTTACCCCTCAGGCGTTTTTTTGAGAGAATAGCGGCTGTTTTGAATTCTATTCATCTTCTTCTATTTAACGATTTTTTGTGGACTCTGACCTATGACGACCCCGCTTAACGAACGTCGTATTGCAAACGCAATTCGTGTATTGGCAATGGATGCTGTGCAAAAAGCAAATTCAGGACATCCAGGTGCACCGATGGGGATGGCAGATATTGCCGATGTGGTGTGGCGTGAATTTTTGAATCACAACCCAACCAATCCACAATGGGCAAACCGCGACCGTTTTGTATTGTCTAATGGTCATGGTTCAATGTTGCAATATGCGTTGTTGCATTTAACAGGTTATGATCTTTCAATCGAAGATTTAAAAGCGTTCCGTCAGTTACACTCTAAAACACCTGGCCACCCAGAATTGGGTTATGCACCAGGGATTGAAACCACCACTGGTCCACTCGGTCAGGGGATTGCCAATGCTGTTGGTTTTGCTTTAGCAGAAAAAACACTGGCTGCACAATTTAATAAAGAAGATATTCAGGTTGTAGACCATTTCACTTACTGTTTCTTGGGTGATGGTTGCTTAATGGAAGGTGTTTCACACGAAGCATGTTCATTGGCAGGTACTTTAGGTTTAGGCAAGCTGGTTGTTTATTATGATGACAACGGCATTTCTATTGATGGTGAAGTAGAAGGCTGGTTCTCTGACGATACCGAACAACGTTTCTTATCTTACGGCTGGCAAGTCTTAAAAGTTGATGGTCACGATGCCGATGCAATTCGTGCTGCAACGGTTGAAGCAAAAGCTGAAACGCAAAAACCGACTATTATTATTTGTAAAACTGTTATTGGTTTAGGTTCGCCAAACAAACAAGGTAAAGAAGACTGTCACGGTGCGCCATTAGGCCATGATGAAATCGCTTTGACTCGTCAAGCATTAGGCTGGACAGATGAAGCATTTGTTATTCCTGAAGATGTATATGCCGCTTGGGATGCTAAAGCGAAAGGTGCAGAAGCAGAAGCAGCATGGAATACAACTTTTGATGCCTATGCAGCAAAATATCCAACGGAAGCTGCAGAACTTAAACGCCGTTTAAGCGGTGAACTACCTGCAGAATTCATCGCGCAGGCAGATGCGTTTATTGCTGAAACCAATGCTAAAGCTGAAACTATTGCAACGCGTAAAGCCAGCCAAAATACTTTGCAAGCATTTGGCCCATTATTGCCTGAATTATTGGGTGGTTCTGCAGACTTGGCAGGTTCAAACTTAACCCTTTGGAAGGGTTGCCAAGGCGTTCAGGACAATGCAGCAGGGAACTACGTGCATTATGGCGTACGTGAGTTTGGTATGACTGCTATTGCAAATGGTGTAGCACTTCACGGTGGTTTCATTCCTTACGTTGCAACATTCTTAATGTTTATGGAATATGCGCGTAATGCCGTGCGTATGTCTGCATTAATGAAGCAACGTGTGATTCATGTGTATACCCACGACTCGATTGGTTTGGGTGAAGATGGTCCAACACACCAACCGATTGAACAAATTGCATCTTTACGTGGTACGCCAAACTTAAATACATGGCGTCCAGCAGATACCGTTGAAGCGGCTATTTCTTGGAAATCTGCATTAGTACGCAGCGAAGGTCCAACTGCTTTAATTTTCTCACGTCAAAACTTGCCATTCCAAACTCGTACTCAAGCGCAAATTGAGAACGTGGCAAAAGGTGGTTATGTCTTGGCTGAAGAAAAAGGTGAATTGAAAGCCATTATTATTGCAACAGGTTCAGAAGTGGGCTTGGCAATGGAAGCATACGCGCAGCTTGAAGGTGTACGTGTTGTGTCTATGCCGTGTGCAGAAGAATTTGTGAAGCAAGATGCAGCATATCGTGAAGCGGTATTGCCATCACATATTCGTGCACGTGTTGCGGTTGAAGCAGCGCATGTAGACTACTGGTGGAAGTTTGTCGGCTTAGACGGTAAAGTTATTGGTATGACAACTTATGGTGAATCTGCACCTGCAAAAGACTTGTATCAGTACTTTGGCATTACCACTGAAGCGGTTATTGCTGCAGTAAAAGAATTAACAGCTTAATTTTTTAATCCAGTGTTTTTAAAGGCGTTCCTGCAAAGGGACGTCTTTTATTTTTGCATATTTGTTTGGTATTCGATGTGATGATCCAACAAATTTTGTCAGTGTAAGTCAGGTTTGTGAATAAACCTCTGTGTAATTGAGTGAGATGAGAAATGAGTTTGTACGAGCAAATTAATGATGAAGTCACTTTAATGGATGCGGGTGAGCAAAAGTGGATTGGACAAGATTTACCACTTGAAGCTATGGTGGCGGTAGAGTTGTTGTTACAGGATTTGGCTGAAGATCAGCAAATCAAAATTCGCCGTAAGAACCATGAAAAGCAATCAGGCTTAAAGCAAGTTGATCGTATTTTGATTGAGAAGCTTTAATCTATTGCGATGAATGCGGTGCATTAAATGGTGTATCGTCAAAAATAGCTTTATTCTATGCGTAGGGTAAAGCTTTTTTTATTGCTGAAAAATAGTTTATAAAATAGCCTAAGCATAATATGAATGATGCATAATTAGTAAAATGATTCGATGCAAAAATAATCAGGCAATATCAAAGCATGCAGACAACTATATTAGATCATCAATTTAAGCACATCGACATTGTCGCGTTAAGTGAAATCCAATTTGAGCAATGGCAACCACTTTGGCAGGGTTATCAGCAATTTTATCAGGTGCAATTAAGTGATGAGGTTACGCAAAATACGTGGTCAAAACTAATTAATCCACACAGGACGCATATTTATGGTTTTGCTGCCGTATATCAAACTCAAGTTGTGGCAATTGTGCATGTAATTGAACATGACAGTTGTTGGACGCTTAAACCTTATGCCTATTTGCAAGATTTATATACCTTGCCTGAGTATAGAGGGATGGGAATTGCTCAGCAGCTTATTCAGCAGGTGAATCAAACAGCACAACAGCGTGAATGTGATCGGGTATATTGGCTGACCCATGAAGATAATTTACAGGCACGGCAGTTGTATGATCGTGTCGCAAAAAGAACAGGTTTTATTCAATATCGCAGTCCTGTAACGGTGATGTAAAACGCGCACGCATATTTTTACAAATTTATCGTTTCAGTCATGCAACATACCGTTTTATCTTTAATCCTGTATTTGCAGCAAAAATCTATAAACTAAACCTTATTGAAAACGTATCAACACTTTTAGAGATGAACAATATGAACATGAAATCACTTGCTTTAGGTTTGGCTATCGCGTCTGCAGCAACAATGACAATGGCTAAACCAGTGGCTTATCAAATTGACCCAACGCATACTGCTACTGTATTTACTTGGGATCACTTCGGTTTTTCTACGCCATCAGGTAACTTCTCAGACATTCAAGGTACTATCAACATTGATGAGAAAAAACCGGCTAACTCATCTGTAAATGTGACGATTCCATTAAGCAGCATCAACACCAACGTAAAAGCTTTAGATGAGCATTTAATGGCAGCAGATTGGTTTGATGCAGCAAAATATCCAACCATTACTTTTAAAAGTACAAAAGTTGAAACTCAGGACAAGAAAAACTTTAAAATCACAGGTGATTTAACAGTTAAAGGTGTAACTAACCCAGTTGTTCTTGATGCAGTATTGAACAAACAAGGTCCACACCCAATGACGCAGGCAGCGACTGTTGGTTTTAATGCAACGACTTCATTCAACCGTTCTGCATTTGGTATTGCAAGCTATGTACCAAACGTGGGTGATAAAATTACTGTTAACATCACTACTGAAGCATCTGTAGCTGCAAAAAAATAAGCAGTTGTAATTTGATCAAAAAGCATCATTTTTTAAATGGTGCTTTTTTTATGTCTGTGATTTCATCTACATGACTTTGATGTTAGTAATTTTAGGTCTATGACTTGTAAATCTATGTAGATAAATGGCTTTTTCTGTTTTTCTTTTTGTCCATCTGTACATCCCAAATATAAAAAAATGCGAACCGAAGTTCGCATTTTCATTCATCATGTTGAGGTTAAAAGCTTAACTTAGAAGAAGCCTGCAGGTTTAGTTGAATAACTTACCAACAAGTTTTTGGTTTGTTGATAATGTTCTAACATCATCTTATGGTTTTCACGGCCAATACCTGACTTTTTATAACCACCGAAAGCTGCATGCGCAGGGTAGATGTGGTAACAGTTCGTCCAAACGCGACCCGACTGAATAGCACGACCTGCACGGTAAGAAGTGTGCGCAGAACGTGACCAAACACCTGCACCTAAACCGTAAATGGTGTCATTGGCAATTTTAATGGCTTCATCGAAGTCTTTAAATGTGGTCACAGACAGCACTGGGCCGAAAATTTCTTCTTGGAAAATTTTCATGTCGTTGGTGCCTTTGAAAATTGTCGGCTCAATATAGAAACCACTGCCAACTTCATGACGTTCACCACCACCTGTTAAGACTTGAGCACCTTCGGCACGACCTGTCGCAATACAACCCAAGATTTTGTCTTGTTGTTCTTGCGATGCCTGCGCACCAATCATGGTTTCAGTATCAAGCGGGTGACCTGTTTTAATACGTTTAACACGTTCGATGGCTTTTTCAAGGAAACGGTCAGCAATACTTTCCTGTACGAGCGCACGTGATGGACAAGTACAAATTTCACCCTGATTCAGCGCGAACATGGCAAAGCCCTCAAGCGCTTTATCTAGGTAGTCGTCATCTTGCGCCATAATATCTTCAAAGAAAATATTTGGAGATTTACCACCAAGCTCTAAAGTCACTGGAATGATGTTTTCAGTGGCGTATTGCATGATCAATTGACCGACCTGGGTTGAACCTGTGAATGCAATTTTGGCAATACGTGGATTAGTTGCCAATGGGCGACCGACTTCTACGCCGTAACCATTGACTACGTTTAGTACGCCTGCAGGCAATAAATCTTGAATCAGCTCGACCAAAACTAAAATACTAGCAGGGGTTTGCTCCGCAGGTTTAAGTACAATACAGTTACCCGCAGCCAAAGCAGGTGCAAGTTTCCATGTTGCCATTAAAATTGGGAAGTTCCATGGAATAATTTGTCCCACAACGCCCAATGGCTCATGGAAATGATAGGCGATGGTATCTTCATCAATTTCAGAAATTCCGCCTTCTTGGGCACGAATACAGCCTGCGAAATAACGGAAATGGTCAATTGCCAATGGAATGTCGGCAGCCAATGTTTCACGGACAGGCTTACCATTATCCCAAGTTTCGGCTACTGCCAATAATTCCAGATTTTGTTCTAAACGATCTGCAATTTTAAGCAGAATGTTGGAGCGTGTGGTTGGAGATGAGCTGTTCCATTGTGCTTTGGCTTTATGGGCTGCATCTAAAGCCAGTTCAATGTCTTCTACCGATGAGCGTGGGACTTTAGTAAATACTTTGCCATCTACAGGAGAGATATTTTCAAAGTATTCGCCTTTTACAGGGGCGACCCACTCGCCACCAATAAAGTTTTCGTATTGTGCTTTAAATTGAACTTTTGAACCGGGTTGATTGGGATCTACGTAACGCATAATTCTCTTCCTTTGATGGTTTTTTATAATCTGCCGTCATCTTTACCTTTTATCACAATCCTGTGTCTAAAATCAGGTTAAATTTACGGCTAAGGTATAAGGTACTTTAGTACGTTATTTGATTAGCATACCAATATAAGGTTGGAAAAAGGTTGGAAAGTTGCAGGTTTACAAGCAGCGAACAAATCCTTACAAAAGTAAGCAGTACAATGGATGTAATGCCCACAGGATTGTGAGAATCAGTCATGATGAAAAAACAAGATCTATTGGAAAAAAAACTGCATATTGAACGGTTTAGACAAAGCAGTAGTTTATCGCCGCTGCATGCGCAGCAAATTCAGCAGAGTATTTTAAATTCTTGGCAACGCTCTGAAATTGCAGAAATTCCTGTAGATCGGCAGGCTGCTCCGTTAAATTCCAGTTTATCGCATCCGCAAGGCGGTTCGGCTTTACAGAGAGCTGTGCAAAATTGCGCAGAAGATTTAAAACATATCGCGCAGCAGTCCGACATGGTGGCAGCCGTGGGCGATGTGGGCAGTACGATTATTTGGACGGCAGCGAGCGCTCAAATGCGTAATGTGGCGGAACGAGTACATTTTGTAGAGGGTGGACAGTGGCGTGAAGAGTTGGTGGGTACCAATGCTTTGGCTTTGTCACTCAAAACTCAGCAAGCCAGTTGTGTGTTTTCCAGTGAACATTATATGTCATCGTTACATGACTGGGTTTGTTATGCCGCACCAATTTTAGACCCACATTCCAAACAAGTGTTGGGCGTGATTGATTTATCGACCACTTGGAAAAATCATAACAGTTTGGGTTTGTTGGCAGCAGAGCGCTGTGCTTCTTTAATTCAAAATGCGTTGCTGGAACAGCAAAAACAGCAGCTTTATATTCGCGCGTTTCGTGTGCCACAGGTGTTATTTAATGGCAAAGTGGTGGTGATGACACCGCGTCAAATTGAAATATTGGTGATTTTGGCACTTTGCCCACAAGGCATGAGTTTAGACACTTTACACCAAGCACTATATGGTGAGCGTAAAGTCAGCATGGGAACACTAAAAGCTGAAATGTCGCAATTACGCGATATTTTAGGGGGGATGCTCGGCTCGCGTCCTTACCGAGTTTTGGCGCATATTGAAGCCGATTTTTTACAAGCTGAGCAGGCTTTAGATGCAGGTTATGTGCAGTCTGCCTTGCAAACGTGTGCAGGGGTATTTTTGGCGAAAACTGAAAGTCCATTTTTATGCGCATGGCGAGATTGTTTAGAATCACGCCTGAGTGATGCCATTTTTAATGCACAAGATACCGATGTATTACTAAAACATTTGGCACGCAGCCCTGAAGCGATTGACGCGGTGGAGCGTTTAATTGAATTGATGCCAAAGCATCATCCTGCACATCAAATTTTATTAAAATACCAAGCCTAAAGGACGACTCAAGTCATTTAGGCTTTCATTTCACTGTCCTTTAGTTTTTATAGCCCTTTGCGGTTTAACCAGTCAAACAAGGACTGATATACTTCCGCACGGACTTCGGGCGCAGAAAGCACCAAATCATGCATGCCATTTTCAATTTGGCAAAGCTGAATATCACCATGCATGTGATGCCCATATTTTTGCATATCTGCAACATCTAAAATTACGTCAGTGCGTTGCGCAATCTCATTCCATTGGCGTGGATAACTACTTTGACTCGCATGCATAATTAAGGTTGGTACACCCAAATGTACGCTAGCATGAATTTCTTTTTGCGCTTCATGAATTGCACGTACAAAACTTAATCGTACTTTAGGATAGCGCGGTTTTTTCCATTCCAAGTTAAATAGCCATTCACCATGATATTGTTTGTGTAGACTTGGTACATAAAATGGATTAAGGCGGCTTGGAAATTTCATTTCTGGCAGCAATTTGCCCAATTGGCTTAAACGAGGAATGCCGAATTTTTTCTCAATCTCGCTCATATTGAAATCATAAAAAGGGCTGTTGCACCATAAACCACGAATCAGTGGATGATTGGGATGATGTGCCACATACAACGTGGTGATTAATCCACCTGTTGAATGTCCCGCCAAAATCACTGAGTCATGTTCTTCTGCGGCAATTTGCTCAAGTGCAGCGGAAATTTCTGCATCATATTCAGACAAGCTGCGCACATTGTACCAATTTTGATGTGACAAATGCGAACGCCCATATTTACGTAAATCTAGGGCATAAAAGTCATAACCATGCTGATTAAACTGGTCTGCCATTTCTGTTTGAAAAAAATAGTCAATAAAACCATGAATATAAAGTACGGCTTTACGGGTTTCCTGTTCGGCTTTTTTGCGTACCAAGGTAGCAATCACTTTGCCTTCATAATCCGAAGGAAAATCCAGCGTCATTTGTTGGTAATCGGCACCCAAAATATCGGGTTGATAGCTTGGTGTTGTTTTTTGTTTTTTACTTAACAGCATAAGGTGTTCGTCATCCATTTTATTTTGACTATATCCTTGATGAGCTGTGCGCATTTGTCAAATTGAATTATGCAAACCCTCTGCATCTAAATCGCTTTAGTTTTATGCTGCGAGTTCATTTTGTTCTGAACAGCAAAAAAAGCAGAACGCATCTGAGATGGTTCTGCCAAAGGGAAGGATAAAAATAAAACAGCAACAGACGAAAATTGAAAAAAGGATGGGAGATGCTGAGCAAATCGTGATTCACTCAGCAGGAGATTCAAATTACATCGCGGCTTTAAAAATTTCGACCACTTGTGCATGATTGGCTTTACGTGGGTTGGTGAGCATGCAGGCATCTTTTTGTGCATTTTCAGCCATAATCGCCAAGTCATCTTCTTTAACGCCTAACTCTGCTAAACCTGTTGGAATACCAATTGAGCTAGATAATTCACGAATTGCATCAATTGCGGCATAGGCGGCTTCTGTGGTAGTTAATCCATCAGTATTTACCCCCATCAGTTCTGCAATATCTGCATAACGCTCAGGGCAGGCAATCAGGTTAAACTCGCAAACATGCGGCAATAAAATTGCATTACATACGCCGTGCGGCAAGTTGTAGAAACCACCGAGTTGATGCGCCATGGCATGCACATAGCCTAATGAGGCATTGTTGAATGCCATACCTGCCAAATATTGCGCATAGCTCATGGCATCACGTGCTTCAATATTTTCACCATTTGCCACAGCAGGGCTGAGCCACTGGCTAATCATACGAATAGCTTTTTCCGCACAGGCATCGGTAATAGGATTGGCTGCAGTTGAAACGTAGGCTTCTACAGCGTGAGTTAAAGCATCCATGCCTGTTGCTGCGGTTAAACCTGCAGGTTTGGCAATCATGAGTTTTGGATCATCAATGGCGATGAGTGGTGTGCAGCGCCAATCGACAATTGCCATTTTAACGTGCGTGTCAGTGTTGGTAATGATACAGAAACGGGTCATTTCCGATGCTGTACCTGCTGTGGTGTTAATGGCAATTAGCGGGGTCATTGGCACGGTACTTTTATCAATGCCTTCATAATCACGAATATGCCCACCACCTGCGGTAACTAAGCCAATGCCTTTGGCGCAGTCATGTGAAGAACCACCACCTAAAGACACAATAAAGTCGCATTGATTGGCATTGTAGGCATCGACACCTTTATGTACGTTAATGTCGGTTGGGTTTGGCTCAGCACCTGCAAAGATATGGCTAGCAACGCCTGCTTCGGTGAGATAGCCTGCAATGGTATCGGCTACGCCAAATTTAAACAGTCCTTCATCTGTCACAATCAGGGCTTTTTTAGCACCTAAATTTTGCGCTCTTACGCCAATTTCTTTGGCACAACCAGGGCCGAAGAGAGACACACAAGGAATATAAAAACCGTTGGTTTGATCTGCAATATTTTTAAAAGCCATGCTCAGATTCCTTCTTGCATTGGGTATTGGAATAATGTGTTGTTATCGCGGTGTTGAACCGTGATTTGAGTATTCAATACTTTGTGGTGAAATCCTACCTACCAAACACCAACCCTATTTTCTGAGTAAATAATGCAAACTAATCAATTGAAACTTATTTGTTTTTTAATGGGTTTTTATTTTTTCTGAAGTTGTGCGCAGGCTATAGGCAAGGGCTTAAATCTTGTTTATAGTGTTTTTGTATCTCTAATTTTAAGGTGTAGATACCGTTCACATAAATTTCAGGTGTAATTCAATTAATAAGTGGCTTAAGCTCGATTGAAGAATTGTCCACTTTTTGCAGATGGAAATAAAAAACAAAAAATAGGGATGTATCACGAGATGGGTCTAGTCGGTGCAATCAAATAAAAATAAGATGACACTTAGATAGACCACACTTAAGCATGAGGAGCGTATATGCAGCCAATTTGCCAGCATAGCCAGTTGCATGCCGTTGCACAGCAATTGGTTCGTATTTCCAGTGTGGCCGCAGAAATCTATCAAGATCAAATGGATTTGGTCGGACATTTTACAGCACAAAATTTGTTTCGGATCGATCCTTTGCAGCATCGGGTCGAATTGCTGAATGGTCTGTTTAGTCTTGAATTTTATCCGCCAAAATCGCATACAAATTTAATAGAAACTCACTTTGAATTTGCGGGGAAACAGCAAGAAGCATTTGAAGATTTTTTCTTACATGATCTGCATTTTTTGACTGGGGATTTAAAACCGCAGCATTCTTTATTTTTGCGTAATCAGGCGCAGCAATTGCGACAATTGATTCTGCAGCAAGTTTACCTGTGGGTAGATGGTGCAGCACGGGTTAAGCAATTGTTATTGCATTTAGATGCAATGCAGGCACAAATTTTAGATCAGGCATTAATGCAGGCAGACGATCAGTATCAACCAGTATTGACCAAATTTGTGCAGCAAGGGCAGCACATTCCTGAAGATGTTTTAACTAACTTATCGATGCTGTGTGCTTTGGAATTTGTAGAGGGTGAAACCTTTTTGCCAGTGCAAGCACTGATGCAAAGTTATGATGATTTTTGTTTTAGTGCGGCAGAATTTTTACCTAAAGCCATGCATCGTATTTTAAGTATTTCATTTCCTGAACGATTTAATTTGCAGGATTTAATCGATCATCAGGATGATATTCGGTTGTTGTATCGACATGCCGAAGAACATGGGCATTTATTGGGTTTTGCGCGTTTAATGCACCGTGAGGTGTGGCAGCGTTCCGATGCTTTGGCGAAACCGCATTTTTTAAAATCTTGCCCTTTAATTTGGCAAAAGAAAGTCGCCAAACTGCCGTTATTTGATTATCCACGAGCGGTGAACTGGCTGTTTAAACAGTCTGCACAAGTGTTGGATTGGCTCAGTTTAAATATGCAGCATACCAGTGTGCGGGTCGCAGTGACTGCGCTCAGTTTTGTCGATTGTAGTCAGGCACATCCGCGTATTATTTTAGCGACATTGCAATATTTTCAATATTCTGCGGCGCGTATGTTTATTCAAAGCTGTAATGTGTATGCGACACAGCAGGCATGGTTTGCGCATGCACATAATGTCAGTCTAATGCCACATGGTGAAAAGCAATCTGTAGATGATCCACGTGTTGCGATTAGTCCTTCTATTTTGTATTTGGATGAATGGATGACTTTGCTGAAAACCGTGGCGCAACACGATGAGCATTTGGTCAAGCATGTATTTCGGCGTTTAAGTCGTGTTATGCAAAGTTATATGTTGTATTTACAGCAGATCACCCAAGATTTACCGACAGCTTTGTTGGACTATATTCAGTCTGATAGTCAGCAGCAACGTGACTTTTATACGGTATTGCAGCGTTATCAGATTCAGCCTGATGATTTTCGGCAGCGTTTTTATTTACGTGCGCACAATACACGCGTTTCAGTATTTGACAGTTATGTGCGTGACTATTTACTGGAGTATTTTGCAGCGCATACGCATATTCCAAAAAGTTTGAGTTGGTTGGGGTTGTTTCATCAAGCGGTGCATTGGCATCAACAAGTGTATAAAGCAGAGCTATTTGCCAAACTGAAAAAAGAAATTCCATGTAGCACATGGCAGGCGAAAAGCCCGCAGCAAATATTGTATTTTTCGGGTTGGTGTTTTGAAGAACTGACCGATTTAGACCGTATTATTGAAGAATCGAAAAACTTTAAACACTGTTTGGCACTGAGCTATGCCAAAGCCATGAGTGAAGGACAATATGTGGCATTTCACATGGCATCGCCACATTATGCGCAGCAATTGACCATGGGCTGTCACTTTAGAAATGGGCAACTTGTGTTTGATCAATTGGAATATCCTAATAATCAAAAAGCAGAACAATTGTTGGTTACCATCGCAGCGCAGTTTATTGCATGGCTGAATCCACAATTACCATCAAAGTCATAAGTTACAAGTCATAAGACAACTGTTGTCGTGTTCACGGACTTGAGCCTTAACTTTTGGCTCAAAACTCGTTAGGCTATAGCCGTTCAATCATGGTATAGGTCTTATGAAACAGGAAACTGCACTTAAACTTTTAAAAGCAGGCGAAAATGTCTTTTTAACAGGCTCGGCTGGTGCGGGTAAAACCTATACCCTGAATCAATACATCAATTATTTAAAAGCGCGTAAAGTGCCCGTGGCAATTACGGCATCTACAGGCATTGCAGCAACGCACATGAATGGCATGACCATTCATACATGGGCAGGCATTGGTATTAAAGATTTTTTGTCCGATGCCGACCTGAAAAATATGAAAGAGCGCAAATATCTCAAAGAACATTTAGAAAATGCGCAAGTGCTTATTATTGATGAAATTTCGATGTTGCATGCCAAACAACTGAATTTGGTCAATCAAGTTTTAAAATATTTTAAAGACAGTGATGACGCTTTTGGCGGCATTCAAGTGATTGTCGCAGGAGATTTTTTCCAGTTACCGCCTGTAGGAAAAAACGATGAGCGCAATCGTGACAAGTTCTGTTTTATGTCAGAGGCGTGGGTCGAAGCTAAATTTCGAGTCTGTTATTTAACTGAGCAGCACCGTCAGGGCGATGACTACTTAAATGACATTCTCAATGCAATTCGTGCACAAAGTATTGATCATCAACATATTCAGGCTTTGGAGCACACCCGCCATCAAGATATTGGCGACACTTTCACACGTTTATATACGCACAATATGGACGTGGACAATATCAACTTTAAGCATCTGAATGAAATTGAAACTGAGAGCAAGCAGTTTGATGCCGTGTGTGATGGCAATGAAAAGTTGATTGAAACGCTGAAATCATCCGTACGTGCGCCTGAAATTTTAAATCTAAAAAAACATGCCAAAGTGATGTTTGTTAAAAACAACTTCGATATGGGCTATATCAACGGCAGTTTGGGCGAAGTGATTGGCTTTGAAGAAGATGACGATCACGGTATTTTGCCTAAAGTAAAATTGACCGATGGCACAGTATTACTGGTCGAGCCTGAAACTTGGTCGGTGGATAATGATGCAGGCAAAACCATTGCCAGTTTCCAGCAAATTCCGCTGCGTTTGGCATGGGCAATTACCATCCACAAATCACAAGGTATGACCTTAGAAGCGGCAGAAATCAATCTTAGCCATACTTTTGAAAAAGGGCAGGGTTATGTGGCGTTGTCACGATTAAAATCGTTAAGCGGTTTGCGTTTATTGGGATTTAATAGCCAAGCTTTGGAACTCGACAGTTTAGCGATTAAGGCTGACCGCCGTTTTCAGGAATTGTCTGAAGAAGCTGAAACGCACTATGAGCTGATGGATTTAACACCACAACATAATGCATTTATTCGTCACTGTGGTGGCACGTTGAACGAAACCGAAATTTTGCGCAATGAAAAGAAAATTGCCAAAGGTGGAAAAACCAATTATGCGACTGCCACGTTAGATGAAACCCGCGCTTTATTTGAAGAAGGTTATGATATTCAGGATATTGCAGTAGAGCGAGGTTTAACTCCTGCAACTATTATCAACCATTTGGCACGTTTGCAAAAAGAACAAAATCTGGATATTTCAGTGGCACATCCAGGTGAAGAAGTGGTGGAAGAGGTCCGTAAAATTTATAAGCGATTAATGAAGCGTCAAAATGCAGAGCACTTCAGCGATGATGGCGCAATTAAACTGCGCCCGATTGTTGAAGCGACTAGTCCACGCATGGGCTATGATCAGGTGCGTTTAGCATTGCTGTTTATTCAGTAGTTTAGTCATTTGGATAATGATGACTTATACTGCAATTCTGCATTAAAAATGCCCGCTTAACGTCACATAAAATACTATCGTTTTGAGAAAAACTTCGGTTAAACTGCCATTACTGTAAGCCTTAAAATATAATATTCGGTATGGCATTTACACCGTGGTACACATTTCGAAAATTTGTCTATAACAACTTACACGACGATGACTATGAAACATGGTTTAGTCGTTGCATTAACTATTTTTTAATTTTACTGATTTTAAGCAATGCCAGTGCGGTTATTTTAGAGTCGGTGAATGATGTCTATCTTGCCTATCAGGTATTTTTTGACCATTTTGAAAACTTTTCCATCGCAGTGTTTACGCTTGAATATTTGCTGCGGATTTGGAGTATTGCCGAAAAAGACCCGTTTATTTCGCCGTGGAAACAGCGTGTAAAATGGCTTACCAGCGGTGGGGCAATTATAGATTTGTTGGCGATTCTACCTGCTTATATTAACTTCTTTGTGCATCTAGATTTACGGTTCCTAAGAATTTTACGTTTGCTGCGTTTGTTAAAACTGACACGTTACTTTGTATCATTGCAAATTTTATTAAGAGTGATCGAACGGGAAAAAGGATCATTTCAGGCAGTCATTTTTATTCTCTCTATTATGATTGTGATGTCTGCCGCAGGTGTGTATGTGGTGGAAAGCAAGGCACAGCCTGAAGCCTTTAGCTCAATTCCCGCTTCGATGTGGTGGGCAGTGGTGACTTTAACCACAGTCGGTTATGGCGATGTCACACCAATTACCCCTTGGGGCAGAATTTTAGGTGCGTTAATTACGGTATTGGGTGTCGGCTTGGCAGCATTGCCTGCAGGTATTTTAGCCACAGGTTTAGCCAACGAACTTGAACAACGTAAGCAGCATTTAGGGTTGAAATTTAGAGAGCTATTGCAAAATAGTGAGATTGATCTGTTAAATGATCAAGAAAAAATTGAAGATTTACGCAAACAAGTCGGTTTAACCACTGAGCAAACCCAAGATATTTTATTGCAGTTAATTCGTGAGCGTCGTGAAGAAGAGCTGCGTTTAGAACAGGAGCCTTATAAATACTGCCCACATTGTGGAGAGAAGTTGTCGGAGTAAGCGAGGCTTGGGTTAAGAATTTCAATTCTAGTTTGGCTCTGCACGTTGGAGGCCTAAAACATGCTTGCTGAAAGCCATATTATTTTTATGGAATTGTATTGATTTCGTAGTAAATATCATCGAATAAAAACTAAGATGAAGAAAACTCATTATTTACATGCTAAGATTAAATTAATTCATTATTAAATTGAATCATGTTTGGCTTTGTTTCTTATTTTGCAAAATAAAAATGCGACCTAGGTCTAAACATGCAGTCAATAACTTGAAAAACTAGGAACAAGCAATGCTTGAAATTCGCCACTTAAAAACGCTATCAGCCCTGCGTGAACATGGTTCTTTGGTTGCTGCCGCCAATGATTTATGTCTGACGCCATCTGCCATTTCTCATCAACTCAAAGAACTAGATCATTGGTATGGCGTAGAAGTGGTGAACCGTCGTAGTCGCCCTGTGACATTTTCCAATGTCGGACAGCGTTTATTGAAACTGGCGGATGATGTCCTGCCACAAATTCAAATCACCCAAACTGATATTACCCGCATTGTGCATGGTCAAACGGGGCGAATTATTTTTTCTTCGGAATGTCATAGTTGCTTTGACTGGTTGATGCCGCTGCTGAATCAATATCGTCAGCAATACCCTGATGTAGATTTAGATTTTGCTTCAGGTTTTGAAGCCAATCCGCATGAATTATTGCAAAACGCAGAATTTGACCTATTGATTACTGCAGACCCGATTGCCTTAAAAGGTATCGAATATTTTCCAATTTTTGAATATGAATCGCGTTTGGTGTTGTCAAATACTCATCCTTTAGTACGTGCCGAGCGCATTACCGTACAGGAGTTGGCAGAAGAAACCCTGATTACCTATCCTGTCGATAAACACCGTTTAGATATTATGTCTAAGCTATTCATTCCAGCCAATATTCAGCCAAAAGCTATTCGTACTACAGATTTAACCCAAATGTTGATTCAACTGGTGGCGAGTGGGCGAGGGATTGGCGCATTGCCAGATTGGGTGGTGAATGAATATGAGCAAAAAGGCTGGGTAACTTCACGTCGTTTAGACTGCGTTGCTGCGGGAGGATTACGCCGTACCTTGTATGCGGGTTATCGTAGCGAAGAAAAAGAAAAGTGCTATTTTGAAGGCTTTTTGAAGCAATTAGAGAAATTTTCCCAAAAACGCACGCAGTATTATTCAAGTTAAAAATCGTACGATCAGCATCGTAAAGAGAATGCTAATTTATCGCTAAAAACACTAAGCTCATCTAAATCTCCACTAAAAACAGTGAGATGTTCTTGCTAAGCTTGCCTTGCGAAAATTAAGGGAGAGCGCAGTGAGTTCGGTACGTTGGCTGACAAAGGATTTGTGGATTGTTGCTGCGGGTTTTATGGCAGCAATGCATATTGGCAAGTTGCCACCGACTGTACCCATCCTACAAGCTGAACTCGGAGTTAGTTTGGTTCAGGCAGGTTTTTTGCTGTCTTTGGTACAAGCTGCTGGCATGTCTTTGGCGTTGTTGCTAGGCAGTTATACCGCAAAAATTGGCTTAAAACGCTGTGTACTTTTGGGTTTGTCTTTATTGGCAGGTGCAAGTTTTGTTGGTGGTTTTGTACATAGCTTTTCCGCACTATTAAGTCTGCGTGTAATTGAAGGTTTTGGCTTTTTACTGATTACACTCAGCGGCCCTGCATTTATTCGTCAACTGGTTGCAGTGGAGCAGTTGCCTGCCAAAATGGGGCTGTGGAGTGCCTATATGGGCGGTGGGATGGGTATTGGTTTACTAAGTACGCCGTTTTTACTGACCATCTTGGATTGGCAAGGCGTGTGGATGTGTTTGGGATTGTTATCCTTTGCGCTCGCAATCATCATTTATAAAGCCGTACCGAGTGTGCAGATCAGCACGCAAGCCATTGCCATCTTTGAACTGATTAAAAGCACTTTGAGCCATCCACCCGCATGGATATTGGCTTTGGTTTTTGGTGTTTATGCAGGGCAGTGGTTCAGTTTGGTGGGTTTTTTGCCGACCATTTATCAGCAATATCAAATATCTTTACAAACCGCAGGTGTGCTCACAGCTATGGTTGCAATGGCAAATGCGGTGGGTACATTTGTATGTGGGTTGTTATTACAGCGTGGGCTGAGAGCGCAAGTGTTGATGCAAATGGGTTTTGCGGTATTGATGCTATGCGCACTGAGTTTTTATATTTTGCGTGATGTTTTACCATTCATTGTGCAGTTTTTATTGGTCATCCATTTCTCTTTATTTGGTGGTTTAGTCGCAGCTGTGGTATTTGCGCAAGTACTTAATTTTGCACCACAACCGATTGCGATTAGTACCACCGTAGGTTTGGTGTTGCAGTGCTCGGCAATTTCACAATTTTTATTGCCGCCTGTGGTCGCAGCTATCGTATCTGCCACAGGAACATGGCTTTGGGTTGGTATTTTAATGGCCGTTTTATCTGCAATGGGAATGATATTAACATCTATCTTGTTTCGCAAAGTGGCTTAGATTTGGATGGTTTTTATTGAAATTGGTTGATACAAGACGATGAATTCAAGCAAAACCATCTAAACCAAGCGTCCCTAAATCTATGTTAAGAATAGCCAATAAACAAGGTGAGAATTCCTGCTGCAATCAGTGGTCCCACAGGCACGCCACGTAGCACAGCAACACCTGCGACTGTACCAATCAATAAGCCTGCGACCACATCAGGCTGATTGGTCATGAGCTTGACACCACGCCCGCCTAACCATGCCACAAAAACACCAATTGCAATCGCAAGTAAAGATTTCCAACTCAGGAAAGATTTTAGAATTGCTTCGCCTGGAAGTTTGCCACTGGCAATGGGTGTCAGTACGCCAATGGTGAGAATGATAATGCCCAGATTTAAGCCATGCTGCTGCAATAGTGGGAAAAATTCACTTAGCGGCGTAATTCTAAAAATAATCAGTACTGCTGCGGCAATGGTCACAGCCGTATTTTGGCTAAAAATACCGCATGCGAGTAGAACGATCAGCACCATCAGGTTAAGGTCTAATTGAGAGAGCATGGTGATCCATAAAAGGGGAAATAAATTGGAAAAGTGCAGTTATTGTAACTGTTTTGAACTACAAGCGGGCAAGGTACGCAATGTGTTCAGAATTTACGGTGTATTTGGTTTAGAATAGCAGCAAATATATTTATACTTTTTATCATTAGGTCGCTCATCATGTTGTTGGAAAAAATGTTGCAATCACAAGGCTTTGGATCACGTAAACATTGCCAACAACTCATTAAAAATGGTGCAGTCACCATTATGGGCGAAACCCAGACCAATCCTAAATTCGCGATAAAAATTGCGCCTGAAACGGTTTTGCAATTTTCGGTGTATGGGGAAAATTATCAATATCGTGAAAAGGTCTATATCGCCTTACATAAACCACAAGGCTATGAGTGTTCGCATCAGGCGACCCATCATTTTAGTGTGTTTGACTTGTTTGATGATGTATTGCTGAATCGTGGTTTGCAGTGTGTTGGACGCTTAGATCAGGACACCACAGGGCTGTTATTGCTGACGGATGATGGACAGTTTTTACAAGCATTGACCCATCCTAAAAAGCATGTGGCAAAAGTGTATGCTATGCACACCGCAGACCCGATTAATGCAACACAAATCCAGCAACTTGAGCAGGGTGTCGCATTGCGCAATGAATCAGGGACATTTGCTGCAACAGAGGTACAACAGCTTGCTGAACATGAATTGCAGATGACCATTCATCAAGGTGTTTATCACCAAGTTAAACGTATGCTGGCAGCAGTGGGCAATAAAGTAGAACAATTACATCGTCAGCAAGTTGGTGCATTAAACTTGACTGATTTGGCTTTAGATGTGGGTGAATGGATGTATTTAAGCCCTGAACATGTCGAGTTGGCAAAAAGCCGTATGGAATAACATGAGTTTAGCTGAGCTTTCATCAATAGTTTATGAGCAATGGCTTGGGCTAGGTTAAATTTAAATCCATTGTCTAACTCTGCAATCGTCAGATCAGATGACTATTTTAAAAAGCAGTGATAGGTTTGAAATTCATCATCTTTGACAAAACCCATCTTTTCATACAATTGGTGGGATTGGTAATTACTTTTCTGTGTTTCAAGGCTAATCCGTAGCGCATTTTCATGTCGTGCAAATAAAATTGCAGTATCAATGAGCTGTTTGGCCGAACCTTGTCGTCTAAAAACAGGGGTGACATAAACGTCATCTAAAATATAGTAGGTCGAGCAGGCAACCGAAGAAAAGCCTAAATAAAGTAATACAAATCCAGTGATTTTTTGATCTTTGATATGAATGAAAATCACACTTTCCTGATTTTCAAAACGCTGTTTTAAGAATGCTGCTGAAAGGCTTAAATTCGAGGATGCACCATAAAACTGACGATACTCATCGAACAATACAGCAAGCTGGTCTAAGTCTTCTAAAGTGGCACGTCTTACAATCATTACGATACTCCATGCTTTTTTATTGTCCTTGCATGAAGCATAGCTAAGTTTTTAAAGTAAATTTTTAAAGAATTGTTTAAAAATGCAACACTGTTAATTTTTGTCAGTTTCACCCAAAATTGCATTGAGTTCATCAAACAAGTCTAGATGTTCATCATCCAGTTCAAAATCTTCAACACTATTATTGCCAGTTACAGATGCTTCATTGCTTGGGGTTGCATCCACTAGCGTTGCTTTTTGCTCTTGTTTTAATTTGCGTAACTTAATCAATTGTTCCAGATTAATATTCTGATTTTCAATTGAAAAGGGAATTGATTTAGTCAGCACGACTTGCTTAAAAAACAAACGTACCGCTTGCGCAGGCGTAATCCCCAACTGTTTAAACACAGCAAAGGCTTGTTTTTTCTCTTGAGAGTCCAAGCGTACTTGATAGACTTCAGTTTTTCTCATAATTTTTAATAGAAGGAAGTAGATTTAAATTTTAGCAATATTGTAAACAATTCATTTGTAATTTCAATATGACTACAACGAAAATCCACTATTTTGTAATGACAAACATATTACAATGTCAATTCTTGCTGTGCGCTAAAGTGGAATTGTTGCTGGCTAATCGGGTCAAAAAAACTTAAATGCTTGGCAAGCAATTGTAGCGGTGCAGAAAAATCATCTGCTTGTTTGTGCTGTAAAATGGGATAAAACGGGTCGTTCTTAATCGCAATACCTAAGCTATTTAAATGCACACGCAGTTGGTGCTGCTTGCCTGTTGTAGGCTTTAATTCATATTTTGCCCATGTTTGATTATGTTCAAGCAAACGAATTTCTGTTTCGCTGTTAGGTGTGCCTGCCACGACGTGCATCAAATAAAAAGGTTCATCTTTTTCCATGCGTAATTGCACAGTACATGGTAGTGACAAATTAGCTTGATAAGGCGCAATGGCATGGTAGGTTTTTTGCACCTGACGTTCTGCAAATAATTGCTGATACACCGCCCGAGTTTCTGGTTGTTTGGAAAACAGCACCACACCCGCAGTTTCGCGGTCTAAACGATGAATAGGTGTGAGCTGCTCATTCTGTGTTTGTTTTTTTAAGCGTACTAATAGGGTTTCTTGTACATATTGCCCTGTAGGGCTCATGGTCAAAAAATGTGGTTTATCTACAACCAATAAGTGTTCATTTTCAAATAAAACTTGATGCTGAAAAGGCACGGCAACTTCATGCGCTAAAAAACGATAATAAAAAATATCCTGATGTGCGCTATAAGGTGTATCTAAATCTAAACGCTTGCCTTCGGCATCATAAACCAGACCATCCTCAAAGCGTTGCAGCCATTCCTGTGCAGAAATATGGGCAAACTGGGCACATAAATAACGAAAAATTGATTCAGGCTGTGTGCTTAATTTGGGTAAATGCAATTTGCTGGCGCTCACACCATCTAGCATGGGTGGAACAAAGGTGTTGGGATGAGTCGACTTCATCTGCAAATTGCTCATATTCAGGTGGGAGAGTTTCTTTTTCATCATATTGAAAATAGCCTAAGCAGTTTGGGTGCTAAGCTTAATAATCTTGATTCATTGCCTTGTCTAAACTTGTTATAAATTGTCCACATTTACACAGTTTTATCCATCAGTACATAGGCTTTAAAGCAGTGCGATGCTATCATAATTGGTCTTTTGAATCATGTCGTGAGCGTTATGCAGTATTCATTTAATTTGGCTTTAAATAATGAGCAAGATACCCAAAATCTGGCGCAGGTTTTGGCAACGCATTTTCGGTCGGGTGTGATTTATTTAATTGGTGATTTAGGCGCAGGAAAAACCACTTTATCGCGTTATTTTCTACAGCATTTGGGGCATCAGGGCGCGGTTAAAAGCCCGACTTACACCTTGGTGGAACCTTATCAAATACAAGGACAAGATATTTTTCATTTTGATTTATATCGTTTAAATGATCCTTATGAATTAGAGCTGATGGGCATTCGTGATTATTTAGAAACCCCAAATGCCTTGTTTTTATTTGAATGGCCATCAAAAGGTGGCGATGAAATTCCGCCCGCAGACCTGATCATTGAAATTAAAAAATCGGAAGATGAATTAAGCCGTACTGCAACGCTAAGTTCGTCTTCGGTTGCATTACAACAAGCTTTGGAGCAACAATTTAATCATGCCTAATGATGTGTTAAATCTACGTCGGATCCACACGCTTGAACCTGCCTTAGCCAACCAAATTGCTGCAGGTGAGGTGATTGAACGTCCTGCCTCTGTGGTCAAAGAACTACTAGAAAACTCCATTGATGCAGGTGCAACCGAGCTAATTATTCGGGTGGCACAAGGCGGCAGTACACTCATTGAAATTATTGATAATGGTCGTGGCATTCATGCTGAAGATTTGCCTTTGGCGGTGACTCGTCACGCGACCAGTAAAATTCAAACGGCTGATGATTTACATGCTATTGTCAGTTTAGGCTTTCGTGGTGAAGCACTGGCATCAATTGCAGCAGTATCGCGTTTGACTTTGGTCAGCAGCCAAACTGAAGATGGTGTTGGTTATCAGGTTGAAGTCAATGGCACTGCCTTTGACCATCAAGATATTCAGGCCGTTGCTGCACAAAAAGGCACACATATTCGGGTGCAGGATTTATTTTTTAATGTGCCTGCACGACGTAAGTTCCTGAAAAAAGCAGGTACAGAATTTGGACATATTGAAGAAATTGTCCGTCGTTTGGCGCTGACACATTTTGATATTCGTTTTGTTTTGGAACACAACGACAGCATTAAACTGAATTTACCCATTGCAGACAGTGGCGAATTGCGTTTTCAGCGCGTGCAGCAACTTTTAGGACGAAACTTTGTCGAAAATGCCTATTGGATTGATGCTGATAGTGTCACCATGCGCTTATCGGGTTGGTTGGGGCATCCTTCCGATGCACGTTCACAAGCCGATTTACAGTATGTGTATGTGAATGGACGTATTGTAAAAGACAAGACCATCTCCCATGCTTTGCGTATGGCATACGAAGGTATTTTGCATGGACATCAACATGCTGCATATTTGCTATTTTTAGAAGTAGAACCTGAAAATATTGATGTCAATGTGCATCCGACCAAGCATGAAATTCGCTTTTTAAATCAGCGAGAAGTTCATGAGTTTGTAAGACATTACGCCAAAGAAACCTTAGCGCAATTTCAAACTGCAACTGCAGATTTAGCTACAGCCATGAAAGCCGATCCTATCGAACAAGCTGCGCCTTATGTGGTGCAACCGCGTTATCAGGAACAATTTTTACTGCACAAACATGCCGAGGCAAATCCTTACAATTCCGCTGACGATGCAGTAGATGCGTACACGATGCAGCCCGCTTCACAAGCGGGAAGTGAGTTACTTACCGATTTTAATCAGAGTCAGCCGCAGACAGTTCAATATAACCGACCTGTGCAGAGTAATTATCAAGGTTCGCAACAGCTCAACAATGCTTTAAAAAGCTATCTCGCGCCTTTACGTGATCTAGATCAAGACTCAGCCAATCTTACGCAAACAAACACAACACCTGCGGTGGATGAGCATCCGCTCGGCATTGCAATTGCGCAATTGCATGGTATTTACATTCTGGCGCAAAACAGTGAAGGCTTGATTATTGTAGATATGCATGCCGCCCATGAACGAATTGTGTTGCAACAGATGAAAGCCGCTTGGGATAAACCTGAGTTTTGGACTTCGCAGCAATTGCTGATCCCCAAAGTTATCAGCATTAGCCGCATGCAAGCCATGCGGGTGGATGATTTAAAAGAACAATTGGCACGACTGGGCTTGGAAATAGACCAATATGGCGATGAACAGGTCATTGTGCGCGGTGTGCCCGCGATTTTGCATAAGGCAGATTTTGCCGAATTAATTCCTGAATTACTTGATGATTTAGACCCAAATGATGAAGCGCAGGCGTTACTGCAAAAGCGTGATCATATTTTGGCGGGAATGGCATGTCATAGTGCAGTACGTGCACATCGGATGTTAAGTCTTTCTGAAATGAATGCCTTATTGCGTCAAATGGAACAAACCGAATTTGCTAGCCAATGTAATCATGGTCGCCCGACTTGGCGTGCCTTTCCATTGGCACAACTAGATAAACTTTTTGCTCGAGGAGAGTAGCGTTACATGTCAAATCAATTGCCGGTCATCAATTTAATGGGACCAACTGCAAGCGGTAAAACTGCTTTGGCATGTGAGCTGTATGAAATGGGGCATTTTGAGCTGATTTCAGTCGATTCTGCGCTAGTTTATCGAGATATGGATATTGGTACAGCCAAACCAACTAAAGCGGAACAGGCGCGTTATCCGCATCATTTGATTGATATTATCAGCCCGCTTGAAGTTTATTCTGCTGCACAGTTTGTGGAAGATGCTTGTGCCTTAATTGATGATATGCACGCGCGTGGCAAAACCCCAATTTTAGTGGGTGGAACCATGCTGTATTTTAAAGCTTTGCTTGAAGGACTATCTTCCAATTTACCCAGTGCCAATTACGACGTCCGTGCAGAAATTGAAGATAAAGCTGCACGCGAAGGTTGGGAAGCGGTCTATGCAGAGTTGTGTGCAGTAGATGCACTGGCGGGTGAAAAATTTAAGGTATCAGATAAACAACGTATTATTCGTGCACTAGAAGTTTATAAATTAACAGGAACGCCAATTACCCAGCTTCAGGCGGAACAACCCAAAAATGTACCATATCGTTACACTTTTCATAACCACGTCTTGATGCCTGATCGGGTAGAATTACATCAGCGTATTCAAAAACGCTTAGAGATTATGTGGGAAATGGGTTTTTTGAATGAGGTGCGACATCTTATTGAAAATTACGATTTAGATGCTAATTTACCCTCTATGCGTTCAGTTGGCTATCGTCAAGCTTTAGAGTTTTTGCAAAACGGTGATGAAAGTCGCGAAAAAATGCAGGAAATGGAGGATAAGGCGCTATTCGCGACACGACAACTCGCGAAACGTCAATATACTTGGCTCAGATCGTTGCAAGAATCGCATAAATTTCACACATATTTTACGATAAAGCAGGCTCAAGAAGACTTGCGAAACTGTTACGGATAAAGCAAAATTTACCTACTGTCTTTTTTATAATTTTTAATTGAAAAATAGAGATAGTTTTTGCGCTGATTTTTAATTATTTTTGGAGTTATAACATGTCTAAAGGTCAAACTTTACAAGATCCGTTCTTGAATTCTCTCCGTAAAGAACGTATTCCTGTTTCTATCTTCCTTGTGAACGGTATTAAGCTACAAGGCCATATTGAATCTTTTGACCAGTATGTTGTTTTATTAAAAAATACGGTAAGCCAAATGGTTTACAAACATGCAATTTCTACAGTTGTTCCTGCACGTAATCCACGTCCTGCTGGTGCACCTGCTGGTGGTCAAGGCGCTGGCTTTGGCGGTCAAGGCGGTGGCTTCGGTGGTCAAGGTGGTGGCTTTGGTGGTCAAGGCGGCTTCGGTGGTCAAGGTGGTGGCTTTGGTGGTCAAGGTGGCGGTTTCGGTAGTCAAGGTGGCTTTGGTGGTCAAGGCGGTGGTTTCGGTGGTCAAGGCGGCGGCTTCGGTGGTCAAGGTGGCTTCGGTGGTCAAGGTGGCTTCGGTGGCGGTCAAGCAACTGGCGGTTTTGACAACGATTCTAAATTTGAAGAATCTTCAGAAGACGATAACAACCGTTAATTGATCTTCTTAAAAAACCTCTCGAAATGAGAGGTTTTTTTATGTCTATGGTTTTTTTATCAAAGTCGTATTTTGGTAGTGGCTAAGATGAAGTGCATATGGTAAAAAAGCATAAAAAACCAGTGTTGCTACACTGGTTTTAATTTTGGAAATAGCAGAAAACTTAAGCTTAGTTTTTCTTGCGGTCTAAGCTTGGGTCTTTAATTTCTACAAAAGCATTGTTACGTGTTTCACGTAACCAGCTATCCAATTCAGTATCAAACTGGCGTTCACCTAGTATTTGACGTGCCATACGTTCTTGGTATTCACGAGTCATATCTTGCTGGCGTGTATCGGTCACTTGCAGTACATGCCAACCAAACTGGGTTTGGAATGGTGCGCTAATTTCACCTTTTGCAGTATTTTTCATTTGATTTTCAAATTCTGGCACCATCACGCCAGGATTCACCCAGCCTAGACTGCCGCCATCACGTGCAGAGCCAGCGTCATTAGAGAACGTCGCTGCTAAGGTTGCAAAGTCTTCACCCGCTTTTAAACGGTTGTGAATACTGTCAATCATGTGTTTCGCATTTTCAGGGCTTACGACTTCACTTGGCTGAATCAAGATATGTCGAGTTTGATATTGTGGAACTAGTGCACGTTGCTCAGTACTTTTGCGCTCCAGTAATTTTACGACATGAATACCATCACGGACTTCAATCAGTTCACTGGTTTGCCCCACATCTAATGGCGTAATACGTGCAGCAAGTTCCGCGGGAATATCGGTCAAGTTACGTAAACCCATGTCTGCAGACTGAACGGTTACACCATTGCCTGTATATTTTTTACTAATGGCTTGAATGTCATTGTTCTGCGCCAATTCAGCTTTGACTTGTTGCGCAACTTGTGCGGCATTTTCTGCTCCAGAAACACGCACATGCAAAATATGTACTTGATTGCCTAAGGCAGCCTGACCTTGTGGTGTTTTCAGGAAATTATCAACATCTTGGTCGCTAATTTGAATACGTGACATTACGACTTGCTGACGTAAGCGATTCATTGCCAAATCTTCAGCAATACGGTTACGTAAAAACGCATAACTGCCTGGTGCAGATTTATCTAATTTTTGCTGAAAAGTTTCTAGGCTGTTTGCGCCATTTTGCTGTGCAACTTTTAAAACTGCTTCATTTAAAGATTTTTCATCAGCTTTAATGTTGTAGCGTTTGACTTGCTCTAATTGCGCTTGGCGTACAATCAGTTGTTCTAAAGCTTGTTGTTCTAAAATGTGTTGTGGTGGAACAGGGCGCTTTTGCATCTCAAGTTGTTGTTTGAGTTCAACCACGCTTTGCGCTAAATCACTTTTTAAAATGACACTATTGTCAACTACAGCCACAATTTGATCATTCGCAGCAAATGCAGGCAGCGCTGCTGTCATGCAAAGTGCTAAGGTTGATGCTTTTAAAAATCGTTTTAACTGTTCTGTTTTCATTAACGTTGTGTCCAAGATTGATTAATTTTATTAAAACCTAAAATACGGTTTTCAAGTAAAGATGCAAGTTTATTATTGAAACTGCCTAAACCTTTTAAATTTAACTCTGCCATAATGGCACGTTTGGGTTTAACGCCCGCATCCGTCACATCATCCAAGTCGTTATAGTAAGAGCGACCATAGACTGAAATACCCCAGCAGCATGATTCGTAATTTACACCCAGTAAATACTCACGTGCCACACTGTTATCTAAGTCATATTGTGCGTGACCTAAAATACGCCAGTTCTTGTGAATGGGTTGAATGAATGATGCAACCACTTGATCATAATGGTCTTGGCGGTTTGGAATATAACGACGGTTAATATAGCCAAAGTTATATAAGTTACCCTGATCGCCAGCGTAAAGCAGATTTACATTACGCTGAGCATTGTCGCCATTAGACATCCAAGCAGCATTGGCACTGATGCTGAGATTTTGGCTTAATTGGCTGGTGAGGCTGACAATTGGCCCTGTACGGCTTTGCGTGTCAAAATCATCGCTGGTATTTTCTAGTGTGACACGGCGGTCTTCAAAATAGAAACTTTGACCAATGCCTGCCTTAACGCGCTCTAAACCAATTTCATCAAACAGACTGTAGCTTAGGCCTAAAGATAGGAAATTATTATCTTCTAAACGGTCATGTCCATAGAAACGGTTTGGACTGAATAATTGATCATAATTGATTGATGCTGTTGCAGAATCAAAGTTAGGGTGATCATTTTGATTTTTATACGGTGCATAGGCATAGAATGCACGTGGTGTAATCGTTTGTAGGAATCGGCCATCTTTTTCAAAGGTAATCCCTGTGTCCAATGTAAATTGTGGCACAGTGACGGATTCACTCTCACTAGATGAGTTATATTGATTCCGAGTGTCTTTGTCATAGAAGGTGTTGATGTTGCGTAACGATACTTCTGGAATCACAAATGACCACGGGTTACGGTAGTTGTAACGCACTGCAAAGTCATTATAAATACGCGTACCACTTGGTTCCCCATCTTGCGCAGCTAGATCTTTTTTGAAGTAAGCTGTGTCGTTATTAAATTCGACTTGGAAGCCTTGAGGATTGCCCGTTTTATAGTTCAATAAAAATTGTGGTAGGCGTGCATAAGGGCGATCCACAGATGGAATCGTCTTATCCAGGGTTTGGAAATCTTCAACTTTGAGCTGTGCTTTTAAACCCGGTATGCCGTTACGATAATTCAACTCCCAAGCACGACGTAAATTTAGGTCGGTTTTAGAGTTCGGGTTGTTATTTAAATCGGCAAAGTAGTCTTTGTCCGATGCATAGTTATATTCTAAGTTGGTTGAAAATTGTTCGTTGATTTGCCAGCCGTGTAAAAAATGTAAGTCTTTACGGTCTTGGTCATCATATTTGGCATCCGATGCTAAATAACCGCCCCAAATTTTACCTGAACCAAAATTTTCAGTTAAATAACGGAATTCACCTTCTAGCATCGCGCCACGATCGGCAATATAACGCGGGCTAACGGTTGCATCAAAATTCGGTGCAAGGTTTAAATACACAGGCACAGACAGCTCGACACCACCATCATTGGTAAAGCCAAAACTAGGCGTCAAAATACCTGTGGTACGGCGGTCATCAATTGGGAAATTGAAGTAGGGTACAGCTAAAACTGGTACATTTTTCACATACAATTTGGTGCCGCGTGTTTCACCGCGTCCCGTTTCCTGATTCAGCTTAATTTCATTGGCTTGAATTTTCCAGGTTGGCGCTTGCTCGGGTGGGCAGGTGCTGTAGGTGGCGTTATTGAGTACCATGGTATTGGTTGAGGTACGTGCAATTTTTTCTGCCATGCCATGCGCATGCTGTTCTTCAGCAATATAAAAACTGTTATTTAAATCGCCTTGCTGAGTTTTAAGGTTGTAGTTAATTTCATCACTTTGCGCAAGTAAACCAGCTTGTGCCATTTGTACACGACCTTCGGCTTTGGCAAAGGTTTGGGTTTGATCAATGGTAATTTTATCGGCGCGAATTTGACGGCCTTGCTGGTCAATCAGGACATTGCCTTCCAAGACGGAATCGCCATTTGGGTCATAGTGACCATAATCGGCAGTAACGGTAGAGGTCGCTTCTGCAGCATCTACGGCAACGGTGCTTGAGCTGATAGGCGTCAGCCAAGCACCTTTGCAATAAGCCGAGCTGGCTGTGTTACCAAATTGTTGTTGCGCTTCGGGCGTTGCTTTATCAACATAATATTGCTCAAAGAACTGCTGCCCAGGATAAGCTTCCTGAATGGTGTGTTTAAGCTGCTGGTTATTGAGATTTGTGACAGATGAAGTCTGATCTGTGGTCTGCGCATAGCTGGAAACAGAGTGACCACATAACAGAGTTAAGACCGCAGTCGCTAAAGGATTAAATTTAAACTGATGCTTCATTTATCTCATCAACCAAGAATGCTTAATCGCAATTAATTATTGTCGCATCATAGAGAAAAAGCGCAGAAGTAGCTACACTTAGCACTTTAAAAACTCAGCCTGTATTAGAATTTATTGCAAATGAATACACAACGCGAACAATTGATACAAACATGGATAACATCTGTACTTGGTTCAGATCAATTTGAAACTCATTTTTTAGCAGGCGATGCAAGTTTTCGTCGTTACGCACGAATCAAGTTGAATAATAAAACATTTATGCTCATGGATGCACCACCAGAAAAAGAAGATTGTGGTCCTTTTGTGACGATTGATGAATTTTTTGCTGCCCATGGCGTGCGCGTGCCAAAAATTGTAGCTAAAGACCTGACACAAGGCTTTTTGTTGCTTGAAGATTTTGGTGATGTCTTATTATCTACCTTGCTGAATGATCAGACTGTAGATGACTATTATGCGCAGTGTTTTAAACAACTGATTCAATTGCAAGGCATTGATGGTACCGCACATTTCCCTGAATACTCGTATGACAAACTGATCAGTGAAATGGAACTACTCACCGACTGGTTATTGCCTGCCTTACAGATTCAGCCAACGGCTGAAGAAAGTGCATTAATTAAACGTACATTTGCAATTTTGGCCAATGCCGCTTTGGCTCAGCCACAAGTGATTGTGCATCGCGATTTTCATAGTCGTAACTTAATGAAAATTAATGATGATACCGAGCTAGGTGTAATCGATTTTCAGGATGCAGTGATTGGTGCAGACACCTATGACCTGATTTCAATTACGCGTGATGCTTATGTACAGTGGAATGCTGAGCGTGTGTATCGCTGGTTTAAAATGTTTTATGACTTGTTGCCGGCAGCATCTAAGCAAGACCGTGATTTTGAACAATTTAAAAAAGATGCCGATATGATGGCGATTCAGCGTCATATCAAAATTTTAGGTATTTTTGTGCGTTTATTTGAGCGTGATGGTAAATCGGGTTATCTCAAGGATTTACCGCGCGTAATGTGGTATTTACTTGAAGAAAGTAAACCTTATCCAGAATTACAACCATTTATGCACTTTATTCACACGACAGTAATGCCAAAATTTACAGCCAAATATGGTCAGTATGAGGTGGTTGCCTAAATGAAAGCCATGATTCTTGCTGCAGGCATGGGTAATCGTATGCGTCCTTTAACGTTGTATACACCTAAGCCATTATTGGAAGTCGGTGGTAAGCCTTTAATTGTGTGGCACATCGAAAAATTACAAAAGATGGGTGTGCAGGAAATTGTCATCAATACGGCATGGTTGGGTGAAAAACTTGCAGATGCTTTGGGTGATGGTTCGCAATTTGGTGTGAAAATTTTGTGGTCGCATGAAGGCGAAGGCTTAGAAACTGCAGGTGGCATCATCAATGCGTTGCCATTATTGGGCAATGAACCTTTTATATTGGTGAATGGCGATGTTTGGACCACGATGGATTTCGCACCTTTGTTGAATGTACAACTGCAGGATGCTTTGGCACATTTGGTTTTGGTTGAAAATCCCGTGCAGCATCCACAAGGTGATTTTACCTTGTCTGAAAATAAGGCTTATACCTTTGAGCAAGCACAGTCAGGTGAAAATCTGACTTACAGTGGCGTGGCGGTGATGCATCCACAAATGTTTGTTGGTTTAGAATCGGGCAAGCGTCCACTAGCGCCATTGTTGAAACAAGCCATGCAGCAAGAAAAAATTTCTGCACAGAAATTGCAGGGTGTTTGGGTGGATGTTGGCACTCCTGAACGATTAAATACGCTAGATCAACAAATTCAGCAGGGTGTGTACGCTTAAGTGCATATTCACTAAGCATTCGCCCCTATGACTGCAACTATAAATCGGTATACTTCCATTAACTTTTTCGAGATGTGAATTGTGATGCATTCGTTTTTTCAGGAACTCAAGCAAGGTAGTCAGGCTTTAGGTTTAGAGCTCAGTGATGAGGCTTTAAATTTATTACTCAAATACCAAGATGCTTTGGTGCTATGGAACAAAGCGTACAACCTCACTGCAATTCGTGACCCGAAAGAAATGCTAGTGAAGCATTTGCTAGACAGTCTGAGCATCCTCAAAGATTTGCCTGCAGGTCGTTTACTGGATATTGGTACTGGCGGTGGTATGCCGGGCATGATTATTGCCTTGTGTCAGCCTCAGCGCGATTGCGTGTTATTGGACTCGAATGGTAAAAAGATTCGTTTCTTAAAACAGTTTATTGCCGATTTAAAACTGAAAAACGTCGTGGCAGTTCAGACCCGTGTTGAAAATGAAGACAGCATCCGCGAGTTAGGTCAGTTTGATGTAATTACCAGTCGTGCTTTTGCATCTTTAACTGACTTTGTAGCCGCGTCAAAACCATTTATGCATGAGCAAAGTATTATTGCATCTATGAAAGGTTTGATTCCTGCCGATGAAGTAGAGGCATTGAAAGATGAATTCAGCTGTGAAATTATCGAGCTTAAAGTTCCGCGCTTAGACGAACAACGTCATTTACTTTTATTAAAACGTATCTAATTTTCAAAGGACTGGGGTGATCATGGCACAAATTATTGCGATTGCGAACCAAAAAGGTGGTGTCGGAAAAACCACAACCGCAGTAAATTTGGCAGCATCTTTGGCTGTTTTGAAAAAGCGCATTTTATTGGTCGATATGGACTCACAAGGCAATGCCACCATGGGTTCAGGCATTCAAAAAAATGATTTGCTGTATTCAGTGACCGATGTATTGTTGGGCGAAGTGCCGATTGAAACTGCAATTAGCAAGGCAGAAGTTGGTTATAAAGTTTTGGGTGCCAATCGTGATTTGGCTGGGGTTGAATTGGTGATTGCTGAGCAAGAGGGGCGTGAGTTTATTTTGCGCAATGCCTTGCAAGAAGTTGCCAAAGACTTTGATTATATTATTGTCGACTGTGCACCAAGTTTAAGCTTAATTACAGTAAACGCTTTAGCAGCAGTGCAAAGTGTAATCATTCCAATGCAGTGCGAATATTATGCACTTGAAGGTTTGGCTGACCTGACGCAAACCATTGACCGTATTCAACAAGCACTCAATCCTGATTTAGAAATTATTGGTGTATTACGCACCATGTATGATGCGCGCAATGCCTTAACCCGTGACGTGTCTGAAGAATTATCGCACTATTTTGGTAAAAAATTATACGATACCGTGATTCCGCGTAATGTACGCTTGGCAGAAGCACCTGCACACGGTTTACCCGTCATTTATTTTGAAAAAAGCTCGAAGGGTGCAGTTGCCTACCTGAATTTAGCAGCTGAAATGTTGAAAAAAAGCAAAGTGAAAAAAGGAAGTAAAGCATGACCACAAAAAAACGCGGATTAGCCAAAGGTCGTGGTTTGGATGCCTTATTGGGGTCAATCCAGAAAGAAAAATTACAACTTGAAGTGCAATCTTTAGATCATGGTCAGCTCAAACAAATTGATGTCAATTTATTAAAACGTGGTGAATATCAACCGCGTCGTTTTATTCAAGAACAAGATTTGCAGGAACTGGCGGCATCTATTGAAAAACATGGTGTAATGCAGCCAATTGTGATTCGTCCTATTGATGACGAACTACATCCTTATGAAATTATTGCAGGTGAACGTCGCTGGCGTGCTGCACAGTTGGCTGGTTTAACTGAAATTCCAGCAATTGTGCGTGATTTGACCGATCAGGTCGCGATTGCTTTGGCATTAATTGAAAACATTCAGCGCCAAGATCTTAATCCGATTGATCAGGCAATGGCGCTGCAACGCTTTCACGATGAGTTTGGCTTGAGTCATCAAGAAATTGCCGAAACAGTAGGTAAAGCACGTACCACGGTCAGTAATTTATTGCGTTTACTCACTTTGGCTGAGCCTGTTAAAGAGTTGATGCAGCAAGGCTTGCTAGATATGGGTCATGCACGTGCTATTTTAACTTTGAAAGCTAAAGATCAGCTCAAAGTCGCGCAGCATGTAATTGAAAAGAATTTATCGGTACGTCAAACCGAACAGTTGGTACGTGACTTTAATGCGCCAAAACAAGAAAAGCCGAAAACGGCTATTGCGCCTGATATTCAACAACTCACGCAACGTCTTTCTGAGCGTTTTAGTGCAGATGTTAAAATTGATTATAACAAGCAAGGTAAGGGCAAATTGACCATCAGTTATCACTCTCTGGAAGAGCTGGATGGTATTTTAAATATTTGCCTGTCCGATTAATTTTAATTCGTATTTTATTGGGGAAAAGCGAATGTGGGAATTGGTAAAAGCAGGTGGCTGGCTGATGCTGCCGTTGGTATTGTGCTCGGTATTTACCGTTGCAATTACCATTGAGCGTTTTATGCGTTTAAAGAGAGCAGGTATTTTGCCCAATGCGTTGTTGCTCAACCGCGGGCAAAGTTTAGCGACTGTGTTGCAACAACTGAATCAAAGTGCCAACTTAAAAAACAGTACATTAGGCCGTATTTTTGAGGCGGGTGCGCGTAACAAACAACAATCAGAACACTATGCGCGTGCACAAATGGAAGCGACAGCTTCACAAGAAATTGGTTATTTAGAAAAAAATATCAACTTCTTGGGTACGCTCAGTGCAGTTGCGCCATTATTGGGTTTATTGGGTACAGTGCTTGGGATTATTGAATCATTTTTAGTGATTGATGTGGGTGCAAGTAATCCAACCTTAATGATTCCAGGGATTTCTAAAGCCTTAATTACCACTGCTGCAGGTATGTTAATTGCAATTCCAGCCTTATTTGCCTATCGTTATTTTCAGCGTTTGGTGCAAGAATATACTGCTGAGTTAGAGCAGCAAGCGACTTTGTTTCACGCAGGATTATTTCATCAGAGTCAACCTCATCAGCTTGATGCGGATGTGCAAGATGTGAAAAAAGTAAGCTAAGGTGAGTTTATGAAATTCAAACGCTCGCAAGTTGAAGATATTCATATTAACCTGACTCCAATGATTGACTGTTTACTGTTCATCTTGGTGTTTTTGTTGCTTTCGACCACATTTAACCAATTTAGCCGTATGAATTTAACTTTGCCAGATGCGCAAGGCGTACCACCAAAATCTTATGAACATAAAATTGAAGTCGTGGTAGATTCTTCAGGGCATTATTCTGTCAATGGTCAGGCACTTTCGACTAAGGAAGTGGCAGATTTAAGCACAGCAATTAAACAAATTTCTCAAGATCGACGTGATTTAATGTTTATCATTGCTGCAGATGCCAAAGCCACTCATCAAGATGTGATTCGAGTGATGGATGTCGCAGGACAACTTGGTTTCGTCAACATCAATATCAGTACGAAAGTCCCAACTCGAGGTTATTAGTGAAGAAGGATTTACAGGTCTATCGCCGTCTTCTGAGATATTTGCTCCCATTTTGGGGCTTGGCAATCTTGGTGATTATCGGTTTCGCCATTAATGCAGCCACAGAAGTATCTGTGGCAAAACTCTTGGAAAAAATTATTAATGCCATTCAGGAGCGTGACCAATCTTTCACCACACTATTTCCGCTATTAGTCATTGCACTGATGTTTTTCCGTGGTTTGGGAACTTTTATTGGCGGTTACTATACCGCAGTGATTTCACGTAATTTGGTATTCAATATCCGTCAGGAAGTCTTTGCTAAATTGCTGCGTTTACCTGCACAGTATTACTTAGATAATACCAGTGGGCACATTACTGCCAAAATTATGTATAACGTAGAGCAGTTGACCGCTGCATCTACAGAATCGCTGCGTACATTGGTACAACAGGGTTTGATTACACTCGGCTTGCTCGGCTATTTGCTGTATACCAACTGGCGTTTGACCCTCTGTATTTTGGTATTTGGCCCATTAATTGGCTTGCTGATTCGTAAAGCTGCAAAACGCATGCGTCGTTTATCTATTCAAGTACAAGACACCATGGGGGATGTAAACCACGTGGTGCAAGAAACGGTGAATGGTAATTTGGTCGTCAAAGGTTTTGGTGGTCAGACCTATGAACAAAGCCGATTTAAAGAAAACTCTTTAGAAAACCTGCGTCGTGGTTTAAAGATGGTGGCAGTGCAGCAATTGAACAGCCCTGTGGTGCAGTTCATTATGTCCATTGCTTTGGCAATTATTATCTGGATTGCCTTACGCCCAGAAATTCTACGTGATATTTCAGCAGGCGAGTTTGTAGCCTACATTACTGCCGCAGGTATGTTGAGCAAACCAATTAAAGCCCTTACCGATATTAATGAAAAATTACAACGCGGTTTGGCAGCAGCGCATTCGGTTTTTGAATTGCTCGATATGCCTGAAGAAGATAATCACGGGACGCTTACACCAGACTTAAAAGGTAATTTGCAATTTAAGAATGTGAATTTGGTGTATTCCGATGGGCATCATGCCATTCATGATTTTAATCTGGATGTCAAAGCAGGTGAAACTGTGGCTTTAGTTGGGCGTTCAGGTGCGGGTAAAACCTCATTGGTCAATCTGTTGGTACGTTTTCAGGAAGTATCTTCAGGGCAAATTTTGTTTGATCAGCAGGATATTCGTGACATTGAGCTGAATAGCCTGCGTTCACAAATTGCTATGGTCAATCAGCAAGTGGTATTGTTTAACCGTACGGTGCGTGAAAATATTGCCTATGGTCAGCTTGAAGGTGCGAGTGATGAAGCAGTGATTGCTGCAGCCAAAGCGGCTTATGCACATGACTTTATTATGGCTTTACCGCAAGGCTACGACACAGCATTAGGTGCGCAAGGCTTGAATTTGTCTGGTGGTCAGCGACAACGTATTGCCATTGCACGTGCAATCTTAAAAAATGCACCAATTTTAATTTTAGATGAAGCCACCAGTGCTTTAGACAATGAATCTGAATACTTTATTCAGCGTGCATTTGATGCGGCTATGCAAGACCGTACCACCATTGTCATTGCACACCGTTTATCTACCATCGAAAATGCTGACCGTATTGTAGTGATGGATCAGGGACGTATTTTAGAACAAGGTACTCATCAGGAACTCATGGCGCAAAAAGGCGCGTACTTTCAGTTGCATCAGCGTAACTTCGAGGAACATTAATTCATGTCTTTGGCACAATTTATTCAGGACGCTTGGCAGCAACAGGCCAAATGGCTAGTTGTGCTTAGGCCCTTGTCTTTATTGTACCGTGGTGTGAGTTTGCTCAATCAAAATTTATATCGCTCAGGTATTAAAACCGCTTATACTGCGCCCGTACCTGTGATGGTGATTGGCAATATTACTGTGGGTGGCAGCGGCAAAACCCCTTTGCTGATTCACTTGGTCAAATATCTACAAAGTTTAGATGTTCGTGTTGGCGTGATTAGCCGTGGTTATGGCGGAAAAGGCCCATTTCCAGCCTATGTCAGCATTGACGCTAATGTTGACGTAGTGGGCGATGAACCGACTTTGATTGTGCAATCTACAGGCGTACCGATGGCTGTGGGGCCAAATCGTCAAAAAAGTATTGAATTGTTACTTGCACAGCATGAATTGGATTTAATTATTAGTGATGATGGTTTGCAGCATTTGGCTTTAAACCGTCAATTGGAATGGATTGTTTTAGATAATAATCGTGGTTTGGGTAACGAGAAAATATTGCCCGAAGGTTATTTGCGTGAACCAAAATCTCGATTAGAGCATGCCACGGTGATTGAACATGCAGCGCAACCGAGTTCTGAATTAAATATGCATTTGGCCGTTGCAGCGCCATACTTATTGCATCCCGCACAAGAATTAATTTTTGATCCGACCCAAAATTTTTATGCTGTCGTGGGCATTGGCTTTCCTGAGCGGTTTTATAAAACTTTAGAGTCGATGGGTGTGACCCAATTTCAATGCCATGAGTTTCCAGACCACCATGACTATGAAATTACCGATTTGCAGTTTGAAGATTCGCAACCGATTATTACCACAGAAAAAGATGCAGTAAAGTTATTGCCTCTGTTAAAACAATATCCAGATTTTCAGCGTGAAATTTGGGTTGTACCTGTAGATGCAGTATTGTCATCGGCCTGCTATGTCACCTTACATCAACAATTGAAACAATTGGGTTTAAACCTGCCTGAAAGACCATGATAAGGAAAATTATGAAGCACATTGTTATCCCTGCACGTTATGCTAGTTCACGCCTGCCAGGCAAACCTTTACTGGAAATTCATGGTCGTGCCATGATTTTACGTGTGGTTGATCAGGCAAAAAAAGTGGCAGGTTTTGATGACTTGTGTGTGGCGACCGATGATGCTCGTATTGCAGAATTATGCCGTGCCGAAGGTGTAGATGTAGTGCTGACTTCGGCAGACCATCCATCAGGTACAGATCGTTTAAGTGAAGTGGCGCGCATTAAAGGTTGGGATAAAAACGATATTATCGTCAATGTGCAGGGCGATGAGCCACTTTTGCCTGCGCAATTGGTGCAACAAGTGGCGCAGTTGTTAGAAGCTCAACCTGAATGCTCGATGTCTACGCTATGTGAGCCGATTCAGCAACTAGATGAATTTACTCGCGACAGCATTGTTAAAGTGGTCATGTCTAAACACAATCAGGCTTTGTATTTTAGCCGTGCCACGATTCCTTATGACCGTGATGGTGCGAAAGCAGCGACACCACAATTGCATGCACATGCGTATCGCCATTTAGGTTTGTATGCGTACCGTGTGGAATTGCTGCAAGAATATGTGACTTGGGAAATGGGAACATTGGAAAAGCTGGAAAGCCTAGAGCAATTGCGTGTCTTGGAAAATGGACATCGTATTGCCATTGCAGTTGCAGAAGCCAATTTACCACCGGGTGTAGATACCCAAGCAGACTTAGACCGTTTAAATGCAATGGATATTGCCCATTTTGAGTAAGTGAATCACCGACCATGCAACGTGATGTAATTGGACAAGTATATCCTTGGCAGCAACAAGTTTGGGAAAACCTGACAGGGCGATTTCCCAAAATGGGGCATGGTTTATTGTTTTTTGGCAAACAGGGTTGTGGTAAAGAAGCCTTTGCACAGCAATTTGTGGTTTGGATTTTATGCCAACAGCGTGATGTGCAGTCACAGCCTTGTGGTGAATGTAGCAGTTGTCAGTGGTTAAAATCAGATACACATCCGAATTATGTCTATATCAGCACCGATGAAGAGAATAAAAAGCAAAACGCGAAAATTAAGATCGAGAAGATCCGTGATTTATTACCTTTTGTCCAGCAAACGGTAGATGGCTGGCGGGTGATTGTGATTGAACCTGCTGAAGCCTTAAATATTGCATCTTCCAATGCGTTGCTGAAAACCCTCGAAGAACCGGGTGATCGCATCGTGATTATTTTGCTGGCAGATCATTATCTTAAATTACCTGCAACCATTCGTAGCCGTTTGCAGCATTTTGCTTTAGACCGTATTGATGCTGCACAGGCTACGGCATATTTGCAGCAGCATTTGCCCGATTTAGATGCGAACAAACAGCAATTGTTGATGAATTTGTCTAATCAAATGCCATTGCAGGCTTTGCAGTTGGCACAGGCAGAATGGCTGGAACAGCGTACAGATTTTCTGAAAGACTGGTATAAACTGGTGACGCAAAAAAATATGCCGATGGCAATCGCAACCAAGTGGAACAAGGCGCTGAGCTTTACTGATTTTAGTCAGATGTTTGAATACTTGTTGTGTGATTTAATTTGTGTCAAGCTAAATCAAAGCATTAAAAATTTGGATTTAAGCACCGCTTTGCAGCATTTGGCTGAACAATATGACTTAGAAAGTCTGTTTGGTTTATATGCAGAATTACAGCAAGCCAAGCCAATGCTTGAGCAAAACGTGCAAAGTAATCTGGTGCTTGATCAATTATGTGTTAAGTTAATGAATATTTAAGGGGAACATGATGCAACCACGTATGGGCGGTATTATTCAGGCCAATATTCCTGATGTCGAAACGCTATATTTAAGTTATATGCCATACGTTGTTGGCGGTGGCTTATTTGTACCCTCAAAACAACCTGTAAAAATGGGTGAAGAAATCTTCGTGCTTGCAACTTTGCCTGAACAATCACAAAAAATTCCACTTACAGGAAAAGTCATCTGGATTTCGCAAAAGCAAAACGGCATCAAATTGCAGGGCTTTGGCATTCAACTGAGCGGTGAAAAAGGCGTTTATTACAAATCTGAAGCCGAAAGAATCCTTGCGGGGCTTAAGTCTGACAACCGTAACAGTTACACTATGTAGGTTGTTTGCTTTTAGGAAAAAATCGTGTTTGTAGATACACATTGTCATTTAACGATGCTGGATTTAAGCCTTTATGATGGTGACTTAGATGCAGCAATTGCTCAGGCACGCCTAGCGGGGGTGTCTAAAATTATGGGTATCTCTGTCGATTTAGACGATCATATTGCATTGTCAAAAATTGCAGCACGTCATGCCGATGTCGGTTATAGCGTGGGTGTGCATCCTTGTGAAAACGCTGAAAATATGGCACGCGCCACCACCGAGCAACTGATTGCTTTGGCACAAGCAGACAAAGTCTGGGCTTTGGGCGAAACAGGTCTAGATTATTTTCACAGTACCGATTTTGTCGCAGAGCAAAAAGCCTGTTTTGCACGGCATATTCATGCGTCACAAGCTGTAAAAAAACCTGTGGTGGTACATACCCGTGCTGCTAAGCAAGATACGGTAGATATTATCCGTGCAGAAAAATCGACACATGGTGTATTACATTGCTTTACTGAAGACTGGGCAACCGCCAAAGCGGTGTTAGATTGCGGTTATTATGTGTCGTTTTCAGGCATTGTTTCCTTTAAAAATGCACAAGATTTACGTGATGTGGCTAAGCAAGTACCTTTAGACCGTGTCTTAATTGAAACTGATAGTCCATATTTGGCACCTGTGCCATATCGCGGTAAGACAAATGAGCCAAAATACGTTCCGTATGTAGCCAAAACCCTAAGTGATGTATATGATAAGTCCTTAGAGGAAATGGCTTTCATAACAACACAAAACTTTGAAAACCTGCTCAAAGGACATTAATTTGCATAGTGGAATGATGCAAAAATTTAATGTTCTGGTGATATTAAAAATTTCCATTGATTGAATAGTGAAAAGAGAGTTTATCGGGTGAAGATGGATCGTCAGGCTCAGTTTCGAGCAAGAGAAACGTTAATTTTCCAAGTGGCAGAGCAGTTGCTTTTGGAAAATGGTGAAGCAGGAATGACCCTTGATGCTTTGGCAGCAGAACTGGATTTGGCCAAAGGTACTCTATATAAACACTTTCAAAGTAAAGATGAACTATATATGTTGCTTATTATTCGTAATGAGCGCATGTTGCTAGAAATGATTAAAGATGCGGAAAAACAGTTTCCTGAACATCTAGCATTTTTTATGCTGCATCACTTACATCATCCTGAACGTACTGTGCTTTTTCATCAAATTGAAGAACGCCTTTCTACAACGGGTGTTGGCATTGGCTTGTTGTTTAGTGAACTATATCAGGTTCGTAAAAGCCGATTACGCATCATTATCCGTATGACTGAACAATATTTGGAATCTATTAATAGTCACATGGAAGTGCGTGATTATCTGGCTTCAATTTGGGCACTTACGCATGGTGCGGCAGCCATTTTAAACTCAAGTTTCTATCAGCGTTATTTAGGTTCCCGGGATACTTTACGTGTGGCCTATATCGATCAAGCGTTGGCGATGCCCAAACAAGCACAATCTTTCGAGCAATTGAATTAATACGCTATGAACACACCACTATCTTCGGTTCGCGGTTTTACGCTCATTGAATTGATGGTGGTGATAGTCATTATGGCGATTATGGCATCGCTGGTTTTAATGAATATCGGTGGTGTTGATCAGCGTAAAGCCATGCAGGCGCGGGAAGTGTTTTTATTGGATTTGCGTAAACTGAATCGTGAAGCCAATGATCAAGCGCGTATTTTTGCACTCAATTTGCATCAAGCAACCGATGTTTCACCTGCGCGATATGATGTACTGGAATATCAGCCTTATGCTTCAGAACAACAATTAACCCTGCAAAATAATCAAAAATGGCAAAACTATGGCGAATTTAAAAGCAGAACGTTGCCTGAACAAGTTTCTATCCAAATTTTATCTTTAGAACAAAGCTATCCGAATGCTAACAATAGTGAGTTGCTGCAAGGTAATGCACCCGCACTGATTTGGCTGGGCAATGGTGAAGCCAAACCTGTGCGTATTCAGTTCTATTTAGAACAGCGTCCTGTAGGTGCGGAAATAGAGGTCGATCATTTAGGAAAAATCCATGAAAGCTAAAGGATTTACACTACTTGAAGTTATGGTGGCTTTGGCAATTTTTGCAACAGCAGCTATGGCAATGACCAAAGTGGCGATGCAATATACCCAATCCACCGCCAATGCAATTTTAAGAACCAAAGCACAATTTGTGGCTTTGAATGAAGTGGCATTGATGGAAATGAATCGGCAATGGTTAAGTGGAACAGAGTCAAAGCAAGTGACACAACAGGGCGAAACATGGCAAATTGACAAGTCCACACAGCCAACCATTAGTCCGAATGTGCAACGTGTCGATCTTCAAATCAGTTTATATAATCAAGACACAGGACAAGTTGAAGCAGGAGTGACTTCTTTGGTGTTTTTTAATGCCCGTGAGCAGCAATCATGAGTACAAAGAAAGGCTTCACTTTAGTTGAGTTGCTAGTCGCTATTGCAATTTTTGCAGTGCTGTCTGCTTTGGGTTGGAAAGTATTTGATTATCTCGCCAAAGTCAAAGATCGCAATGCGATGCATGAAGCCAATCTAGAACAGTTGCAAGAAAGCTATCAACAAATATTACGTGACACGATGCAGGCTGTTCCATTAACGGCCAATGTCAAAGGGCAGCAACAACCTGCTTTGGTTTTACAAAATGGACGTTTTAATTTCAGTAAAACAGGGGTGACCGATCCTTTGCAGCAGAGTATTTCACCCCATGAGCGTGTTGAATATCAATATCGTGCCGATGAAAAAAAATTGTATCGTTTAAAATATCGTAATTTGCATCAAACGGGCAATGATCAGCCTGAGTCGAGCGTGATGTTGGATGAAGTCGAAGCCTTTGAGATTATGGTTTTGAATCCAAATGAATTGAGCAGTTGGCCTGAAAGCAGTGTCGATTCGCAGCAAACTGAACAATTAAGGCTACTCCCGAAAGGAATAAAAATAAATTTAACCGTGCGTGACGTGCAATACGAATGGATATTTAGCTTATTGCAGACTGATTTTTTAAAGAAGAAAGACAATTAAAGGCACAGTGGCAATGTATTCAAAATCGACT
Source organism: Acinetobacter sp. YH12131 (assembly GCF_013418635.1). NCBI lineage: Bacteria > Pseudomonadati > Pseudomonadota > Gammaproteobacteria > Moraxellales > Moraxellaceae > Acinetobacter > Acinetobacter sp. YH12131. Next base: position 61,174 of record NZ_VPBQ01000005.1, read on the forward strand.
CAGCGCTTAGGTAGCATCATCAAATCACAACAAGGCATCGCCTTGATTACGATTTTGATGTTGGTTGCCTTAGCTACGATTTTGGCAGCGACCATTGCCAAGCGGCAAATGTACACCAGTGAAAATACCGCCTATTTGATGCGTCAAAATCAGGCATTGTTATATGCCAAAAGTGCTGAAGTATTTTTTGCAGAATTACTGCAAGATGATGCTGAAAATGCAGGCCAAGTTGATCACTTACAAGAGAACTGGGCAAAACCGATGCCGCCATTTCCAGTCGAAGATGGTTATGTATCGGGCGTGCTGCAAGATGAGTCAGGGAAATTTAATTTAAATAGTTTGCTGACAACCGAAGATCAAGTAAACGAAAAAGCAAAAAAATATTTTGAAAAATTATTGCAGCGTGTTGGGCTACCTGCGCAATTAAGTGAAGCTGTGATTGATTGGCAAGATGCAGATGATGAACCGAGTGGTGCTATGGGTGCAGAGTCGAGTTATTACCAAGGTTTGCCAATTCCTTATTTACCGCCCAATAGCTTGTTTCATAGTGCGGAAGAATTAAAACAAGTCCGTGGTTTTGAAGGTGCGAAGTATCAGCAAATTGCACCTTATGTGAGTGCCTTGCCAAAACGAGATACCACTATCAATATTAATACCGCACCTGCTTTAGTTTTGGCGAGCTTTGATGAAAAATTGGATGTGGTTGCTGTGCAAAATCTACTTGATCGTCGTAATGCCAATTTAGAGCACTTTAGCAATGTAAATGCTTTGTGGGAGTTAGATGGCTTTCAAGCTGTCGATAGCGCGATACGCAATGAATTTACAAGTTTATTGGGTGTGCAATCCCATTATTTTAAAGCCAAAATTGAAGTGGTATTGGGCGAGCGCAAACGTCAATTTAGCAGTGATTTGGTGCGTAGCGAAAAATCTGTCAATGTCAGTGGGCGAAGTCTGGCGCCATTTTAAGTATTAGCATTAACCTTGACTTAGTTGCTGTTATTCGGATGCAAATGCATTGCATATCTGTACTGAAACTGATCATTACGATTTTTGTCTGGCAATCTGCGGGCTAAAATTGGCTTATTGTTCACGTTTTGCATTATAATTAAAAAGAATATCCCCCAAATATTTTGATGACGTTAAGACCCATGTTAATTCGAAAGTTATTTAAGTTTGAAAATGCGCATATTGTGCGTAATTGCACTTCAGACCGCTGTAAGCGCTCGATTCATGGTCATAGCTATAAAGTAGAATTATTACTGAAAGCTTCAAAACTTGATCATGGACAAATGGTGTATGACTTTGGTTTGCTTAAAGGTGTAATCAAAGAATTATTTGATGCCTTCGATCATGCCATTTGTTTTTGGGAGCAGGATGACCCTGCATATATTCAAGCCTGCAAAACGTTCAGCGCACGTTGGGTATCTTTACCAGTATCGCCATCAGCAGAGCAGTTTTCACGTATTTTCTTTTATTTGGCACAACAAGTTTTGGCATCAACCATCACACAAAATGGGGAAGGTGATGTAGAAGTCTATTCTGTGATTGTACATGAAACTGATACAGGCTATGCACAAAGCTTTTTGGAAGATATTGAAAATGCGCAGATGGGATTGCTAAGTCTGGATCAAATTCATTTCTCTGAGCAAGTACAGACAGAATGGTCAGACCCACAAATGTATGAAAAATTAAAACAGGGGATGACATTCCAAAACCCGAATGTCGAGTTACAAGTTAAACTTTAAATCACATCATTAGACATCAACAAGGATTGATAGCGGTATGTCTTTTACTGAGCAGCAATATGCGAGCTTAAATAAAGTTCAGTTAGATGAGAGTTGGAAATACAATCTAGCTGAATTTTTATTGAGTCCACAAATGGATGCGCTACGCGATTTTTTGTTGCAGGAAAAACAACAGAATAAGGTGATTTATCCACCAAGTTCACTGATATTTAATGCTCTAAATACCACGCCTTTAAATCAGGTGAAAGTCGTGATTATTGGGCAAGACCCTTATCATGGACCTAATCAGGCACATGGACTTAGTTTTTCTGTACAAAGAGGGGTTGCATTGCCACCATCTTTGCGTAATATTTTCCATGAGTTACATACAGATTTAGGTGTGCCTATTCCAAGACACGGTGATTTAACCCATTGGGCAGAGCAAGGGGTATTGCTGCTCAACAGCGTGTTAACAGTAGAAGCAGGACAACCAACCTCGCACCAAAAGCAGGGTTGGGAAGATTTTACAGATCATGTGATTGATGTGTTAAATCAACAACGTGAGCATATTGTGTTTATTTTGTGGGGCGCGTATGCACAACGTAAAGGACAACGTATAGATCCAAATAAACATCTGATTTTGAAGGCAGCGCATCCATCCCCATTGGCAGCAAACCGCGGTGGTTTTTTTGGATGTAAAGTATTTTCAAAATCAAATAATTATCTTAAACAAAATGGCATTGAGCCTATAGACTGGCAGCTGGACGCATGACACATTCTCCCATTTCTAAAGAATATCATCCGGATTTAATTGTCGAAGAAGCAAATAACGGTTGGCGCATTGTACGTTTGAATCGCCCAAAATCTTTGCATGCTTTAGATGAATCTATTGTTTCTGCATTATTGGCAGTATTTGAAGACTTTCATACCGATGATAGCGTAAAAGCAATTTGGCTAGATTCGACCACACCAAAAGCATTTTGTGCAGGCGGTGATGTGCGTAAATTACGTCAGCTTGTCATTAATGATGAGGTTGCAACTGCCAATAAATTCTTTGAGCAAGAATATGCGTTGGACTTGTTGCTACATAACTATGCCAAGCCTGTTTTAGTGTGGGGTGAAGGTTATGTCATGGGTGGTGGCTTAGGTCTATTTATGGCTGCACCATTCCGTTTGGTGACACCGTATTCACGTTTAGCTATGCCAGAAATTAACATTGGTTTATACCCAGATGTAGGGGCAACTCGTTTCTTGGCTGACCGTGGTGCGATTGGCTTGTTCACAGGTTTAACGGGTTCAATTATGACTGCTGCAGGTGCGTATGGTATTGGTTGGGCAACCCATATTTGTGATGCACAACGCGCTTCTGTATTAGAAAAAGTCATTAATATTGACTGGAATCATTACCCTGCAGGTGACTTCCGTGCCATTGATGATACCTTGAACAGCATGCACCGTCCTGTAGGGCCTGGGCCGCTACAAAACTCTTTGGATGTGATTCAAAGCGTGTGCCGTGGTGTGAGTTTTGAAAGTGACTATGAGTCGATTATTGGTTTGAGTGATGCGCGTAGTGACTGGTTGCGTCAAGCCAGTGAAAATCTGCAAAAAGGTTCACCAACCACAGCGGCTTTAACTTGGTTGTTATGGCAATGGGGTAAGCAAGTTCATTCTTGGAATGAAGTATTTGAACTAGAAACTCAAATTTCTGACTGGAAAATTCGCCACGCAGATTTTGTCGAAGGTGTGCGCGCACGTTTGGTCGATAAAGACCTTGCACCAGCTTGGCAGCAAAATGGGCCAGTGCAGCTCAAAACCATTTTTGCAGACAATCCACCTGTGACGAGCATTGAAAGCTGGAATGAGTTATTGAAACAATACGAGATTATTTAATTCGTATTGATTTTTACTCATATTTAAATGTCAGAACAGAACTATAGTGATGAAGACTGGATGCAGCTTGCCTATGCGCAGGCTGCTTTGGCTGCAGCACAGGGGGAAATTCCTGTGGGTGCTGTCATCGTTAGTCAAAATCAAGTGATTGGCGCGGGTTATAACGCGCCTATTTCCTTACACGACGCAACCGCACATGCCGAAATTGTGGCAATCCGTGCAGCATGTGATCATATTCAAAATTATCGTTTACCTGAAGATGCCACGCTTTATGTCACACTGGAGCCTTGTACCATGTGTGTGGGTGCGCTCATTCACGCGCGAATTAAACGAGTAGTGTTTGGAGCAACTGAACCCAAAGCTGGCTCATTGATCAGTGCCAGAAAGCTTTTAGAGTCGGGTTATTACAATCATATTTTTGAGTATCAATCAGGTTGTTTAGAACAGCAATGTTCAGCCCAATTGAGCGACTTTTTTAAGCTGCGCCGGGCGCAAAAGAAACAACAAAAACAGCAACTGTTGATAAATGACCTCCATGATCAAAACCAGTTCTGAGTTTTAGGCTTGATTTGCGTTAAACTAAATCAAACACAACACAGCATTCATCATCAGGGCAAACTATGCACGCTATTCAAATTAAAAAAGAATTTAATGCGCCAGTTGCGCAAGTATTTGAATTACTTTCTAAACATGCAACTTATAATATTGCGTTTGCACCAATGCAAGTGGTGCGCATTAAAGACTCTGCTGACCCTGAACGTCCAGATGGTGTAGGTTCGGTGCGTCGTATGGGGATTGGGCCAATTAAACCTTTGCAAGAGCAAATTACCGTGCTTGAACCGAATCAGCGGATTGAATATAAAATCATTAAAAATCCATTGATCAAACATCATTTGGGTACCATTGAATTTCAGCAAGTGGCAGATCACAAAACCTTGGTCACGTATAGCATTGAGCTACAAGCGCGAGTTCCGTTTGTGAGCAAAGCTATTCTTGCGCAGTTGAAAACTGTAATTAAAATTGGTTTATCCAAACTCGCAAAATCTCTCTAATCATTTCGGAAACAGCATGACGGTTCAAATTATTACCATTGATGGCCCTAGCGGTTCAGGTAAAGGCACACTCGCGGCAAAATTGGCAGCATATTATCAGTTTCATTTACTCGACTCTGGTGCGTTGTATCGTTTGTTGGGTTTGGCGTTACATAAGCAGAATTTGCTAGATCAACTTGATACTGAACTGAGTCAATGCGTTGCCATTGCAACACAGCTCAATATTCAATTTGTGACCCAGCCAGATGGCACACAAGTGTTGCTTGATGGTGAAGATGTCACGCAAACCATACGTACCGAATGTGTGGGGGAATATGCCTCAAAAGTTGCGGCAGTACCTGAATTGCGCACAGCATTACTTGCACGTCAGCATGCCTTTGCCCAAGCACCAGGCTTGGTTGCAGATGGACGCGATATGGCGACCAGTATTTTCCCAAATGCGCAGGCTAAAATTTATTTAACTGCTTCGGCAGAGTCACGTGCACAAAGACGAGTAAAACAGTTGCAGGGTATGGGGCTGGATGCTAAAATAAGCGACATTTTAGCGAATATACAGGCTCGCGACAAACGAGACATGGAGCGCACAGTTGCTCCGCTCAAGCCCGCAGAAGATGCTTACATCATTGATAGTTCTGAGTTGAACATTGATGAAGTGTTTGCATTAATGACGGCTTATGTCGATCAGAAGCTTGCTATTTGCCGCGCTTAACCGCGTGAAATAAACCTATTCAGCGAACGCATAGCTTGATCAGTTCTATACGGACTATGTAGACGCTTAACTAAACCGGCCTTGTCTGATCCAAGACCGCTGACTTTATCAGGTATATCATGACCGAATCTTTTGCAGCCCTCTTTGAAGAAAGCGAATTAAACCTCAACGTTGAAAAGGGTGCTGTCATCCAAGGCGTTGTAGTAAGCATCGACTCTGACTGGGTAACAGTTGATACTGGCCTTAAATCAGAAGGCGTTGTTGACCGCGCTGAATTCTTAAACGAACAACGCGAACTTGAAGTTCAAGTTGGTGACACCGTTGATGTTGTTGTTGAAGCACTTGACAACGGTATGGGCCAAACTGTTTTATCACGTGAAAAAGCGAAACGTGCTGAAACTTGGACTAAACTTGAAAAAATCTTTGAAGACGGCGAAATCGTTACTGGTGTTATCTCTGGTAAAGTTAAAGGCGGTTTCACTGTAGACATCGGTCCAGTTCGTGCGTTCTTACCAGGTTCTTTGGTAGACACTCGTCCTATCCGTGACACAACTCACCTTGAAGGTAAAGAGTTAGAGTTCAAAGTTATCAAACTTGATGCTAAACGTAACAACGTTGTTGTATCTCGTCGTGCAGTTATGGAAGCTGAATCTTCAGCTGACCGTGAAGCGCTTCTTGCTCAGCTTGAAGAAGGTCAAACTGTTACTGGTACGATTAAGAACCTTACTGACTACGGTGCATTCGTTGACCTTGGCGGTATTGACGGTCTTCTTCACATCACTGACATGGCTTGGAAACGTATCAAGCATCCATCAGAAGTGGTTGAAGTGGGTCAAGAAGTTACTGTTAAAGTACTTAAATTTGACAAAGAGCGTAACCGCGTATCTTTAGGTCTTAAGCAATTAGGCGAAGATCCATGGTTAGCGATCATGAGCCGTTATCCTAAAGGTTCTATCGTTAAAGCTCGCGTAACAAACTTAACTGACTACGGCTGTTTCGCAGAAATCGCTGAAGGCGTTGAAGGTTTAGTACACGTTTCAGAAATGGACCACACTAACAAAAACATCCACCCATCTAAAGTTGTTCAGATTGGTGACGAAGTTGACGTTATGGTTCTTGAAGTGGACGAAGAGCGTCGTCGTATTTCTCTTGGTATCAAACAAACTCGTGCTAACCCATGGGAAGAGTTTGCTAAGAACCACGACAAAGGTGAAAAAGTTTCAGGTACAATCAAGTCAATCACTGACTTCGGTATCTTCATCGGTTTACCAGGCGGTATCGATGGCCTAGTTCACTTGTCTGACATTTCTTGGAACGAGCAAGGCGAAGAAGCTATTCGTCGTTACAAGAAAGGTGACACTGTTGAAGCGGTTATCCTTTCTGTAGACGCTGAAGGCAACCGTATCAGCCTTGGTATCAAGCAATTGAACAGCGATCCATTCAACGATTTCTTAGCTGCTAACGAACGTGGTGCTTTGGTTAAAGGTACTGTAACTGCTGTTGATGCTCGTGGCGCAACTGTTAAGTTAGCTGACGAAGTTGAAGCAACACTTAAAGCATCTGAAATCAACCGTGATCGCGTTGAAGATGCAACTAAGTTCTTGGAAGTTGGTCAAGAAGTTGAAGCGAAAATCATCAACGTAGACCGTAAATCTCGCTCTATCAACTTGTCTATCAAAGCGAAAGACGAAGCTGAAGAGAAAGAAGCTGTTGCTAACTTGAAAACTGCAACTAGCGGTCAAGACAATGGTCCTAAGACAATTGGTGACTTGATCAAAGCTCAAATGGGCAACTAAGTTGCGGGTAAACTGTATGGTTAATGTAAATTAGCACATACTTTTTACACAAATACTGTAAACGGTAGCGTAGTATTCAATTATTACGCTACCGTTTTGTATTTAAACAGGTTATTATCAGTTTAGGTAAAAGTAGCTTGATAATTAAAGAGGTCGCAGATGACTACTGAAGCACTTAATAAGTCTGATTTGATAGAACGAATTGCTTTGAAAAATCCACATTTGGCTGAGCCATTGGTGGAAGAAGCTGTGAAGATCATGATTGATCAAATGATTGCATCACTATCGGCAGATAACCGAATTGAAATTCGTGGATTCGGTAGTTTTGCATTGCATCACCGTGAACCACGTGTAGGTCGTAACCCAAAAACAGGTAAGTCTGTAGAAGTTGCGGCTAAAGCTGTACCGCACTTTAAACCGGGTAAAGCACTACGTGATGCAGTAAACGAGTCTGTAAATAAATAAAATTCCTAGGGGTGTTTATGCGTTACGTTCTAGTCGCTATTTTAGTTATTCTATTTGGATATTCTCTGGCATTGGTTTTGCAAAACGGCACTGAACTTTCAGTTGACCTGTTATTTACTCAAGTGCCTGCAATGCGTTTGGGTCTATTGCTACTGATTACATTGGCACTTGGTTTGGTGCTAGGGTTATTGTTGGGCGTGCAGGTTTTCCGTGTATTCCAAAATAGTTGGGAAATTAAGCGACTACGTAAAGATATTGAATACCTACGCAAAGAGCAAATTCATGCAGCTCAACTGGCTGCTTCTGAAGCTGCTGCGCATACTCGTCATGAAAAAACGGTATTAGATGTGCATACTGAAGATCGTTCTTCTAATGCACTTTAATTTGCTCTGTTGAGCGAATTGATCATCAACACCTCAAGGTTATCTTGGGGTGTTTTTTTATGTGTGCCTTTGACGAATGGCTGATTATCGCTGCGATGGGGGATAAGCTGTCTTTTTGACTATCTGCTTGGCACGAATCACTTTATAATAGCGACTCTTTGTCAAATCCATAGGTAATTCTCTTGAGTATCATTGTTGCCCTCGATGCTAAAAGCCAATATGACGCCTTAACCATTGCAGAACAATTAGACCCTGCATTATGTCGAGTAAAAGTTGGTAAAGAGTTATTTACCCATGAAGGTCCTGCAGTCGTGAAAGCCTTGCATGACAAAGGTTTTGAGGTTTTTCTAGATTTGAAATTTCACGATATTCCAAATACAACGGCTCAGGCAGTATGTGCTGCAGCAGATTTAGGCGTGTGGATGGTCAACGTGCATGCTGCAGGTGGTCGTAAAATGATGGAAACCTGCGTGGAGCGTTTAAAAGCGGGGAATTACCAAACCCAATTGATTGCAGTGACTGTTTTAACGTCAATGGGACGTGAAGATTTGCGTGATATTGGTTTGGATATCGAACCTGTAGAGCAAGTTAAACGCTTGGCCAAGCTCACTCAAGAGAGTGGCCTGGATGGTGTAGTATGTTCGGCACAGGAAGCCAAAATGCTACGCGAAACTTTAGGACAAGATTTTGCCTTAGTAACTCCAGGGATTCGTCCTGAGGGTTCGAATGCAGATGACCAGAAACGTATTGTGACACCTAAACAGGCAATGCTGAACGGTTCAACACATTTGGTTATTGGTCGTCCTATTACACAAGCTGCTAATCCAAATCAGACTTTAAAAGATATTTTAGCGACGTTGTAATTGTTGTACTTTTACTTTGTCACATGAGTGCGAAAAGCCTTTTTTAAGAAAGGCTTTTCATTTTGAATATAGTGTGATTTTATGAGATTTTTTTAATTGAGGATTTTTTCATGTCCCCTGAATTAAATACGGAAGATTTACAACAACAAGCCGAAGAAATTGTACAACAGTTAGAAGAAACCGAACAACAACAGGCACCTCAAAGTCAGAGTACAGATTGGACATCGGGCGTGGATGTGATTGAAATTGGGGCAGATATTTTGGATTTTTTGGGTGATGTTTTAAGCAATATTGATATTAATTTCTAAGATCAAGATGTCATAAAATGGGGGCAACTTATGGTTGCCTCTCATTTGCGTTGCAATACCATTTAAAACTTCAAATTTAAAAATAAACTAATCAATAGTGGTGCGAGTAGCGAAAGAATTAAGCCACTCATCATGGCATGTGGCACATAATGCGTGCCACATGATTGCTTCACCATGGCCAGGGTAACATCCATTGAAGTTGCTTAATTTTTTATTTTATCCCAGTATATGATTCATCCATTATGCCCAGATAAGTGCTATACAAAATATCAGCAGATAGATATGGAGGAGGGACTAAATGCAAGTTAAATCTATATTTTTCTTTTTATGCTGTAGTGTGGGTTTACTTGCTTGTACCCCAGTTGTACAGGAGCCAAAAAAGATTTCAGTAGATCCAGAGAAAATATTAACTTCATATTTTTGGCAATATCAACCCCCAAATGAGAATCCTCCAATTAAATTAATCTTTGAAAATAATAGTGTTGGGGTGAATACAGGGTGTAATGCTGGGGGTGCGCCTTATAAAATTCAGGGGAAAAAATTAATTGCGACAGAAGATTTTATGCTAACCGCTATGGGATGTTCTGATGAATTAGCAAAACAAGAAGTATTAGCGACAAATTTATTTGATCAAGACAAGCAGGCTATATTTACCTTGGATTCAACCAATATTGCTCAACCAACCTTAACATTTAAAATGTTAGATAGTCAGCAGTATTCATTTGTAGGAAAAATGACACCTGAAACAAAATATCAGTCTAAACCTGAAATTTTAACATTTGAGGTTTTTCCTCATTTCGTATCTTGTGAAAATAACAGCGCAGCTTCCGATCGACCACAATGCTTAAAGATTCGTGAAATTAAAGAGGTCGGATTATGGGAAAATCGGGAAAAAGGACAGTGGCAAATTATTAAACAAGATCAAATTGAAGATTATCAGCATATTGAAAATACGTATGCCATGATTTTAGTGAAACGTTTTCCCCTAAAAGATCACAAGCGTCCGTATGTGGATGTTTATTACACCACACCAAGGTCAGGTAATGGCGATTATTACGAACCTTAAAACAATAAAGGAGAGGATCATAAATTATCCTCTCCTTTATCATTACAATTTAAGCGACTTGTTTTTTTGATTGCTTAGCGTCATTACTCATAAAATTATAATCAGCAACATTGGCTTTACGCGTTTCTAACCAGTATTTCCAGGTATAAGTTGGCCATAGAGAGAAGTTTTTGCCATCCGCTGCCTGATACCAACTACTACAGCCACCTGCTTGCCATACCGTACCTTTAAGCTGTTCCTGTACACGTTCGTTGAACTGATCTTGTACATCATGCTTGATTTCAATCGCCTGAGTAGCAGTTTTATCCACGGTCTGGATCAACTGTAGAATATAGTTCACTTGTGATTCAATCATGAAAATCACAGAGTTATGACCTAAGATTGTGTTAGGACCAAGTAGCTGGAACAGGTTCGGGAAGTTCTTGGTGACAATGCCATAATAACTCTCAGCGCCATCTTTCCATGCCTGTTTCAGCTCAATGCCATTACGACCGACACAATCAAAATGCTTTAAGTAGATACGTGGATCGGTAATAAAACCTGTACCATAAATCAGGCAGTCAATCTGACGTTCTTTACCATCTTTGGTGATGATGCCATTTGCAGTAATTTCCTGAATAGCATCTGTAACCAGTTCAACGTTTTTACGGTTAAAGGTTGGAAAGTATTTGTTGGAAATCAAAATACGCTTACAACCCATGACGAAATCAGGAGTTAGTTTCTTGGCGAGTTCTTTATCTTTCACCTGAAAACGAATAAAGGCTTCTGCAAGCTTTTGACCATATTTCATGATCTGAGGTTGTACAATCGGCACGACACGAGACTCATTGGTCCAGTACAAGCGGGTACGATGGATTTGGCGATAAATATTCGATGCCTTGAACAAAGTCTTGCTGAGTTGTGAATATTTACGTTCATCGCGTGGAATGACCCATGCAGCCGTACGTTGCATCACATATAGTTGTTTGACTTGGGGTGCAATTTCAGGAATGTATTGAATTGCGCTGCCGCCAGTACCAATGGATGCCACAACTTTACCATTTAAGTCGTATTGATGATCCCATTGTGAGGAGTGAAAAACCTTGCCCTGAAACTTTTCAATCCCTTGAATGTGAGGGATTTGCGGCACATGTAGTGGACCAGAAGCAAAGATTAAATATTGACAACTCAATTGTCTGCCATCTTTTAATGTAACGTGCCACAGACATTCTTTTTCATGGTATTCCGTATGCACCACTTCGCTGTTAAATTGGCAATATTCACGCAGATTAAATTGTTGCACCACATCTTGAATATATTGAAAAATTTCTGGTGCTTCGGCATAGCGTTTTGACCAGTCAGTTTTGGGTGCAAATGACAATGAATACAGATGCGACTGCACATCACAAGCCGCACCAGGGTATTGATTTTCACGCCAAGTACCACCCACTTCATCAGACTTTTCTAAAATCACAAAGTTATGAATATTGCGTTGTAGTAAACGAATCGCCATGGCTAATCCGCCAAAGCCTGCACCAATAATTGCGACTTGATAATACGCTGCTGCATCCTGCATGAAGACATCCTTATATTTATTTTGTTTGACTTGAGTTTGTTTGAGTCAGGATAGAATAAGCCAGCATGTGGTAACATGATCGTGCTGACATAAAAATTGATATTTTCGGCAATTTCTATCTGTGGATGAATCGGGTAAAAAGGATATTCCGTTTCGCACTGTTCATTTTATGAAAAGATCCATACTTGGCTTAATGTATTTAATACAAGGCATGCGTAAAGCAGGCGTTGATGTCGATGCAAAATTGCAAAGTATCGGCTTGCGTGCAGATGCGCTGGATACCAGTTCAATTATTCATCCGAGTTTGGAATGGGATATTCTAAAAGTGATTGGTGAAGATGTAGAACCTGAAATGGGGCTGTTTATTGGACAGCATTATGCTTTGGCAGGTTATGGTCCTTTATTGATGTTATTGGTGACCAGTCCAGATATTGCCACTGCATTAGAAAAAGGGATTCAATATCAGGGATTGACGCATTTAAGCGGGAAACTAAGTTTACAACATAGCACGCGACATATTGCATTGTGTTATCAACCCAATGATTTACATAGTAGTTTAGGTGTATTACGTGCGCAGTGTGAAATTTCAGGCACATTCAAATTTATTCAAGACCTATATAAAATGATGGGGATGAGTGCGCCACGTATTCGCATAGAATTGCCATTTGTACAGCCGCAGCAAAGTGAAGTTTTGCAAACTTTTTATGATTATTACGGTCAAGATATTGTTTTTAATCAATCACAAGCAGCATTTTGGTTTGATGATGCAGTTCTCACAGCACGTATTCCCTCTGCCGATGCAGTCACTTTTAGCAGTTATGAAGCCAAGTGTGTGATTGAGTTAGAGCGACTTAAACTTGAAGATGATGCGCCTTCGGTAGTGCAGCGCGTAAAAGATTATTTGGAGTTACAACAGGGCAGTATGCCGAGCATGGCAGAAACAGCACATGCTTTGCAAATTCCTGAACGGACATTGCGCCATCAACTGCAACAACTGAACACCAGTTATAAACAAATTCGTGAAGATCTCATCAAAGATAAAGCATTGCGATTAATTGAATATCAGGAATATTCAATTGAAATGATTGCAGAGTTACTTGGTTATTCAGAACCCGCAGCATTTAATCATGCCTTTAAGCGGTGGTTTGGACAAAGTCCACGCCAATATACAAAATAGCCTAAGTATTTTGCAAACTATGCCAAAGTGCTATATCTCGTGATTCGATCTTCGTTATAATCTATTTGCCCAAATAAGTACTGATGAATATGTCTGATTTTAATTCGCCACAAACCACAGCCTTTACTCCATTATCGCCTGCGGAGCGTTATGCACAAGCGTTAGCCTCTGGACAATTTATGCCAGATGATGCGCAGGCGCAGGCTGTACACGAACTTGAGCGTGTGTGGCAGGAATTAATTCAACGCTATAAAGCATCAAAAAAAGCGTTCCGCCGTTTCCGCCGCCAAACAGCACCACAGGGTGTTTATATGTGGGGTGGTGTAGGTCGTGGTAAAACATGGCTCATGGATCAGTTTTACGACTCGATTCCATTTAGACGTAAAACACGTATGCACTTTCACCACTTTATGCAGCATGTGCATCGTGAACTGAACAAACTTTCAGGGCAGCGTAACCCGCTCGATTCTGTTGCAGACCAAATTTATAAAGATGCAGTGGTGATTTGTTTCGATGAATTTTTCGTATCTAACGTGACTGATGCGATGATTCTGAGTGACTTGTTCCAAAAATTATTCCATCGTGGCATTACTTTGGTGGCAACATCTAACATCGCCCCAGACGGTTTATATAAAAATGGTATCCATCGAGATCGTTTTATTCCAACCATTGAAATGGTCAAAAAACATTGCCAAGTGCTAAATGTCGATGCTGGTGTAGATTATCGCTTACGTGTTTTGAAACAGGCGCAATTATTTAAATCGCCTTTAACGCATGATAATCAAAACTGGATGGCACAGCGTTTCAGTGCTTTGAGTAATACACAACATTATTCTTCTGAGCCAATTATTATCAACCAACGTATTGTTGAAACAATTGCGCATACTGAAGATGTGTTGTGGTGTGAATTTTCAGAACTGTGCTTTAAACCGCGTAGTCCTGCAGACTTTATTGAAATTGCCAACATCTACAACACGGTTTTGGTGAGCAATGTACCGCATTTAACAGACTTCTTGTCTGAAGGAACACGTCGTTTTATTTATTTGGTCGATGAATTTTATGATCGTGGTGTCAAGTTATTACTGACTTCTGAAGATTCGATTATTGAAATTTATCAGGGCGAAAAACTGGCATTTGAAATTGAACGCACACGTTCACGTTTATTGGAAATGCAGTCTGATGATTACTTAAATGAAGAACATCGACAGATACAGGCCACCGAAGCCAAACATCAAATCAGTTGATCTTTTAAGCGCCTAGAACTAGGCGCTTTTTTATGATAGAAAAGATGTGACTGTTGGTTTTATCGACATTTTGTCATAAACATGGCTTAATCTTGAAGGGTTGCAATAAGACTGACGCCGATTTTTACAACAAAATCTGAACTTAAGTCTAATTTCGACATTTCAAAAACTTTATACACTGTAAAAGTGTATTTAGATGAGTAATAGTGTCGTGTTTCTGATCAGGATTTATGATGATTGTTGTCATTCATCTTGTAATAAATGATCGTTATTTTGAAATGTGATAATACTATTCAGCTAAATATAAATCAGTATACTAGAATCTCTTGTATAAAAAGTAGCAATATCAGGAAAGACAATGACTGCACGTATTCAAAAAGGCAAGTTAGCGATTGCTAAAGAACTTTACGATTTCATCGAAAATGAAGCATTACCAGGTTCTGGTTTGGACAGTGATACATACTGGAAAAACTTTGAGCAAGTCGTTGTCGATCTTAGCCCTAAGAACAAAACATTACTCGCAAAGCGTGATGAGCTTCAGGCTAAAATTGATGAATGGCACCGCAATAATACATTTGAATTAGAAGCTTACAAAGCTTTCTTGACTGAAATTGGCTACTTATTACCAGAAGTAGAAGATTTTCAAATTACCACCGAAAATGTTGATGAAGAAATCGCATTATTGGCTGGTCCACAGCTCGTAGTACCTGTACGTAACGCACGTTATTGCTTGAACGCAGCAAACGCACGTTGGGGTTCGTTATATGACGCACTTTACGGTTTTGACGTTATTTCTGAAGAAAATGGCGCAGAAAAAGGTAAAGGCTACAACCCAGTTCGTGGTGAAAAAGTAATTGCATTCGCGAAAAACTTCTTAAATGAAACTTTCCCATTGGCGCAAGGTTCACATGCCGACGCGACTCAATATGCTGTAGAAGCAAACAAACTTGTTGTTCGCCTAAAAGATGGTTCTACAACAACTGTTGCGGATAGCTCTAAATTCGTTGGTTACAATGGCGAAGCTTCTGCACCAACTGAAATCGTACTGAAAAATAACGGCCTGCACGCAATCATCCAGATTGATGCAAACAGCCCAATTGGACAGACAGATGCAGCTGGCGTGAAAGATGTTGTGCTTGAAGCGGCTGTAACGACGATTCAAGACTTGGAAGACTCTGTTGCAGCAGTTGATGCTGAAGAAAAAGTTGAAGGCTACCGTAACTGGTTAGGCTTGATGAAAGGTACGCTTGAAGAGTCTATCGAGAAAAATGGCAAGACCATTACCCGTAAACTAAATGCTGACCGCACCTTCAAAAATGTTGAAGGCGGTGAGACCAAGGTTCATGGCCGTTCATTGATGCTGCTTCGTAACGTGGGTCACTTGATGACAAACCCGGCGATCCTTGTAGATGGCGAAGAAATTTATGAAGGCATCATGGATGCATTGGTCACTCCATTGCTTTCTGTGGCTGATATCCGTGGTGAGAACACGATCAAGAACTCACGTACCGGTTCTATGTATATCGTTAAGCCAAAAATGCACGGTCCAGAAGAAGTAGCATTTGCGGTTGAGCTGTTTGAACGTGCTGAACAAGCGCTTGGCTTACCTGCTAAAACCCTGAAAATCGGTATCATGGATGAAGAGCGTCGTACCTCTGTTAACCTGAAAAACTGTATTGCTCAGGCGAAAGACCGTACCATCTTTATTAACACCGGTTTCATGGATCGTACAGGTGATGAAATCCATACCTTCATGGAAGCAGGTCCATTTGTTCGTAAAGGCGAAATCAAAGGCCAAAAATGGTTCCCAGCTTACGAAAACCGTAACGTCATGGTAGGTCTACAAACAGGTCTACGTGGTAAAGCACAGATTGGTAAAGGCATGTGGCCAAAACCAGACATGCTTTTAGACATGTACAAAACCAAGACTGAACATCCTGAAGCAGGCGCAAGCTGTGCATGGGTTCCGTCTCCAACAGGTGCAGTGATTCACGCGATTCACTACCATCAAATTAATGTAGCAAACCGTCAGCAAGAATTGCTTGCAACTGAAGCATTGCCTTTAGATGATTTGTTAACTCCACCTCTTGCAACTGATACCAACTGGTCTGAAGAAGAGAAACTAAAAGAACTGGAAAATAACTGCCAAGGTATCTTGGGTTATGTCGTTCGTTGGGTTGATCTGGGTGTAGGTTGTTCTAAAGTTCCAGACATCAATGATGTGGGCCTGATGGAAGACCGTGCAACTTTACGTATTTCTTCTCAGCACGTTGCCAACTGGTTACGTCACGGAATTGTAACGCGTGAACAGGTTGAAGAAGTAATGCAGCGCATGGCGAAAATTGTAGATCAACAAAATGCTGATGATCCACTATACACGCCTATGTCTAACGACTTTGCTAATAACATTGCATTCCAAGCTGCATCTGACTTGATCTTCAAAGGTGGCGAGCAACCTTCTGGTTACACAGAGCCACTTTTACACGCAGCGCGTTTAAAGTTAAAAGGTTATACAGGTGATTAATCCTTTAGGATTTGATTTACTGATTGTGTAATACAAACAAATGAGCCTCTTCGGAGGCTTTTTTGTTGCCTGTATTTTGCTTATGGTTTTTTGAAAATTTTGCAGCTGAATAGTTACAGGATGTACTTGCTGCTAGAAAAACATCAAGCTGCGGAGTAGAGTGAAAGTCATATATAAAAAGTAGCGCAAGGACAAATACATGCCAGCATATCAAGATTTGAATCAACAATTTATTGGCGGCAAGTGGTCGGTTGGGACATCTACTAAAACCATTCCAAACTTGAATCCATATCATCAAACTACAATTTTTGAGATGCAGGGCGCCAGCGTGGTAGATGTTGATAGTGCCTATAGTACAGCGCAAAAAGCTTTTGATGAACAATTGATTCAATCCACAAGTCTGCGTCAATACATCATTAAGAACTTAGAGCAAGTCATTCAGCAACGACGCGAAGAAATTATCCAGTGGCTGATTGATGAGTCGGGCAGTACCCGTTTAAAAGCCAATATCGAAGTCGATGCTGCTTTAGGGATTATTCAAGAAGCTGCACAATTTCCCGAGCAAATGACCACGACGCAACTGGAAAGCAAAGATCCGAAAGTCCGTAGTGTTGTTTTGCGTAAACCTTTGGGTGTTATTGCTGTGATCAGTCCGTGGAATTTCCCTTTCCATTTGTCTATGCGTTCAGTGGTTACAGCGATTGCTTGTGGTAATAGTGTAGTGTTCAAACCTGCCAGTGATACGCCAGTCACAGGTGGAACTATACTCGGTAAACTGTTCGAAGAAGCAGACTTGCCTGCAGGCGTACTCAATGTGGTGGCGGGTGCGAGTCGTGAAATTGGTGATTACTTTGTTGAGCATGCAACTCCTAAAATGATTTCATTTACAGGCTCTACAGAAGTTGGACAGCATGTAGGGCAACTGGCCGTTGCGGGTGAGCATTTAAAACGTGTCGCCTTAGAACTCGGTGGCAATGCACCTTTAGTCATTTTGGATGATGCAGATATAGATTTGGCCGTAGAACTAACTGTGATGGGGCGCTTTTTGCATCAAGGTCAAATTTGCATGAGTACCAATCGGGTCATTGTCGATCAGTCTATTTATGCAGCCTATCTTGAAAAATTGTTAGCAAGTGTGTCGCAATTAGTAGTAGGTGATCCGAATAAAAATGACACCTTGATTGGGCCAATTATTAATGCAGAACAGGTGAAAAAGCATCAGCATATTATTCAAAAAGCACAGGCGCAGGGTGCAGAATTGGTTTATGCGGGCGGGGTTACGGGGAACTTAGTTGCACCACATGTTTTTGTGAATGTCGCTGCCGATTCAGAAATTGTACAAAATGAAAGTTTTGGACCTATTTTACCGATTCTCAAAGCAGCAGATACCGCACATGCCTTACAGTTAGCGAACGATACACGCTATGGTTTATCTGCTGCTGTATGCACTACAAATGTAGAACGCGGTGCAGAATTTGCAGCACAGTTTGATGTTGGAATGACACATATTAATGGTATTACCGTTGCCGATCATGCCAATGCACCGTTTGGTGGTGAGAAAAACTCAGGCTTAGGTCGTTTTAATGGGCGCTGGATATTTGAAGAATTTACCCGCACGCATTGGCTGACATTGCCAGCTTAACGGTAATTATTTGTCCTGCGTTTTGTTTGAGTAAGAAGGAATGCGTGGGTGCGCACTTACTGTTCATGATCAAAACGCATAATATAGTGCGTGTGTCTAATCATCCAATTTGTATATGTGTGCCAATTTTAAACCAATAAGCATAGCGCAATTATCTGCATTAGGTCTGCCTGAAATTCCGTTTGAATATGCTGAAGAAGCGTATCCAAATTCGAGTGTGCCACTATTGTTTAAGTCTGAACAAGGTTTAGAGTGGCGCTCGGTGAATTTTGGCTTGATTCCCAAATGGGCGGAAGACAGAAGTATTGCGCAAAAAACCTATAATTGCCGTAACGAAACTTTATTAGAAAAACCAAGTTTTAGTGAAGCTGCTTATAAGTGTAAATTTGGCGCGATTGTTGTGTCAGAATTTTATGAATCCAAATATATAGACAGTAAACCGCAGCGTTGGGGTGTACGTCGTAAAGATGGACAGGCCTTTTTTATTGCAGCACTGTATGAAATTTGCCGTTTAAAGGATGGGCAAGGCACGGAAGAAATTGTCCGTTCTGCGAGTATGATTACCATGGACGCAATTGATCACGCGATGATGAAGGAATTTCATGAGCCTGGGCCAGTCAAACGTTCTGTTATTGTTATTCCACATGCACGTTTAGATGAATGGCTAAGTTTGAAAACACCGAACATACACAGCTTTGTGCAGGGCTTTCCTTTAGACGAGTTTGAGTGTTCACATGTACCAAAAGTAAAGATCGAAAAAGTAAGCCCCCAGCTCAATTTTTTCGATCTTTAAGTACATCTTGTGCTTATATAGGATAAGAACAGATGTGGAACAATAACGTGATGTTTAGCGTGCTAAATTATTAAAAATATGACGTAAACTTTCCATCATTTTTTCAATTTGTAGTGGAGTTAAACCATCAAATGACTGCTCTAAAACAACGCTAGTCAGATCATTAATTTTGTTGGTCATCTCATTACCTTTTTCAGTAAGCACGACACGAGTGATACGCGCATCATCATCACAAGAATAAGTTTCAACCAAACCTTCATCTTTTAAACGATAAACAATTTTAGTTGTAGTTGACATTTTTGACACCACCATGTCTGACAAATCAGACACACTCGCATGTGCTTTTGACCTTAATGCCAATAAAATACGACGGCGAGAATTATCTAAACCATACTTTTTAAGTGCCTGATCGACATTCTGTACATATTGAGCATGTACTTGTGTGACCCAATAATACGGAAATTGTTCAATATCATATTGGTCGGCGGATGGTAGAAATTTTGAATATTTCTTGGACATTGCATATTCCCTGCATTGTTTTAATTGTATTTTTGATATTTCACATTTTATGTGAAAACTCATGTGCTTAGCAAGATGCTTTCAGTGGCTAAAATTTGGTTGAAATCTGACGAAATATGATGAATCTCGATTTAGAAGCTGGCTTTGAAATGGCTATTTTTCCAAGCGCGTAGGCATTTGTTTAAGTTCAATCCATATTCATGTGTCATATCAATTAATCCTATAGAATTGTTTTAGTTTGGATTAGTAGTGAGTTATCTGGTTTTATAAGTTGAATTATCAATTTAACCATCAACTTAGGCTGCATTTTAGTTAAAAAAATACATTTGTACACTTGGCTTTTAGGTAAAAGTGCGGGTTATTGCGTTGAATTTTGCAAAAAAATTATAAGCTTTGGTCTAATCTTTTAACAATAGTTGTTTTTTATCAATATTTTAAGTTTAGATTAAAGTGTGGGTTGGCTTACAGTTGTAATCTATGACTAATGCGTCTAAAAATACATTACAATTCATTTGACATTTTTAATCCATTCTCACGGCTTTTGTTTGGCTGTCATCGCTCTAAAAAAATTAAGAATGTGAAAAATAAAGTAAAAACCATCTTATAGATCGTACTGTTTAGTTTTATTCAAAAAAATTAAAAATTTAATTACAAATGTTCAAGATTGTGCATAATTAAGCTATCTATTGCTAAAAAGGTTACTTTTATGGATCCGTCGCCGTGCGCAGGTCTACTTTATATTTCGATTTCTGCTAACTATCTCGGAGCTATGAACTAATGGAGTTTTTATTAGATCCGGGAATATGGGTTGGTTTAATTACACTTATTATTCTAGAAATCGTATTAGGTATTGATAACCTAGTCTTTATTGCAATTCTTGCAGAAAAATTACCCCCAGAACAGCGTGATAAAGCCCGTGTGATTGGCTTATCTTTAGCGTTGTTTATGCGTTTAGGATTGTTATTTGCAATCTCTTGGTTGGTTACTTTAACCGAACCGTTAATTACCTTATTTGAAAAAACCTTTTCAGGGCGTGACCTCATTCTCTTGGGTGGCGGTTTGTTCCTCGTCTATAAGGCGGTAGGAGAGTTGCATGAGAAGATGGAAGGCAAACCCGAAGTCAAAGTCACGACCAATGTGGTTTATGCAAGTTTTGCCGCAGTTGTAGCACAAATTGTTGTTCTAGATGCAGTTTTCTCTTTAGACTCAGTCATTACCGCAATTGGCATGGTCGACAACATCTATGTGATGATGGTTGCCATGGTGGTTGCAATGTTGGTGATGTTACTTGCATCTAAGCCATTAACTGCTTTTGTGAACCGTCATCCAACAGTGGTGATTTTGTGTTTAAGCTTCTTACTATTAATTGGTATCAGCTTGATTGCAGAAGGTTTTGGCTTCCATATCCCTAAAGGTTATATCTATTCGGGTATTGGTGTTGCGATTGCTATTGAAGCGTTTAACCAATTTGGTCAGCGCAATGTTGCAAAACATGAAGCAAAAATTCCGTTACGTCACCGTACTGCAGATTCAATTTTAAAATTGATGGGGGGGCGAGTTGAAACCAGTAGCCCTGATTTGCATAACGAAGCGCAAGAAGCGTTTGCAGATGAAGAACGCTACATGATTGGTGGTGTCTTGACCTTGGCAGAGCGTTCAGTCGCATCAATTATGACGCCACGTAGCCAAATTTCATGGGTCGATATTGAAGATTCACCTGAACAAATCCGCGAACAGATTCTATCTGTACCACACAGCTTATTCCCAGTGTGTCGTGGTAGTTTAGATAAAGTCATTAGTATTGTACGTGCCAAAGAGTTGTTAGATGTATTGGACGAAGAAGAAGAGCTTAAAGCTTTAATTAAACGTCAGCGTCCAATTTACATTTTTGAAAAAATGAAAGTGATTGATGCGATCAATACGTTACGTACCTCTAAAGGTTCTTTGGTTTTAGTCAGCGATGAGTTTGGTAATGTTCAAGGTTTGATTTCACCGCTTGATGTGTTTGAAGCGATTGCAGGTGAATTCCCTGATGCAGACGAACAGTTAGATTTGGTTAAAACCAATGAAAACGAATGGAAAGCAACAGGTATGCTGGATTTATACCAGCTTGAACTTGAACTGGGTATGATGGATCTGATTGAAGAAGATGCAGGCTACATTAGCGTTGCAGGTTTGATTTTAGATAAAACCCAAGGTGAAGTTCAGGTCGGCACGCAGTTGGATTATCAAGGTGTGCACTTTGAAGTGACAGAACTTGATGGTAACCGTATTAAAACTGTGATGATTCGCTTACGCTAATTACTAAGCTTTGAATTAAATCACTCAAAAAGCTCTACCGAAATGGTGGAGCTTTTTTATGGTGTAATAAAAAGATTGTGATGTTTCATCCTGAAAATGTGTATCAGCGATAAGTCTGGATTTTAAAAGCTGAACATGAAATGTGGCATGGAATAGAAAAAAAGAAACAACCAAACAGGATTACAAATTTGGTTGCTTAAACAGGGAAAAGAAAAAGCGAGAAACTGAAACAAATGTTTAATTTGTATGTGACTTCGCCACTAAAAATTAAACTGCCAATTGATTTTCAATCACATTCCATAAATTTCGATGTGACTTTTTAAACATCGCCATATGCCCAATGGCTTTATGCTGATAACGCTTTGGTTTAAGTTCAATCATATTAGTCGATGCATGGGGATAGAGACGGAGTAAATCTTTCACATTGGCTTCGGTGGCAATCTCATCATCCGAACTCCAAATAGCAGTAATCGGGCAACGAATTTCATCGTGATAATGCTGTGAAACTGTTTTGCCTTTAGCATTGATGACATAGCCGGGTTTGCTACAAAATTGTGCCCATTGTTGGGCCACATTTTTAGGTAGGTTTTCGCCCATGCCAATTGCATTGGTTGGGCCATAACCATGTGTGATTCTGGCAAGTGGAAAAATAACTTTAAACATCACAGGGGCAAGTAGGCGAGTACGACCTTTTAAACCTTTTGTGTGGCCTGTAGAGCCTGAAACAGCTACGACTTTTGCCACTTTATGATATTCAGGGTTAATCCCCAGTAATTGTCCGCCTGCGCTGTGTCCCAATAAAACCACTTGTTCAGCTTGCGTTTTTTGCAGCAAAGTATTTACTGCTGCAGGAATATCTAACTGCCCCCAATCAACAATACTGGCTTCACATTGTTTCAATGGTTCGTGTAACGAATCACCAATACCACGAAAATCAAAACACAGCACAGCATAGCCTTGTTCATTTAGCCATGTGGCAAAAGCGTGATAAAAATTCTTGGTAATGCCTGTCGCGGGACAAATCAAGACGGGTAGACGCTGTGCTTGTGTATATTGATTTGGATAATAACAGGCAGCGAGGGCATAACCATCTGCACATATAATATTTAAGCTTTCAAATGTGCTCATAATGTTTTAAGGATGATGAGAATAAAGTTACTTTACACGAGTTCCAAAAAGAAACTTGTATTTTTTCTGACTCTAAAGTCAAGCTTAGTAGTCTGCGAGTGTAGTTAAATAGCCACACGAAAAATAAAAGAGTGTTAAACATGGAAAGTTTATCTTTGGCAGTGCGCCTTGCGATTATTTTCAGTGGAATATTTTTGTGGGTGGGGATGCTTACAGGCGTGTGGAAATATTGGCAAATTCGTGCTTCTGCCCAAGCGCGTGCTCATTATTATGTGGATATCGCACATCGCAGTAGTTTGTTATATGCACCTGCAAGTTTAATTTTAGCGGTCTTGGCTTATTTTTGTATTTGGGATGCCACTGTAATTTTAATTTGTGTGATTCTAAATTTAGTATTTTTTAGCTTTTCTATTCTGAGTTATATCTTGCATGGATTGCTTAAAGATACCACTAATCAATTTAAACAACCGCATCAAATTGCAGCATGGACATTGCCAAGTTGGTGCATGAGTTTGGCGATGCTGTTATTGATTGTGGCTGAATTGGGTGGGACTAGTGTGTTATTGCTTGGCGCAATCTATGGATTGTTGTAATTCTAATTGCTCAGTTTAATTTTTTCTTGGTAGCCCCGTAGAAGATTTTGAGATTTTTGCTGTAGATCGGGAATGATGATTAGAATCTACTTTTTGAGTTTGGCGGCAGAGGAGTGATCCATCTGCCGCAAAGTGAAAGCGAAAAAGCTAAAATGAGTGGGTGCTAGGGTAAGATTAATGAACTTCTACGTTTTTATGTTCACGAAACTTTTGGTCAATGGATGTCCAAATCGCAAAGGCTATACATACCAATAAGGCATATAAAAAATAGGTTGGTTTCAAGTTGCCTTGAATTGAGCCTTGGAGCAATAGGGTCAGCATCAGTGCAAAAGTGGTGCTTAAAAAAGTAACTAGATTTTGGTTAGCCTTCAGAGCGTTAATGAAGACTTGCGTATTGAAATGTGAAAACATCTCCATCCCTCCTTGTTATAAATCACTAAAATCAGAGCATTTTAGTCAGATTGGTTTTATTGTTCTACCTTGTTTAGCAAACTATTTCAAGTCCTTATAGTCATATTTTGATAAAAAACATCATTTTCATATGAAATACCACTATTTATTATCATTTATTTACAAAATAATAAAAAAGTAGTGTGTTTTTTAAGCCATTTAAATACGATTTCAATCGTACTTGCATATTTTATGCCAGCTAATTTTGAGGGCGACTATACGACTTTAGCGTTAATTTGAGCTCTGCTTAAAATGGGTGAATGATTTATTTTGTTTTAGTTTTTTATTGAAAATATTTTAATTTCATTTGTTTATTTATACCAAATAATTATTTGGGTTGCTATTATCATGACTGATAAATTGCCTTAAAAAGAGGCAGTTTTAGCACAAGAAACAATAAGTGCGGGTTTGGGTAAAACCTGACAATTATTGTCTAACTTAAATTCGTATTTGGATAAAACACGACTTTAATACGATACAGCTCGAAAATAGAGCATGACTTGAAAAAATAGCCGAGCTCGAAGTCCGTACTGGCTATTTTTTCATTCGATCATGAATTGCAGCGAATACAAAAATCAGTAATGCAGGAATCAACCAAGCGAGGTTTTGTTCACTCAGGGGAAAATTGGTCAGTGTGGTTGGCAAGAATCTAGCTAAGTCTGCGGCCTTCATTGCATCAATGATGCCAAAGAGCAATGCAACTGCGGCAGTAGGTGCAATCACGCGGGTTGGAATACGGAATAATCCCCAGAAAAAGCTGAGTAGAATGACCACAATTGCAGGTGGATAAATCGCGCTTAAAATAGGCACTGAAACTGCAATGAGTTTGGTGAGTCCAAGATTGGAAATAACAAAGGCAAAGCCCACTAAAATAAATACCCAACGGCGATAATGAATTTTAGTAATTTGCTCAAAATATCCAGCACATGCGCATGTCAGTCCAATTGCCGTAACCATGCAGGCAATAAAAATCATTGCAGCTAAAAATACCGAGCCAAATCCGCCAAAAGCATGTTGCACATAGGCATGTAAAATGACTGCACCATTACTGGCATTGGCGGCAACATCGTGACTGCCCATCCCCAGTTTAAATAGGCTTAGATAAACTAAAGTTAAACCGATCCCTGAAATTAAACTTGCCCATACCGCATAGCGGGTGATGAGTTTTTTATCAGTTACGCCACGTGAACGAATCGCATTAATAATCACAATCCCGAATACCAATGCACCTAAGGTATCCATAGTGAGATAACCGTTAATAAAGCCTTCAGATACAGGACTGTTCACATAATTGTGAATGGCAGGTGAAATTGTACCTGTCGGAATAATAAATGCAGTGATGCCTAAAATTAGTAATGACAGAATTTTAAGCGGGGAAAGTACATAGCCCACTGTATCTAAAATTTTGTGTGGATACAGTGAAACTAACATCACCAAGGCAAAATAGATGGCGCTATAAATGAATAAGGTGCTCGCGGAATCGCCAAAATAGGCAGAGAAACCAATTTCATAAGATACGGTAGCGGTACGTGGTGTGGCGAAAAGCGGGCCAACCGCTAAATAACAGACGACTGTTAAAATTAAGCTCGCGATTTTGCCTAAAGGCGAACTTAAAATTTGTATAGAACCTTCGACACGTGACAACGCCATAATGGTAATCACGGGTAAGCCAACTGCGGTAATGAGAAAACCGAGCGCAGCAAGCCAGACGTGTTCGCCCGCTTGCTGTGCCACGATAGGTGGGAAAATAATATTACCTGCACCAATAAACAGCGCAAAGGTCATAAAACCCAAGGCAATAATATCCCGTGTGCGTAAATTCGTCATGGGAGAGAAATAAGATGTAAACAAAAGAAAGCGATTTTAGTAGATCGAGCTATGATTTTCTAATTTATTTTATAGGTCATATGAATATTTTTTATGATATGTGTTTGTAGGCTATTTTAATCTTCACTATAAAAATTAAATAACTTACTGTTTATCTGATGTATTTTTGAAAAATGCTGATCCCACATAGTATAGATGGCTTATCTAGTATAAGTTTTGGTTGCTATTTTAAATGCGCAGTTCTTAAACAAAACTGTTGGTCGCATGACGATGGATACTTGTTTGGCAGCTTGAGCTGATTTTACAAGCCGAAAGGGCTATAATCTCAGGCTTCAGGTCAGGAGTTCATCATGCGCGCCCTTAAAGTCAGCATTAAATCAGAGCAAGATATTGAGAAATTACGCATTTCGGGGCGTTTGGCTGCTCAGGTGTTGCAGATGATTGGCGAGCATGTCAAACCCGGAGTCACGACAGAATACTTAGATGATTTGTGTCACGATTATATTGTAAATACCTTAAAAGTCATTCCTGCCAATGTGGGCTATCACGGTTATACCAAAACCACCTGTATTTCACCCAATGAAGTGGTCTGTCATGGTATTCCATCATCCAAAACCATTTTAAAAGATGGCGACATTATTAATATTGATGTGGCAGTGATTAAAGATGGTTTTTATGGTGATACCAGTCGTATGTACTATGTGGGTCAGGTGAAACCAGAAGCGAAAAAACTGGTCGATACCACTTATGAGGCGATGCGCGCAGGGATTCATACGGTGAAACCGGGCGCGACTTTGGGCGATATTGGCTATGCCATTCAAAGTGTGGCGCATCGTGAAGGGTTTAGCATTGTGCGTGAATATTGCGGACATGGTATTGGGCAGGTGTATCACGAACAACCAAGTGTGCTGCATTATGGTCAGCCTGGACAAGGCTTGGTGCTTAAAAAAGGCATGGTATTTACCATTGAGCCAATGGTGAATGCGGGCAAAGCGCGTGTGAAAGAACTGAAAGATGGCTGGACGGTGGTGACGACAGATAAATCACTTTCTGCACAATGGGAACACATGGTTGCTGTGACTGATACAGGCTTTGAAGTGTTATCGCCGTGGCCAGAAGGTACGGGGAGTTATCCTGAAATTTAATGCACGAATGCTTTCAGGTTAAGACTGATAGATAAAACATCTTAGACTTTAGTTTTAAACTATTTGTTAAAAAATGAACAATCGCTATAATTGAAGTCAAAGATACTTGCTGTAGTTTCTTTGTTTTAGCTTTCTTATTTTAGATTGTAGTTTTCAAAGCTTATCTGTCTTAGATAAGCTTTTTTTTTGCTGTTTCGTATCTGAAATCAAAAGATCCTATGTGCTAACGAA
Source organism: Acinetobacter sp. YH12131 (assembly GCF_013418635.1). Classification (NCBI taxonomy): domain Bacteria; kingdom Pseudomonadati; phylum Pseudomonadota; class Gammaproteobacteria; order Moraxellales; family Moraxellaceae; genus Acinetobacter; species Acinetobacter sp. YH12131. The sequence goes on from NZ_VPBQ01000005.1 coordinate 88,559, forward strand.
TGGTTAGCTTTTCGACCAAATAGTCGATAAATACACGTACAGCAGGTAATAAACCACGGCGTGATGGATAGACGGCATGGAAAATACCATGCGGTGCGTGCCAGTCGGGTAAAACACGAACCAATTCACCCGATGCAACATAATCTTCAACAATCGTGTCAGGCAACAACACAATGCCACAATTTTGTCGTGCCAATTGCGCTAGCATCATTAAATCTGAACCCATGACTGTAGGGTTGACCTTAATTTTTTTCGGTTGCTGTTGTTGATCATGCACAACCATGTATTGATCTAAATGCTCATCCGACATGCTTAAAATTTTATGATGACTTAAATCTTCAGGTTTTTTCAAATCGCCAAATTCATTCAAATAAGCCTGACTGGCAAATAGATGTTGTTCGATGTTGCTGAATTTGCGAATCACCAAACTTGGATCATCATCTAAATTTGAGCGGACACGCAGGGCAATGTCGATCCCTTCGTTGACGATATCGACACGACGGTTGCTGACAATTAGCTGTACTTTAATTTCAGGGTAGGCTTTCAAAAACTCAGGCAAGATTTTGGCAATTTCATTTTGTGCAATTGAAACAGGTAAGCTGACTTTAATTACACCACGCGGTTGAATACTTAGGTGATCGACCAAGTCGTGCGCGGCTTGGGCAGCATTCATCATTACTTGCGCATGCCGATACACATTCATACCAATTTCTGTGACCGCAAAATGACGTGAGCTGCGCTGAATTAAACGCACACCTAAGCGTTCTTCTAGGTTGTGTACGCGTCGGCTAAGTTTGGATTTTGGAATATCGGTGGCGCGTTCTGCTGCACTAAATCCACCATGTTCGACCACTTGGGCAAAACAATAAAAATCATCCAAATCTGTAAGCATGACTAAATTCCATTTATGCAACAATACTTAAATTAAAGTGGCATCGTTGCATGTTGTCAATCTTTAATTGTGCTTTATTGCTGTGCTTTTTTGCAGAATCTCTAAAACTTGTCGGTATTCTTCTAAACGGGCTAAATCACGTGCTGTAGGATTGGGAATCCGCGTTAAATTCATGTTGTCTTGCACATCTGCAATTTTTACAGCACAGGCAAGCGGGTTTTGTGCAGTACGCATAGCCGCTTGAACACGAGTTTCATGCGGCAGTTTGGTGAGCGCCTGAATTGCTTGAATAATATGCGTTTGAAATCCTAAATTTTGCAGGTCTTGTGCTGTGGTGTGGGTATCTTCAAGAATGTCGTGCAGTACAGCGACAATTTGCTGATCGGGCTGTTGTAATTGCAACATTACACGTAAGGGATGCAAAATATAAGGCTGACCGCCTTTATCTAGCTGCCCTGTATGTTGTTGTACTGCAAGTGTAATTGCATTTTCTGGAGTTGCCATAAGTATAATTAAAAAAATTTCTATAATTATAAGCCGTGCTTAGCGCAAAATATAGAAATTGCTTGTTATGATGCAAACAGATTTTATGTTTATCTATTTTACTATTGGTGATGCTGCTCTATGCCATATCAACTCATTGAACTGAATACGCCTGCGACTGAAAATTTGCTTTGCCCACATTGCCAACATGCTGTTATTGATTGGGCAGAAGAACAATATATTCAGCCTTGCGAGCATACTTTGTTTGTCGCAATGGATTTGGGTTTTGAATATGCCTCAGATGTATTTGAACAAAGCATGCCACGCAGTGTCGATGAAATTCATGCACATGATGATCAGTTGGATATGTGGCAAGAACTGACTTCAAGTCGTTATCCGCAATATTTGATTTATAAAACGGATTTAGGCGTGCAAGGTTTATCTCGCTATGTTGGATTTACCGCGGCTTAATTGCACTTAACTTAGAGAGTCTAAGATATAAAAATAGGGAAATTCAAAAGCTGAATTTCCCTATATTTTGATGGATTAGATATTTTTTCTGCGTTTAGCTCTCCATATCTTCTTCTATTTCATCATCGGCACTGTCCATTCCTAATTCTTTGAGTTTTCGCGTCAAAGTATTACGTCCCCAACCCAATAATTCAGCGGCATGACGTTTACGTCCACGGGTTTGTTGCAGTGCAGCATTAATTAAGGTGCGTTCAAACATTGGAATGGCGATATCCAGAAGTTTCATCTCGCCATTTTTTAACTTTTGTACTGCCCATTGCCCAAGTAATTCATCCCAATGCTGCATAGATACCCGATCTGCCACATGAAGCGCAGAATGTTCGGCTAATTTTTCAATTGGAATTTGCTTGAGTTCGGTTGGTAAATCTTCAGGATAGACCTCACGTCCTGTAATCATCACGGTAAGCCAGCGACAAGTGTTTTCCAATTGGCGCACGTTACCTTGCCACGGCAATTGCTGCATATATTCGACTGTTTCAGGACGCAATATTTTTGGACTCACGCCTAATTCTTTGCCTGCACGTGCCAAAAAGTGCTGTGCCAACATTGGAATATCTTCACTGCGATGCGCCAGTTTAGGAATATGAATCCGAATGACGTTCAGGCGATGATATAAGTCTTCACGGAAGCGTCCATCTTGTACCAGTTTTTCCAAATCCTGATGTGTTGCTGCGACAATCCGTACATCCACTTTGACAGGAATATGTCCACCAACCCGATAAAATTCACCATCTGCCAAGACGCGCAATAAGCGGGTTTGGGTTTCAAAAGGCATATCACCAATTTCATCTAAAAACAAGGTGCCGCCGTTGGCTTGTTCAAAGCGTCCCTGACGTTGTGTATTGGCACCTGTAAATGCACCTTTTTCATGTCCAAAAAGTTCGGTTTCAATCAAATCTTTCGGAATGGCTGCCATATTCAGCGCAATAAATGGTTTGCTGCTACGCGGTGAGTGTCGATGCAGTGCATGCGCCACCAACTCTTTGCCTGTACCTGATTCACCATTAATGAGCACAGTAATGTGTGATTGCGATAAACGACCAATCGCACGAAACACTTCCTGCATGGCAGGCGATTCACCAATAATTTCTGTCGATTGAATTGGCTGCACTGTCGATTTTGCAGATTCTTGCTGTTGTAGTTTGGTGATATGCAAAATTGCACGATTGACTAAAGCAAGTGCTTCATCAATATCAAAAGGCTTGGGTAGGTATTCAAATGCACCTGTTTGATAGCTAGATACTGCCGATTCTAAATCGGAGTGCGCAGTCATAATAATCACAGGCAAGTCGGGATAACTGACTTTGACTTTGCCAAGAAAAGTTAAACCATCAATTCCAGGCATGCGAATGTCGGTCAAAATTACATCGGGTGCATCTTGGTTTAACTCATCTAGTGCAGACTGTGCTTCTTCAAAACTGGTGACTTCAAAACCTTCTTCTCTAAAAGTTTTTTCCAGTACCCAGCGCATTGCACGGTCATCATCAATCACCCAAATTTTATTTCGCGACATGACTCGCCTCCCAAGGTAAATATAAGCTAAATATTGTTTTTCCTGGAATGGATTGGCATTCAATCATTCCGTTATGTTGATGCATAATATTTTGTGCGATGCTCAAACCAAGTCCTGTACCGTTTGCGCGTCCAGTCACCAATGGATAAAACACGGATTCTAAAATGTCTTCAGGTACGCCTGGGCCGTTATCTTCAATATCAACACGTACGGTAGAACGATTCAGCACACCATTAATGGTAACCAAGCGTTGAATACGAGTTCTTAAAATCAATTCAGGTCGATGCTCGGTAAAGAAATCGGGATGTTCGGTCATGGCTTGTACTGCATTGGCGCAAATATTCAGCATGACTTGAATCAATTGATCGCGGTCTGCCATGACTTCAGGTAAAGAAAGGTCATAATCACGGATAATATTTATTTTGTTTTTAGTTTGATTGACGATCAGGCTGCGCACCCGTTCTAAAGGTTCGTGAATATTGACCAGTTCATAGCTTGGTAGTTGGCGTGAGCCGAGCATGGTATCGGCCAAGTTTCTTAAACGATCTACCTCGCTAATAATAATGTCGGTAAATTCATCATATTTCGGGTCATTTAAACTTCGTGCTAACAGTTGTGTCGCACCACGAATTCCTGCAAGCGGGTTTTTAATTTCATGTGCCACACCACGAATCAGCTGACGTGCGACTTGATGCTGTTGAATAAAGTTTTCTTCTTTGGAAATTTTGAGCATCCGATCAATCGGATTCAATTCAATCAGCAAAAGAGGATGATAAGGCTTGCCTGCATTTAACTGTGATGCAGTGTAATCGACATGAATATCTTTAAAATTGACATTAATGGTCGCTTCACGGCGGGTGTAGGGTTGACCAGTTTTGATGGTATTCAGGAAAGCCTCTTGCGTATTGAACTCATCATCAGGCATGTGCAGCAAATTTAAAACGGGTTGCCCCGAAGCGCGAATTAAACTGATATCAAACAATGCTTCACAAGACGAGTTTAAATAAAAAATATTCAGGTCACGATCAACCAGTAAAATTGCGGTGCTGAGGTTATCCACCAAAAGACGATAGTCAATGCTCTGGGTCTGATCCATTCGTGAATGCTTCCTGTATGAAATATTGTGCAAGGGCATTGTCATCTGTCAGCCATGTTCCAAATTTGGATCGAATTGAGGCGAATTAAGCAAAATGCACGCCAACTTTTCGTTTTTAGTGCATTTATCACTGAAGAATCGGAAAAATGCGCAGGAACTGGACTGAATTTTCAAGATATAACGGATAACAGAAACACTGTAAATAAAAAATGCATTAAAATGGTGCAATATTTAAATCATTCAGCCTGAATGGTTGTATTTTGGTGCATTATGCAAAGAGTCGGCTATTTCTCTATTTTTATGCAAAGAAAAGTCATACAATACGCGCATTCTAGTGGAGTGCAGATTCTATGAAATCCCCCAAAGTCGGTTTTGTTTCTTTAGGTTGTCCTAAGGCATTGGTAGATTCCGAACGAATTTTAACTCAGTTAAAAACTGAAGGTTATGATGTCGCATCTGATTATGAAGGTGCTGACTTAGTTGTTGTCAATACATGTGGTTTTATTGAATCTGCAGTACAAGAGTCCTTAGACGCGATTGGCGAAGCCATGAATGCCAATGGTCGTGTCATTGTGACAGGTTGCTTGGGTAAAGATGAAGATAAAATTCGTCAAATGCATCCCAACGTATTAAAAGTGACTGGCGCGGCTGCTTATCAGGACGTGATGGAAGCGGTGCATCAATATGTTCCTGAGCCACCAAAACATAATCCATTTATTGATTTGGTACCTGAACAAGGCATTCGTTTGACGCCTAAACATTATGCCTATCTTAAAATTTCAGAAGGCTGTAACCATCGCTGTACTTTCTGCATCATTCCAAGCATGCGTGGCGATTTAGTTTCGCGTCCTGTGGGTTCGGTATTAGAAGAAGCTGCAGCACTGAAACGTGCAGGCGTAAAAGAAGTATTGGTAATTTCTCAAGATACTTCTGCCTACGGCGTAGATACCAAATACAAATTGGACTTTTGGAACGGTCAGCCTGTTAAAACCAAATTCTATGATATGTGTGAAGCCTTAGGGCAATTGGGTATTTGGGTGCGTTTGCACTATGTCTATCCATATCCGCATGTGGATGCTGTAATTGATTTAATGGCACAAGGCAAAATTTTGCCTTATTTGGATATTCCATTCCAACATGCCAGCCCGAAAGTATTAAAGTTGATGAAGCGACCTGCGCACAGCGAAAACACGTTGGAGCGTTTAAAACTTTGGCGTGAAAAATGCCCTGAGTTGGTGATTCGTTCAACCTTTGTGGTGGGTTTTCCAGGCGAAACAGAAGAAGATTTCCAAATTTTGCTCGACTGGCTAAAAGAAGCGCAATTAGACCGTGTTGGTTGCTTTACTTATTCACCTGTTGAAGGTGCGGCAGCAAACGACTTGCCAGATCATGTGCCAGAAGAAATCAAGCAAGAACGCTATGAGCGTTTTATGCAGGTTCAGCAAGAAATTTCAGCAGCTAAACTGCAAAAACGTATTGGTCAAACCATGACCGTGTTGGTAGATGATTTGGAAGAAGAGTTTCCAGTCGCAGTGGCACGTTCTTATGCAGATGCACCAGAAATTGATGGCAACGTCTTTGTAGAAGATATTGACAAGAGCGTGATTAAAGCAGGTGATTTACTTGAAGTTGAAATTACCGATGCCGATGAATACGACTTATTTGCCAAGCTGATTCAGGTCAAATCTGCATAATAATTTGCAGATTTGGCTTGCAAGCTGTAAGCCATAAAAATTGTAAAAAATTAAAGTTTAGAATTTAGAATTGGAGTAATGACAATGTTAGATTCAAAAAAGCCACGTTATGCACGTATCTTGTTGAAACTATCGGGTGAGGCACTTGCGGGTAATAAAGACATGGGGATTGATGCGCAAGTGCTCGATCAAATGTCTTTGGCAATTGCACACTTGGTCGGTTTAGGTGTGCAAGTGGGTATTGTTGTCGGTGGTGGTAACTTATACCGTGGCAGCCAATTACAAAAAGATGGTTTAGTCGGCCGTGTAACAGGCGACCAAATGGGTATGTTGGCAACGGTGATGAACGGTTTAGCCATGCGTGATGCCTTGGTGCGCCGTAACATCAAAACCCGTTTAATGTCTGCATTGCCTATTGGTACAGTGGTTGAGTCTTACTCAAGCCGTGATGCGATTCGTCACCTGACTCAAGGTGAAGTGTGTGTGTTCGTTGCGGGTACAGGCAATCCATTCTTTACCACAGATACAGCAGCATGTTTACGTGGTATCGAAATCGAAGCTAACTTGATCTTAAAAGCGACCAAAGTAGATGGCGTATATAACAAAGATCCAAGCAAATACGAAGATGCGGTGAAATATGACACACTTACATTTGACCAGGTGTTGGATGAAAAATTAGGTGTTATGGATTTAACTGCAATCTGCTTATGCCGCGATCACAATGTGCCGTTGCAAGTTTTTGATATGAATAAAGCAGGTGCATTGCTTTCTGTAGTGATGGGCGAAAAAGAAGGTACTCACGTTACGAACTAATGTACGTGAGCCACAAAGCTCTTTATACTACGGTCTAATTTAACCCTATATTTTGACTCAAATTTTAGAATACAGTAAGGAAGATCTTATGATTAACGATCTTAAAAAAGACAGCGAAGAACGTATGAGCAAGACTTTAGAGTCTTTAGAACATGGTTTTGCCAAAGTACGTACAGGTCGTGCACATCCATCAATTTTAAATGGTGTGATGGTTTCTTACTACGGTTCCGATGTGCCACTTAACCAAGTAGCCAACATTGGTGTAGAAGATTCACGTACCTTATTGGTTCAGCCATTTGAGCGTTCAATGGTGTCTGCAATTGATAAAGCAATTCGTGAGTCAGATTTGGGTCTAAACCCAATCACAGCCGATGCAATTCGTGTACCGCTTGCAGCATTGACTGAAGAAACTCGTCGTGACATGCAAAAAGTTGCGCGTTCTGAAGCAGAAAATGCCAAAGTTGCTATTCGTAACATCCGCCGTGATGTATTGGGCGACATCAAAGCATTATTGAAAGAAAAAGAAATTTCTGAAGATGATGAGCGCCGTGCAGCAGATGACATCCAAAAAATCACAGACAAATACGTTGCAGAAGTAGACAAGCGTCTTGCTGCAAAAGAAGCTGAGTTGATGAAGGTCTAATCAATGACCACATCGGAAGACAGCGCGTCTTTGCCAAAACATGTTGCCATCATTATGGATGGCAACAATCGTTTTGCAAAAAAAAATCAAATGCAAAAAGGGGAAGGACATCGCTCTGGTAAAGATGTACTTGACCCGATTGTTGAACATTGTAGAAAAAAACACATTCAAGCTTTAACCGTTTTTGCTTTTTCGAGTGAAAACTGGAATCGTCCGCAGTTTGAAGTGGATTTACTCATGCAATTGCTGGAAACCACAATTCATGAGCAATTACCACGCATGGAAAAATTCAATATTGCCTTACGTTTTATTGGTGACCGTTCACGTTTGTCGCCGCATTTGCGTGAGTTAATGTTGCATGCCGAACAAAGGACTGCTAATTTCAACAGCATGACACTCACAATTGCCATTAGTTATGGTGGTATGTGGGATATGGCACAAGCTGCAAAACAAATTGCAGCAGATGTTGTGGCGCATAAAATTGATATTGAACAAATAGATACACAACTTTTTGGTCAATATGTCAGTCTTGCAGACCTACCACCTGTCGATCTGTTGATTCGTACAGGTGGCGATTTTAGATTGTCCAACTTTTTACTTTGGCAAGCTGCGTATGCTGAATTGTATTTTACCCAAACCTTGTGGCCTGAATTTAGCATAGAAGAATTTGACGATGCACTGGCAGTATTTGGTGGTCGCGAACGTCGTTTTGGTAAAACTTCTGAGCAAATTCAACAAGAGAAAATTGAGAATTAATACATGTTAGAGCGGATTATTACCGCATTGGTATTGGTTGCTGTGGTGTTGAGTTGTATGTTTGCAACTCAGTCGCACTATCCAATGTTTATGCTGATGATTGTTGCAGCAGGGGTTGCGGGCTATGAGTGGTTCAAACTCATGCCAAGAAAAACTAAATATGTCCTCAAACCTGTGGCTTGGGGCTTTGGTGTATTGACTGCCGCTTTGGCAGCAATGGCACTTTATTTTAGTGATATTGCCTTGTTACTTTGGGCAGCTTCTATTTTGACATGGTTACTCAGTATTTATTGGGTCAAGTCTTATCCAGAATACGATGCATGGTATAACCCAAGCTTAAGTTTTATTGGTTTTATTCTAATTTCTGCTGCGGTCACTGCAATTTTTTCCGTATGGAATAGTTCGCCGTGGTGGTTAATGTACTTGTTCTTGTTGGTTTGGGGTGCAGACTCAGGTGCTTATTTTGTTGGACGCAAACTGGGCAAGAAAAAACTTGCACCAAATGTCAGTCCAAACAAGTCAGTAGAAGGCTTATATGGCGGTGTGTTTACAGCCATGCTAATTGTGATTGTTGTCGAAGTGGTGTATTTGGACCTAACTTTGGCACAACATATTTTATTTTTGATTCTTTCGGTATTTACGGTATTTAGCTCAGTATTGGGCGATCTGTTTGAATCCATGATCAAGCGCCGTGCAGGTATTAAAGACTCTGGGCGAGTTTTGCCAGGTCATGGTGGTGTGCTAGATCGGATTGATTCTTTACTTGCAGCAGCTCCAATTTTTGCTGCAGGTATGTATGTTTTAAAACTTATTGGCGTAGATTTATAAATGTCACAAGCTGTTTGTATCTTGGGTGTGACAGGTTCAATTGGACAAAGCACCCTAAAAGTACTGCAACAACATCCTGAGCAGTATTCAGTTTTTGCCGTGACGGCACATAGCCGAATTCAAGAACTGGTTCAAATATGCAAACAGTATCATCCTAAAATTGTGGTTGTACCTGCGGCAAAAGTTGATGAATTGCAGCAGTTACTTGCACAGCAACACATTTCAGGGATTGAAATTTTAAGCGATGAGGCGGGTTTAATCGCAGTTGCCGAACATCCTGAAGTGGATGTGGTGATGGCAGCCATTGTCGGTGCGGCAGGTTTATTGCCTACACTGGCTGCGGTTAAAGCGGGTAAGCGCGTGTTATTGGCCAATAAAGAAGCCTTGGTGATGTCGGGCGACATCATGATGCAGGCGGCACGTGAACATGGTGCTTTGTTATTGCCTGTAGATTCTGAACATAACGCGATTTTTCAATGTTTGCCTGAACATTATTTACAAACCGAAAGAAATGGACAACCTAAGTTAGGCGTATCACAAATTTTACTGACTGCTTCGGGCGGTCCATTTTTAAATCATAGCCTAGAAGAACTGCAACACGTTACTCCTGCACAAGCTTGCAAACATCCAAATTGGTCTATGGGACAAAAAATTTCGGTAGATTCTGCAACCTTAATGAACAAAGGTTTGGAATTAATCGAAGCGTGTCATCTTTTTGCAATTTCAGAACACTTTGTTACAGTGGTGGTGCATCCACAGAGTATTATTCATTCCATGGTTCAATATGTGGATGGTTCAACTTTGGCGCAAATGGGTAATCCTGATATGTGTACGCCAATTGCGCATGCTTTGGCGTGGCCGCAGCGTATCCAAACGCATGTTCCGCCTTTAGATTTGTTTGTCAATCATCAGCTTGATTTTCAAGCACCCGATACCACCCGTTTTCCTGCTTTAAGTCTGGCACGTCAAGCCATGCAAGAAGGTGGTTTAGCACCTGCTATTTTAAACGCAGCAAACGAAATTGCAGTTGCAGCATTCTTGCAGCAAAAAATTCGTTTTACCGAAATCGCGACAGTGGTTGAGCATACCCTGAACCAAATACAAAATTCAGCCGCAGAAAGCATTGAACTGATTTTGCAGGCAGACCAAAATGCCCGTGCTGTTGCACAGCATTTTGTGTTGAATAAAGGAAGCTAAAGCATGAGTGCCTTATTTATTGTGGTTGCAGCGATTCTTTTGCTAGGACCTTTAATTGCAATTCATGAGTTTGGGCACTACTTTGTTGCACGTAAATTAGGTGTCAAAGTTTTGGTGTATTCCATCGGCTTTGGACCGACCATTTTAAAATGGACTTCTAAAAAATCGGGGATTCAATATCAGCTTTCGGCATTGCCTTTGGGTGGCTATGTCAAAATGCTAGATGAACGCGAAGAAAGCGTTGCAGAAGAAGACCTACCTTATGCCTTTAACCGTCAGCATCCGTGGAAACGTATTGCGATTGTGGCAGCAGGTCCGTTAATCAACCTGATTTTTGCCATATTATTGTTCTGGCTATTATTTTTACCCTCTCAAGAACAGTTGAATACCCGTGTGGGTAAGGTACTGGCAGATACACCTGCGGCGGCAGCGCAAATGCAAGTAGGTGATAAGATTACCGCCATTGATGGTACGCCTGTGACGACATGGGAAAAGCTGAACTTTGCCTTGGTAGATCGTGTAGGTGAAACAGGCAAGATCCAGGTACAGGCGGAACGCGCAGGTGAAATCAAAACATTTAGCTTACCCATTCAAAATTTCTTAAATGATCAATCCCAATCACCTTTAGATATCTTGGGTTTTACACCGTATCGCCCACAAATTCCTGCAATTGTCAGTAAGTTAAGTGAAGATGGTGCGGCCATTCGTCAAGGTATGCAAGTCGGCGATCAAATTATTGCGATTGATGGCGTCAAAATGAATGACTGGTACGATGTGGTACAAGTTGTTCAAGCATCGCCAGAAAAATTACTGAAAGTAGATGTGCTGCGTAACAATCAAGTACAGCAACTGGAAGTGATGCCGCAAGGCAAACGTGACAATATGGGCAATGTTTCGGGTGTATTGGGTGTGCAAAGTGATCCTGGAAAAATTGTCATTCCAGAAGATTTTAAGCAAACCATTCAATACAGCCCGAGTGAAGCTTTATTTATGGCGGTAGATAAAACAGGTCAGCTGTCTAGCATGATTCTGAATTCTATTGTCAAAATGGTACGTGGTTTAATTGGTTTAGATAACTTATCAGGCCCAATTACTATTGCCAAAGTCGCAGGGCAAAGTGCGGAAATGGGGTGGCAAACTTTTATTTCCTTTATGGCACTTATGAGCGTAAGCTTAGGAATTCTAAATTTATTGCCAATTCCAATGTTGGATGGCGGGCATTTAGTTTATTATTTTATCGAGCTGATTCGTGGAAAACCTGTTTCTGAACAAATACAATTAGTTGGTTTAAAAATTGGTATGGTACTGCTTGGAAGTATGATGCTCCTTGCATTATTTAATGACATTATGCGTTTATAACAACGTAGATACGAAATAAATTTAACACTGGAAAAGACTGGCATGCAGCACACACATTTATTTATGCCCTTGGCACTGGTTAGTGCAATGGCGGCAACACAACAAGTATATGCAGCAGATGAATTTATTGCGCGAGATATAAAAATAGATGGTCTTGTTCGTTTAACGCCAGCCAATGTCTATGGAATGATTCCAGTGAATAGTGGTGATCGTGTCAATGAAGCAGTGTTGGCCAATGCGATTCGTTCACTCTATGCCACAGGTTTGTTTGATGACATTCAGGCCAGTCGTGAAGCCGACACTTTAGTGTTTAAAGTGGTTGAGCGCCCAATCATTTCTAAGGTTGAATTTAAAGGCAATAAACTGATTCCAAAAGAAGCGTTGGAAGATGGTTTAAAGAAAATGGGTGTGGCTGAAGGTGAAGTACTGAAAAAGTCAGCACTACAAACTTTAGAATCTGAGCTTGAACAGCAGTATATGCAGCAAGGTCGTTATGATGCAGATGTACGCGTCATTACCACAGCACGCCCAAATAACCGTGTAGATTTAACCGTAGAATTTGTTGAAGGCAAAGCCGCCAAAGTGGTAGATATCAACATCATTGGCAATACGGTATTTAAAGATAGCGATATTAAGCAGGCGTTTGCTGTTAAAGAAAGTAGCTGGAGTTCGATCGTTACCCGTAATGACCGTTATGCACGCGAAAAAATGGCAGCAAGCTTGGAAGCATTACGTGCGTTATATCTGAATAAAGGTTATATCAACTTCAATATCACTAACTCTAGCTTGAATTTGAGCGAAGACAAAAAGCATATTTTTGTTGAAGTTTCGGTGGATGAAGGTGAGCAATTCAAGTTTGGCGAAAGCAAGTTCTTGGGCGATGCTTTATACAAACCAGAAGAACTTACGGCACTGAAAATTTATAAAGATGGTGAAACCTATTCACAAGAAAAAGTGAATGCGGTGAAACAATTGTTGCTGCGTAAATATGGTAATGCAGGCTATTACTATGCCGAAGTGAATATTGTTCCGCAAATTGACAAAGAAACTAAACTGGTAGATTTAAACTACTACATCAACCCAGGTCAGCAAATTACAGTGCGTCGTATTAACTTCGCTGGTAACAGTAAAACCGCCGATGAAGTACTGCGTCGTGAAATGCGTCAAATGGAAGGCGCATTGGCAAGCAATGAAAAAATTGATTTGTCTAAAGTCCGTTTAGAGCGTACAGGTTTCTTTAAAACCGTTGATGTCAAGCCTGTGCGTATTCCAAATGTGCCAGACCAAATTGACTTAAATGTAAATGTAGAAGAACAGCACTCAGGTACAAGTACTTTAGCGGTAGGTTTCTCGCAAAGCGGTGGTGTGACGTTCCAAGCTGGTTTAAGCCAAACTAACTTCTTAGGTACGGGTAATTCGGTTTCGATTGATTTGTCGCGTTCTGAAACACAAGACTATTATAATCTGAGTGTGACCGACCCATACTTCACGATTGATGGTGTGCGTCGTGGTTACAACATGTACTACCGTAAAACCAAGCTAGATGATAACTATAACGTAAACAACTATGTGACAGACAGTTTTGGTGGTGGAATTAACTTCGGTTACCCAATTGATGAAAACCAAAGCATTAGTGCAGGTTTAAACATTGATCAGACCGAAGTAACCACAGGTCCTTATGTTTCAACTTATGTCGCAGACTATTTAGAGCGCCATGGGGGTAAAGAAACCAAAAGTGACGAATATTGTCCAGATGATTTAGTCCCTATTAAAGATGCAAATGGTGATGTAGTAGGGTATGAGCCTTGTGCAAATCCAATTCCTTACGGCAAAGAATTTAAAGGTGATTTCCTTACGTATAACCTAAATTTAGGTTGGTCATACAACACTTTAAATCGTCCGATTTTCCCAACCAATGGTATGTCGCATCGTGTTAATGCTGAAATTGCTTTACCCGGTAGTGATGTGGAATTCCAAAAAGTGACCTATGATGCACAGGCTTATATGCCATTAGGTCATGATTTTGTCTTACGTGGCTACGGTAAGTTAGGTTTTGGTAATGACTTACCGTTCTATAAGAACTTCTATGCAGGTGGTTATGGTTCAGTACGTGGTTATGACAACAGCACCTTAGGCCCGAAATATCCAGGTGTTTATTTCTCTGATACAAGTCAAACGGATCGCTCACCTGAAGAAGTTGGTGGTAATGCTCTAGTACAGTTCGGTACAGAATTGGCTCTACCAGTGCCATTTAAAGGAGATTGGACGCGTCAAGTCCGTCCAGTAATTTTTGCAGAAGGCGCACAAGTTTTTGATACTCAGTGTAATGTTTCTGATTCAAATATTTTTGTGAATGGTGCTTCTGTGAATGCCAAGCAATATTGTAAAGACAATTATGGCTTCGACTTCGGTGAAATGCGTTATAGCGTGGGTGTAGGCTTTACTTGGATTACCATGATTGGCCCATTATCACTCAGCTATGCGTATCCGTTGAATGATAAACAAGGCGATGACACTAAAAATATCCAATTCGAAATTGGTCGTACTTTCTAAGTACGACCCATGTTGGATTGTTTAAACACAGGATGTAGCACATGAAAAAAACAATATTGAGTTTGGCATTGTTGGGTTTATCTACAATGGCTGCAGTAGCACATGCTGCAGGCTATGGTGTAGTAAGTTTAGAGCGTGTTGTAGAAAATAGCAGTTATTTAAAACAGCAAAATTTGGCGTTACAGCAGTCGATCAAACCACAAACCAGCAAACTTGAGCAATTGGCAAAAGAATTAGAAGCTATGCAGCAGCGTGCGCAGCAATCTAATAATTTATCTGATGCTGAAAAGCAAAAAATGAATACTCAGTTTCAAGCGAAATTGAAAGAATTTAATGGTTTGCAACAAGTAGTGCAAACTCGTGTTCAGTCAGAATTGCACAAAATTAACGATGGTTTTGAAACTCGTTTAAAGCAAGTTGCTGAACTATTGCGTAAAGAAAATGGTTTAGATGTGGTTTTGAATAAAAACTCAGCACTTGCCTATGACCCGAAGTATGATTTAACTGATAAAATGATCCAAAAGGTCAACGTACTTAAATAATCAATGAGTTCCCAATATTATCGCTTAGAAGAAATTGCTAGTTTAGTTCAAGGTCAATACATTGGACAAGCCGACTTACGTTTGCAAGGTTTGGCAAGCCTTGAGTCTGCTCAGGCGCATCAACTTGCATTCGTGAATGGCGATAAATATTTAGCGCAAGCACGTAGCTCCCAAGCGGGAGCTTTCATTGTGACAGCTTCACTACAAGCCGAGTTAGACAATCATCACAACTTTATTGTGGTCGATAATCCATATCTGGCTTTTGCAATTTTAACCCATGTATTTGAGCGTAAGCATACGCAACGTGGTATAGAAAGCACAGCCCAAATCCATCCATCAGCCATCATCGCCGATAGTGCTTATATTGGTCATTACGTCGTAATTGGTGAAAATTGTGTGGTGGGTGACAATACGATTGTGCAATCGCACTGTAAAATTGATGACTTTGTCGAAATTGGTCAACAGTGTTTTATTGATTCACACGTGACTTTGACAGGCGCAGCCAAGCTTGGACATCGTGTGCGCATACACGCCAATACTGTAATTGGCAGTGAAGGCTTTGGCTTTGCACCTTATCAAGGCAAATGGCATCGTATTGCACAGTTGGGTTCGGTGATTATTGGCAATGACGTTCGTATTGGCTCGAATTGCAGCGTAGATCGCGGTGCACTAAATGATACAATTTTGGAAGATGGTGTCATTATTGATAACCTTGTGCAAATCGCACATAACGTCAAATTAGGTGCTCATACGGCCATTGCAGCAAAAACTGCCGTGGCTGGAAGTGTGACAATTGGCAAAAACTGTATCATTGGTGGTGGAAGTGCAATTTCAGGGCACTTAAATATTGCTGATAATGTGACTTTGACAGGAATGTCAATGGTCACAAATAATATTTCTGAATCAGGAAAATATTCGTCAGGTATAGGCTTGTTTGAAAATCAAAAGTGGAAACGTACTGTTGTGCGCCTCAGACAATTAGCAGATGTGCCATTGACCCAATTGGTGAAAAGACTTGATGATATGCAATCTCAAATTGAGTCCCTTGAATCAACTTTTAAATTGCGTAAATAATTATGATGACTGAGTCGAATTCTAGCACCTTCACTAAACCTGAATTGCCAATGCACATTCAAACCATTCGTGAATATTTACCCCATCGCTATCCGTTTTTATTGGTAGACCGCATTGTAGAAGTCACTGATAACGGTATCGTGGGTTATAAAAACGTATCTATCAATGAAGAATTCTTGCAAGGACACTTCCCGAATTATCCGATCATGCCGGGTGTTTTAATCGTTGAAGCGATGGCACAAGTGTCGGGTATTTTAGGTTTTATCATGAATAATGAGAAACCGAGCGCAGGTTCTTTGTTCCTTTTTGCAGGCGCAGAAAAAGTTCGATTTAAAAAACAAGTCGTTGCAGGCGATCAACTTGTATTAAAATCTGAATTAGTTATGCAAAAACGAGGCATTTACAAATATAATTGTATCGCCACCGTTGATGGCGTCGTCGCAGCAACCGCGGAAATTATGGTTTCGCATCAGAAAACAGAGCAAGCATGAGCAATAACCCACTCATTCACCCAACCGCTATTATTGACTCATCTGCAGTAATCGCTTCAGATGTCACGATTGGTCCATACTGTATTATTGGCCCAAATGTAACGATTGGTGAGGGTACAAAACTTCATTCGCATGTGGTGATTGGTGGTTACACCCGTATTGGTCAGCACAATGAAATTTTCCAGTTCGCCAGCGTAGGTGAGGTCTGTCAGGACTTAAAATATGCAGGTGAGGAAACTTGGCTAGAAATTGGTGATCACAACAAAATTCGTGAACACTGCAGTTTGCATCGTGGTACGGTGCAAGACAATAGCCTGACCAAAATTGGTAGTCACAACTTACTTATGGTCAATACGCATATCGCACATGACTGTATGGTGGGTGATCACAATATTTTTGCCAATAACGTGGGTGTGGCAGGTCATGTGCATGTTGGGGATTATGTGGTTGTCGGTGGAAACTCTGGTATTCACCAATTCTGTAAAATTGACTCTTATAGCATGATTGGTGGTGCATCGCTTATTCTTAAAGATGTGCCTGCGTATGTCATGGTTTCTGGTAATCCTGCACATGCATTTGCAATGAATGTGGAAGGAATGCGTCGTAAAGGCTGGTCGAAGGATGTGATTCAAGGTCTTCGTGAAGCCTTTAAACTCATTTACAAATCTGGATTAACCACTGAGCAAGCCATTCAGCAAATTCGCAGTGATATTTTGCCAAATGTGGCAGAAGCGCAGCGTTTAATTGATTCTTTAGAACAATCTGAACGTGGTATTGTGCGTTAAGGTTTGAGTTTACCGAATACGGCAAGCTTCAGAATATTAAAAGACATCCTCGGATGTCTTTTTTTATTGGCTTATTTTAAAAATCTTGCTTCTTCAGACTTTGGATATTGGCTCAGAATTTTACTTTTGTATTGCGCTGCTAAAGTAGGTTTGTGATCTACATCTTGCGCTATGCTATATAAGCGATATAAGGCACTTGATGCTTTTGCAGATTGGGGATACTTTGTTGCTACAATTTCAAAATTCTTTTTGGCTTCGGTGTAATTGGTTGGCTCAATTGCTAAATTAAATTCAGCTAACCAAAAATACGCATTGCTGATATACACACTGTTTGGGTGGTTTTTAATAAAGTTTTGCATAGGTGCAATCGCTTTTTTGGCGCCACCTTGTTTATAGGCATCCAATGCAACAGTATAGGCTGCTTTTTCCAGCTCAATATTGGTATTTAAACCTTGAGCTGTTGGACTCACATGCGTTGTATTTTGCACAGATTGCGTGGCATTGTTGTTTAACTGGTTGTTGCTGGCGCTGGGTGCAGTATCTTTTTGGTTATCCTCCTCAGCGGCAGGAGCAGATTCAGGGTCTATTTTTTGTTGGAGCAGTTCTAGACGTTGATCTAAATCGGTATAGCGATTTTGCAATTCATGTTTGAGCTGCGCAATTTCATTGTCTTGTTCTTCAATTTTGCCACGTAACTGGCGGATGTCATTTTCAAGTTGCTGATTTTTTTGCATCAACTGCCAATTGATATTGGTGGGTACATTAGCAGTTGCCATATTACTCGTTGCAATCGCAGGGCTATTGGCATAGCCAGCACTGCTTTGGCTGAGGTTGTGGCTTTCAATTGGAATATTGGCAAATACAGACGTTGAGCACAGTAGGGCAAGAGCACAAAGTGCATGCTTTTTTAGCATAATTGAATATCCATCTTAATCTTGTATAAGTGAGTCCTTGTAAGCGTATTGGACTCAACCTGTTGATTTAGTCATTTTCCACATTTAAAACGTCCGCGCGTGGAATTGCAATAAGCTTTTACAAACTTATCATCAATCTCAGCGCAATATGGGTAAATCTAGGATTTAAATCTCGAAATAATTTTATGATGGTTTAGTTAGACTAAGTTTTGAATTTTAAGTGAGGTTATTCTATAAATGTCTTCAATTGTTTTTAAAATAATCAATTGGATAGCATTATAAAAGGAAATACAGAACAACGCTTGCAAGTTTGTTAAAAATCTCTATACTCTGTTTTTGCAATGGTAGCCCTGCTGGTTACTTCGCAATTGTACTCTACGAACCCCGTCAGGACCGGAAGGTAGCAGCGGTAGTGGAACTATGATGTGCCGAAGGCTTGCTGGTAGGGTTGCCACCAGTTTTGAAATAATAATTCTATTTATCTTCTACTTATTTTGATCTTATATCCACTATTTTAAAAATCCTGCTCTTTCCTACGAATTGCTTTCATAATCGCATCCATATCAAAGCCCCGATACTGTAAAAAACGAATTTGTTTGGCTTTAAGTTTTGGCTCGTTTGCGACTTCTGTGCCGAATTTTTTCACTTTCAGTTGATAGGCTTGTTCTGCCCAATCAGTTTCTTTAAGTTCTTCTGAAATTAAACTGCTATCCACTTTTTTGTTTTTAAGAGCCATTTTAATACGATTTGGCCCTTTACCTTGCCGCTTTTGGCTAGCCAGTAACATTTCTGCAAGACGCTGATCACTCTGATAATTTTCGCGTGCCAGTTCATTGACTAATTCAATCACTTCATCACGGTTTTCTGCATATAAAGCCAATTTTTCAATTAAGTCATTTTTAGAATATTCTTTACGAGTTAAGACAGCGAAGGCATAGCTGCGTAGACGAGAACCTGTTAGTCCTGGGCGTTTGTTTTGCTGTTCGTCTTGGTCTTCATTGTGATTGTGTTCTTGATCATCAATGGCTTCCGTATGAGCAGGGTATTGTTTATTAATGTTAGGCGCAGAATTTGAGGCAAAATGCAGGGCAGACGTTGTTTCGGAATATATCTGCTCAGTTCGGCTACATGATTGCTCATCTTCGCCAAATTGTTGTTTTAGCGCAGCGTAATCAATCAGTTTGGGGAATTTGTCTTCAGGCATGGTAATGCTTCCATATACAATAAAACGCTCCGTAGAGCGTTCTATTTAATTCAGTTTGTTGTGTTCATATTAGCGCATGCTTTAAACATCAAGTAAGTCGAATTCTTCTTCGTCTTTATCTTCTACAGGTGCAGCTTGACCTGTCGTGAGTAGTTGTTCACGAATAATCGCTTCGATGCCTTTAGCAAGCTCTGGATGTTCTTCAAGATGGCGAATGGTGTTGTTTTTACCTTGACCAATTTTATCGCCTTGATAAGAATACCAAGCACCAGCTTTTTGCACGATATTTTGTTGAACAGCTAAATCGACCAGCTCGCCCAAATGGTTAACACCTTTACCGTAAAGAATTTGGAACAATGCTTCTTTAAATGGAGGTGCCATTTTGTTTTTCACAACTTTGACTTTGGTTTCAGAACCAATAATCTCGTCACCTTCTTTCACTTGACCTACACGGCGAATATCTAAACGAACAGAAGCATAGAACTTCAATGCGTTACCACCAGTTGTGGTTTCTGGGCTACCAAACATTACACCAATTTTCATACGAATTTGGTTAATGAAGATCACCATACAGTTTGAGCGTTTGGCATTACCTGTGATTTTACGCAAGGCTTGGCTCATTAAGCGTGCTTGTAAGCCCATGTGTGAGTCACCCATTTCGCCTTCAATTTCGGCACGAGGGGTTAAGGCAGCTACGGAGTCGACCACAATCATGTCGATTGCGCCAGAGCGTACCAACATATCGGCAATTTCAAGAGCTTGTTCACCGTTGTCTGGTTGCGATACTAAAAGATTGTCAATATCTACACCAAGTTTACGTGCATATTGAGGATCAAGCGCGTGTTCGGCATCAATAAAGGCACAAGTTCCACCAGCTTTTTGACATTCTGCAATGGCTTGCAAGGTCATAGTCGTTTTACCTGATGATTCAGGGCCGTAAATTTCAATGATACGACCTTTAGGTAAGCCACCAATACCCAATGCAATATCTAGGGTCAATGAGCCTGTAGATACGGCTTCTACCGCTTGCACAGTGTTGTCACCAAGACGCATGACTGTGTTCTTACCAAATTGTTTTTCAATCTGGCTTAACGCAGCGTTTAACGCCTTGCTTTTATTCTCATCCATCTTACAACCTCAATACGATGTCACGAAACAATATACTCAAGTGGATGCATTTACTTAAATCTTTTCCACATGCAATATAGTGACAGAATTTGTCCTGTAGTTCTATTTATATCACGGGCTGTGCGACAGCCTGTGACGCTCTATTTAATCATCATTATATGACCAAAATTGGTCAAATTGCTGATCATTCTCTTGTTTAAATTTGCTGATGTCACGACGGTCTTTTTTACTTGGTCGATGATCAGGTCGTGCTAGATTATGCAACTTTCTTTGGGTCGCAATCAATTCCCTGCGTGCAATACTCACTTCAGTTTCTTCATAAAGTTGCTGAGCGACAGGGGCAGGGCCGCGTACGCCGGATAATGCCTTGACCAATACGGTTTTCTTATCAAAACCTTGTTGAATGGTCAGCTCAGTTCCCACACGAATTTCTTTGGAAACTTTAACGCGCTCGCCATTGTGATGTACTTTGCCGCCTTCAATGGCAGCTTTTGCAATAGAGCGGGTCTTGAAAAAACGTGCAGCCCATAGCCATTTATCAATTCGGATCGTTTCAATGGCTTCGTGGGACGAAGTTTTAGGCATATTTTTGAGTGTCCTCAAATTGTTCTAAGACAGGAATTAAATCTGTTAATTGGTGCAACATAGGGTAATTACAAGTCTGACGCGTAGGTTTTGCTGAGGATGGCTGGGCAATACTATATAAGTGTCCAATCCCAAAGGCTTTAGCACCATTAAGCACCTTTTCGGTGTCATCTATAAAATAGCAATCTTCAGGATTAAATGCATGTTGTTGTTGCAATGTTTGCCAAAATTCAACGCGCTCTTTGGCATAACCAATACTTTCAGAACTAACAATCACTTCAAAATACTTTGCTAAACCTGTATGTGCTAATTTAAAGTCTAAACCTGCACAATCGGCATTGGTGGTGAGCCAAATGTGATAGCCATTATTTTTTAAATATTCCAGTAACTCGATAGCTTGTGGACGCAACGTGACTTGATCTTTATATTCAAGTTGCATCGCAAGCATATCTACACCCACTTTAGCCGTCCAAAAACGTGAGGAATACCACTCTAAGGTGTGGCTATGCGCTTGATAAAAATCGTATAAAATTTCTTTGCTGCGCTCTAAAGAACAGGCGTGTAATTCTGCATAGCGAATAGGCAGTTGTTCATTCCAAATAAAATCATCATAAGCGAGATCTAACAGCGTTCCGTCCATGTCAAACATGATGATATTTTTGTGCATTTAGACATCCTAAACCATAAAGCAATTGCCAAAAGGCAAATAAAACTGGCTCATTTAAACATGCTTGAGGCATAACTCAAAATGCTGTCTGATTATTCGCCAAATTGTGCTAGGCTAAATAAATAAGCACTGTACATGCGTTGCATATAAATTAGGTGAGATGGGGCAGTTGTAAAAAGTAACTGTAGCGTTCACAAAAACAATTTTTTTGACATATTTCTGTATTTGTTTGTCTGTACAAGCATAGAAATTGAATGGTAAATTTTTTAAATTAGGGAGCTAGTAATGGCTGAACAACAGTATTTAGATTTAAAACACTTAGATAAACAACTCGATGAGTTTGAGAAAAAGAAGAAAAAAATTAAGAAAATGCGTATCGGCTATAAATTATTTGCGCATTTAATGGGCGATGAAAAATTCGCCCATCATGTTTCAGAGTCGGCATTAAACCCAGATAAACGTAGTTATCGTAAAGTCAAAATTAAAATCACCTCAGATGAGGGAGAGTTAACTTTTCTAGAAAAGGATTGATTAATTTTTTGATTTAAAATTCTAGTGATTTTGATTATGTATACAAATTTGTGTACCTTTAAATCTGGCCCGATTGATGCAGATCGGGCTTTTTTATACCTTAATTCTATGAATGGTTCAACCTGAATTAGAATCCTTTTATAAGTCGAAATTTGATCATAAATGATCAGTAAAATTAGTATTGAAAGTCCCTTCTTTTACGCCATGTATTGCTCAGGATGAGGAATATATTCCGCAAGTGGATGAGGGGATTCTTATAAAAAACCTCTCCCTGAGGAGCATGCTCCGCAAGTCTCCTAAAAGGAAAGGGAATTTCCTTTGCAGTGATTCAAAAATGATTTAAGAAAGAATCTTTTTAAATAAAATGCATCAAGTTGTCATAATCTGCACTTAAGCTATTCAGCAAACTCAGTGAAATGTAATAGGTCGTGTTTAGTCTATTTCAGTATAAGTTCTGTGTATAAATGTGGCAAGGTGCGCTCAAATGTTACGCTTTAACTATCAAAAGAGGCATGAATATGACAGAGCGATCGCTGACAATAATCACAATTTTTAGTCATTAAATAAAATAAAGGAACTGTGATGTCTATTTTAGGAATTGCCATTACCACTATTTTGGGTTTATTGGGTATTGCTGCAATTATTATTGGTTTTTTTGGTGGTGAAACTTATTTGGTGATTGTGGGTATTTTATTATTGGTTAGTGGTGCACTCACTTTATCGATGTTTAAAAAAAGATTATCCAATCCATTTAAAGATTAATTAACTAAGCACTCAATAAATAAAAAACTCAAGTAAAAATGAATTGCCTTGACACATAAAGTCTTGATTTAGCATATCTAGCCACTAAATTTTATCTACGCATCAGCCGTAAATTTTATTACAATGTTTTTATGAAAGTAATGAAAAATTAGACCTTTAGATACAGTCTAAAAAGGATAGTTATGTTTATAAAAACAAAGGCGCCAACGCATACTTTAATTTTACAGTTATTGCCAATCGTGCAGCAGGCGTGTGAAATTTTAAATCAGGAATTTCAAGATTATTGTTCAGGTGCTGCTTTTGATGTAGAAAAGAAAACTGATGATTCTCCTGTTACGCAAGCCGATTATCGAGTCAATTATTATTTAATGCAGGCTTTGGCAAAAATCTCCAATTTACCTGTGTTGTCCGAAGAAGGTGAGCAAGACCAACGTCAGCAATGGCAGCAATTTTGGTTGCTTGATCCTTTAGATGGCACGAAAGAGTTTTTACATCAACGTCCTGAATTTACCATTAATTTAAGTTTAATTTGTGGTGTGCAAACAACTTTTGCAGTACTTGCAGTACCAGGCGAGCAAACTATTTATTTTTGTCCTGAACAGGGTATGCCATTGAAATATCATATTTTAACTCAGCAATGGTATCTCTATCAGTCTGAACCCACGGTAACATCTTCAGTTCTAAAAATTGGATTAAGCCACAGTAGTCAAAAAAAATCACACTATGCAGACTATTTAAAAAGCTTGGCGCAGTTGACCAATTTTGAAGAACTAAAAGCAGGTAGTGCTTATAAATTCTGCATGATTTTGGAAGATCGTGTCGATATTTACCCACGTTTTCATCCGACTTCTGAGTGGGACACCAGTGCAGGACAATGTTTATTGGAACGAATAGGTGGTGGATTGGTCGATTTTCAGGGGCGGGCATTTTTATATAATCAGCGCGATACATTGTTAAATGGTGGTTTTATCGCCTATAAAAATACGCAGATGAAACAGATTGCCTTACAAGCACTTGGACTTATGGCGAAGTCAGATTGAGCAAAGTGCTGAACATGGTATAGTGTCAAGCAACCAAGTTAAAATTTTGGCTAGATCATGGCATTAGAACTACTCCCTGCAAGTATGCTTAAAGCAATTGATTTATTGCCTGATGCTCAGACGCCTGTGACTTTGTTTACCCGTCATTCTATTCGTGAAATTGTCGTTGGTCAGGGTTTGGCTGGCTATAATTTACAATTGACCGAACAAGGTCGCGATTTAGCCGAAGCATGGGGAGGCTACTTGGTTGGAAATACAGATCGGGTGATTCAACACTGTATTTCAAGTCCTATTCAGCGTTGTGTCGATACGGCTGCTTTAATGATTCGTGGGGCAGATGGCATTACCCTCGAACCCAATACCCATCACATTGAAATTATAGAACAAGGTTTATTGGTGGAACCAGGAAGCTTTGTACTTGATATCAAACAGGCAGGCCCATATTTTCAGAAACAGGGTGCTTTAGGCTTTATTAATAGTTTTGTGAATAATGCCTTGCCCGGCATGAAACATCCGATTCATGGTGTCGTGGATGTCCTTGAGCTGATTTATAACACCCATCCAACCAACCAATACGGACTGAGTTTAGCTGTGAGTCATGATACGATTTTAGCTGCAATTATCGCGGTGATTTCTGGACGTAATGAAGTCACGCAAGCCGATTGGCCAGACATGATGGAAGGTTTATTCGTTTGGTTTGAAGGTGATGAGTTTTTAGAATCCAAGCTAAAATGGATTTGGCGCGGTCAGATTCACACTTTAGATATCTCGCAATTTCGTCAGAAAGTTTAAGCAGAAAATTGAACGCATATTCTAGTGCTATCCATTCAGTACGATAGAATACCGTCTGTCAGAAATTAAAAAAAATAATTCAAATTTTATTCTCTTTTTTTCCTTCATTTTATGCAGTTGTGAGCGCAAACTCGATCAAATATTGTCTATCAATCTGTGTGCTGCTTTAAAAATTCGCTGATTTTTATAAAGAAAAATTAATAAAATTGTGTTGAAAATATAAAGCGATATGAAACTTGAGAATTGCATAATTTTATACATCTATTTAATATAAGAATACAAGCCATTGAAAAATATGTGTTTATTTTTATATTTTTTGTCATAAATTGACATTGGGGTGGAATAAATAATGAAAAGTGTGACTCGGTTTTCGCTTAGTCTATTAAGTGTATGTATATTATCATCCATGCTTGCTGCATGTGGTGGTGGCGGTGGTGGCGAGGGAGATACCGCTGGGAATTCAAATCAAGAAAATCCAATACCACCGGAAAATCCTCAGCAACCACCTGTGGGCAATGTGGCTAATCCTTATCCTGAACCTAAACAAGATGTCATCAATCAATTGGTACTCGGGTTTTATGATTACAACGCTAATTCTGAATCACGTGAAGTGCGTAATGATTTAGATGGTGATTTTCAGGCAATGATTCAATTTGCTCAAGGGCATGTGGTTGACCCGAATGGTAACGAGGTGAAAAAAATGCCACGTCTAACTGCAGAAAAAGAAGCATTATTATTGGTTACGCCAAATCAAGGCATGGACAATATCGACACTTTACAGCTTGAAGTGTATCAAAATGAGCGCTTGTTACGTCGTGTTGCTTTACTTGATCCAACCCAGATTCCTGCTTCAGACCAGAGCAATCAAGATGGTCGTGCTGAGGTGTTGTATAGTAAGCGTGCGTGGTCGGCTAAATTAAATTGGGATGAAGTACGTCCCGGTTTAAAGCTGCGTTTGGTTGATTCTAAAAACCGTAGTGGTGCAATTGACGCAGAAAAAATTGATTTTGCAGCACCGGGTGAATTGGTACTCAACAATATTCGTATTGGTTTATTGACTGCGCCGCCGAAGTCTGGCGGGCATTATATGTTATTAGAGCCTGAAAAAGCGGGTACCGATTATTTCCAAACCATTCCTGCGGCGCAAATGACTGTGGCTAAATACGACGACATTCAGCTAGATCGGGTGATGGTCGCTAACGGTACGATTTATGATACCCAAAGTGCGGGTGAAGGTGGTGTCTATTCGGGGGACATGCGGGAAAATACTGCAAAATCGACCTTTAGTGTAGGAATTAACTTGGCCAACTGGGGGGTGACCAGTGCCTCGATGTTTAGTCATCAACAGCCACAACTTACACAAACTGTAATTGCCCATCATGCACGAGGTAAATATACAAATGGTGATCAAACGCATGGTTTAAGTGGCGGTAATGGTATGTTGACCCTGTATGATTCTGTGGGCAACGAGTTTAGCCATGAAATTGGGCATCGTTATGGTCTTGGGAATTATCCGGGTTCACAAGGTGAAAATATGTTCTGGGCTGCACACCATGCAGACAGCGGTTGGGGCTATATTGCGTATCGTAATAAAATGTGTGGCAACTTGGCGTGGCATACTCGAAACTTGGGTGATGGCAAAAATGGTGTGCCTAACTTCCTGAAACAATATGCTTATGGTTGGGATGCGATGTCAGGTGGTGCAACCAACAGTAGCATTTCGCGTTATACCCATTACACGGGTTACAGTACCCATATTCGGATTCAACCCCACTTTGGGGCGCGACATGTTTGGGACGAAAGCTCACCAAGTGGTTATAAAATCTGGAATAAAGACACACGCCAAATGGAAGTGGTTTATCCAAAAGTACCAAGCTCCAATCAGGTTTGGTACAACAGTGCCGATGGATATTATTTAAAACCGCGCTTATTTGGTGTGCCTGTAATTACTATTATTGGCGGATATGATCCTGAAACTCAGCAAGGTGTGTTGTATCCTGCTGCACGCAGTAACTGGGGTAATGTTTATAATTTACCTGCGGCAAATCGTGCTGCTGAAAATGCCGCATGTTGGTTAGATGTTCAATATGCCAATCGTAATCAGAACGTGGCATTGGCACCTAACCGTATGACCAGCAATGCCAATAAACTGCATGTCAATTTAGCACTTGCTGAGCAGCCAAAACAGGTGAATTTATACTGTAAAAAAGCCAATCATGCCGAGAAGTTATTATCGACACTGAATATTCCGCAATATAGCGATAGTATTCAACCTGCGGTAAAAATTGGTCGTACACATGGCTATGAAGCTTTAAGAAAAGTTGAAATGCCTGATTTTCAGAAGCAGTTGGAAGCGCAAGCCAGTCAAGCTGTGGTGGCTTTAAAACCTGCTGCACAACTATTGTATGATTCTTATGCAGATTATCGTCAAGAGCTAAGTGCAACTGCAAAGCAACAATTACAGCGTTATGAACAACAGCAAAATACGATTTATCGTTTAAACCGCTGGATGAATGTTTATCGTGCCGATTTAGAAAAGACTAAGCCTGAAGCGGAAACAGCATTGCACAATTTTGTGGAGCGATTGGGTTTAGGCAATGAAAATATTGTGGCTGAAGCAACACTAATGAAAAACAGAAATAACTGTTTGAAAGTTGAAACTTTGGCGAGTGGTCAGAAAAATGCTTACATTAGTGGAGCAAGTGGCTGTACAGGCGATGCAACTGAGCAGTGGATTTATGATGGTTTGGGGCGTATTCACAGCAAAGCAGAAATGGATCAGTGCTTAACCAACAACGGCAATGTGGTCTCACTTGCAAGCTGCAGTACATCTAAAGACAGTCAGGTCTGGGAAATGCACACAGCTTCGGGAACGATTCGTCAGGGGAATCAGTGCTTTGATTTAGAGCATGGCTACCTAAAAGAAAACCGCGCGCGTTTAATTCGTTATGGTTGCACAGGTGGTGCGAATCAGCAATGGACGCAATTAAAGGCTAATAACAGTTTGCAACTGGCTTATTTAAGTCCACAAAATTTACGACTGATGCTGAAATAATTCTTCGTCTGAATTATTCATCTTCATTAATTTAAAACACCTTTTGACCAGTTCAGGAGGTGTTTTTTATTTTATGGTGGCAGGTGTATTTGAAGTGATGTAATTGGCGTGCAGAAACTAAAGATTGCTTAATTTGATAAATTATCGAAACAGCAGGCACAAAAAAAGCCCTTAACGGGCTTCTTTTGTTTAACACTTAGTTAGAAGCTAAAGCTTTAACTTGAGCGTTTAAACGGCTCTTATGACGAGCTGCTTTGTTCTTATGGATGATGCCTTTATCAGCCATACGGTCAATTACTGGAACAGCTTTTTTGTAAGCTTCAGTAGCAACCGCATAATCACCTGCAGCAATAGCAGCGATTGTGCGTTTTAAATAAGTACGAACCATAGAACGTAAGCTTGCGTTGTGTTTACGTGCTTTAACGTTTTGACGAGCACGTTTTCTAGCTTGAGCAGAGTTTGCCACTCGTGCACTCCTTGAAATAGATTGGTCTGGGCGGGCTGCAATTACTTCCGAAAACCAACATCAGAAGAATTATCACCAGCCCGTAAACAAGTGCCATATTTTGATGAAACTAGACAGTTAAGTCAAGTCTTGACATGCTTTGACAACATTTTAGCTGCAGAAAAATCAGAAAGAAACAGGTAGATTAGCTTTAAGCCTCAGAGATTGTTTAAAAAATGACAAATTCTATTCAAAATGCAATTGTAATTGGTGCGAATGGTTTAGTTGGGCAGCAATTGGTCAAACAGCTTAATCAGCTGCCTGAATGTAAAAATATCACCGTTGTTTTGCGTAGACCTTGCTCGGAATTAAATCGCTTAGAAAAAGTCCAGACGTTACTCCTCGAAGACTTTTTATTGCTCAATGATGAAGATGTGAGCGGTTATAGTCATGCATTCAGTTGTTTAGGCACAACCTTAAAAAAGGCAGGCTCGAAGCAGGGATTTTATGCTGTGGACTATACCATCAATGCACATTTTGCCGAATTATTGCAGGCGAAGGGTACGCATTACATATTGGTCAGTGCTTTGGGAGCAGAAGCCAAATCAGCCGTATTTTATAATCGTGTCAAAGGTGAGCTAGAACAATATATTGAAAGTTTGGATTTAGACAAAGTATCAATTTTGCGTCCATCTTTATTATTGGGTGAGCGCAACGAACAACGGCGTTTAGAAGATTTAGGACAAAAGCTGTATCTTAAAATATCACGATTTATTCCCGATCATTTTACATATAAGCCAGTAAGTGCTACGCAAGTGGCTCATACTATGGTCGAGGCAGCGCAATCGCAAATTCATAAATTCCAAATTTATGATAATTTACAAATACAAAAAACCAAGTAAAAGGGGAACAACGTGTCTACAGTACCATTCGTAACTTGTGACTTATTAGATGACCATCCAGAACATGACCTTCAAGTGGTGATTCCATCTTTGGATGGCAAATTTTTCAAAAGTTACGGTGCACGTAAAACTTTTGGCGGTCAAATTGTGACTGTAAAGTGCTTTGAAGATAACTCGCGTGTAAAAGAGTTGTTGGCAACCGATGGCACGGGCAAAGTTTTGGTGGTTGATGGTGGGGCATCTATGCGCTGTGCCTTAATGGGGGACTTGATTGCTGAATCCGCAGTGAAAAATCACTGGAATGGCGTGATCATTTACGGCTGTGTACGTGATGTCGATGCAATTGCAGCACTTGATTTAGGCGTACATGCTTTGGCTTCAATTCCACAAAAAAGTAACCGCAAAGGCGTGGGTGAAGTGGATGTGAGTTTGCATTTCGGACAAGTCACTTTTAATTCGGGCGATTATGTCTATGCTGATAACAACGGTATTATTGTGGCAAAAGAAAAATTGGTCGATTTATAAGCGGTTTGATGGCGCAGTCATCAAATTGCTGAGCACATCACAAGGAAAACAAAATGGTGCATCATCAAATTAAAGTCATTCAGGCAGTGGCATCTATGCTTACCGAAGGTGGACGTGGAGTGAATGGGACAGCATTTCCCAAGCAACCCGAAAAAGCCTTAAAGTTATATGAGTTTGAAGGTTCACCATTTTGCCGTCGTGTACGCGAAGTCATGACCTTGTTAAATTTGGATTATGAGGTTTATCCATGCCCCAAAGGCGGCACAAAATATCGACCTTTGGTGAAACAACTGGGTGGTAAAACTCAGTTTCCATTTTTAATTGATGAAAATACAGGTGATCAGCTCTATGAATCACAGCAGATCATTCATCATTTATTCAAGCATTATGGCAAAAGTGGAAAAACGCCCAAAAAATACGCGCATTTTCCTAAAATTCCTTATGTTGCGCTTGCGGGCACATTATTGAATGGTGCACGTGGTGTGTGGATTAATCAGCAAATTGTAGAGCGCGCTGCACCTGAACAATTGATTGAACTGTGGGGTTTTGAGGGAAGTCCTTATACACGTGTAGTGCGTGGTGTATTGACTGAACTGGAGTTGCCATTCAAATTTCATAATG
The DNA here is from genome assembly GCF_013418635.1 of Acinetobacter sp. YH12131. Classification (NCBI taxonomy): domain Bacteria; kingdom Pseudomonadati; phylum Pseudomonadota; class Gammaproteobacteria; order Moraxellales; family Moraxellaceae; genus Acinetobacter; species Acinetobacter sp. YH12131. The sequence goes on from NZ_VPBQ01000005.1 coordinate 118,980, forward strand.
TAGCCAAAGAGCGTTGGCAAGATCAAGGCTTGGCAAAATTACGTTTAAAACCGGGTAAATATGTGCCACTGGCAGGTGGTAAGCGTGAGCAGGTATTAAAAGTTATGGGTGATAATATTCAAGTCCCATTTTTAATCGATCCAAATACCCAGACTCAGCTTTTTGAATCGGCCAAGATTGTGAAGTATTTACAGCAAACTTATGGCAAATAAGCTTTAAGTCATTTTTTGATTGTTATAAAAGCATCTTCAAGATGCTTTTTTGCATTTGGCAGGATGCAAAATATGCATCATTATAAATAGCCTAAGCAAAGTGGGGTTAAAACACTGACTTATCACGTCAGGGAAAATATAAATCACCCTGATCAGTTGCATCTATTTTAGTGAAGCATTTAAACTCTGCAGCATTCACTTTGATTTCGCCAATTTATAGGTTCAAAATGTTCAGCAAACTTACAGGGTTGTTTAAAAATAAAGCCAATCTCGAAGAAATTGCCTATTTAGAAGCACAGAATATTCAATGGGATGCGGAACAAGGCTATATTGTCGATGGTATTTTGCTTAACGATGTTTTGGCAGAGCGTTTAAATTATTTATCCAACCGCCGTATGCAGCAGTTTGATGATTTGGCACAGCTGTATTCTACAGCTATGATTATCAATGAAAAAATTGATCTGGAAATTGCGCAACAGCGTTTTAACACAATGCTTGGTAATACCGAAGAAAACTTACTGGAATTTAAAGCGATTGTTAAAAAATTGAATGATTATTATCGACAGTTTTTACGTGATCAAAAGTAAAGAGGCGTGTGTATCAAACTTTAAAGCTCGCTGTTTTATAAAATTTTGCAATTAAATACGCTGTAATGGTGGATGAAAAAAATTACGTAAAACCGTCAATTCATCGTGCTAGTATAAGCCCCATGTTGTTTAGACTCTAAAGCTATATACATGTTCCAACACGAAATTTCCCAACTCAATTTAGCTCAACTGAAAGCTGGCGAAAAACGCTGGATTGGTAATCTACATGGTTCTGCCGCAGCATTATTATTTAAAGAAATTGGTCAGCAGAACCCGCATTTATTTGTGATTGTTGCGCGCAATCAACAACATTTGGCGCAGTTGGAAAGTGAATTAGAATTTTACGGGGTAAAACCGACCATTTTCCCCGATTGGGAAATTTTGCCTTATGACCGCTTATCACCACATCAAGACATTGTGTCGGAGCGTCTGGCGATTTTATCCAATATGCCACAGCAAGGCGTGTTATTGGTGTCGGCGACCACTTTAGCGCAACGTGTTGCACCAACCTCATGGGTGTTGGGTGAGCATTTTGATATTCGTGTTGGGCAAAAGTTTGCTTTGGAACAACAAAAACAGCGTTTAGTACAAGCAGGCTATCATCTGGTCGATACTGTCTATGATCATGGCGAGTTCGCTGTGCGTGGCAGTATTATGGATATTTATGCTTCGGGACAAGAAGCACCCATCCGTATTGATTTATTTGATGATGAAGTTGAAACCTTAAAGTTTTTTGATCCAGAAACGCAGCGAACCACTGAAAGCTTGCAGAATTTTACGGTTTTACCTGCCAAAGAATTTCCTTTAAAAGAAGGTCGTGCGATTTTCCGTGACCGCTATGCAGAAAGTTTCCCAACAGCAAATCCGAAGAAAAACCCTGTATATCAGGATGTGCTAGAAGGCATTGCATCGCCTGGTTTAGAGTTTTATTCTCCCTTATTTTTCACTCAGGCTCAGCTTGAAGGCCAAAATACACTATTTTCATACTTACCAAAGCATTGCATTGTCATTACAGATAAGGCGATCGATGACGGTTTAACTCAATTTTGGAAAGATGTGCTGTATCGTTATGAGGACAGACGTCATAACATCGACCAACCAATTTTACCGCCTGAACAATTATTTCTACAACCGAATCAATTATTAGAACAACTGAATCAATTTGGACGTGTGATTGCATCCCCCGAAGCTTTTGAGCAAAAAGCAGGTGTGGTGAACTTAAGCACGCTTGCACCACCACGTTTAGCGGTTGATCCAAAACAAGAGCAACCCTTTCATGCCGTTAAGCAATATATTGATGCCGCCAATCATCCTGTTTTATTGGTGGCAGAAAGTGCAGGCCGCCGTGAAACATTAAAAGATGCATTACGTGCAGCTTTAGGTGAAATTCCACAAGTTGAGAGTTTTGAGGCCTTTCAGCAGTCTTTACAAGCTATTGCGATTACCCATGCACCTTTAGACCGCGGCTTGGTCATTCAAGACCAATTGAGTGTAATCTCAGAAAATCAGCTGTATGAACATCGCGTGGTGCAGCGCCGTCGTAAACGTCAGCAGGAAGTTTCAGAAGAGTTTTTAATTCGTAGTTTGACCGAGTTAAGCATAGGCGCACCTGTGGTACATATTGATTATGGTGTTGGTCGTTATGCAGGTTTAATTACTTTAAGCATTGATGAGCAAGAACATGAGTTTTTACAACTCGATTATGCCGATGCTGCAAAAGTGTATGTGCCTGTTACCAATTTGCATTTGATTAGCCGTTATAGCGGAGGTGACCCAGACCTTGCGCCTTTGCATAAATTAGGCACAGATGCGTGGAATAAAGCCAAACGCAAAGCTTTGGAACAAATTCATGATGTCGCAGCAGAATTACTGCATATTCAAGCACGCCGTCAATCTAAACCAGGTTTCGCTTTTGAATTGGATCATAGTCTTTATATGCAATTTGCCAGTGGCTTTGCTTATGAAGAAACCTTAGATCAAGCCAATGCAATTGAAGCGACCTTACATGATATGCAATTGGCAAAACCAATGGATCGTTTGGTCTGTGGTGATGTTGGTTTTGGTAAAACTGAAGTTGCCATGCGGGCTGCATTTGTCGCGGTACAGAACAACAAACAAGTTGCTGTATTGGTTCCAACAACATTGTTGGCACAACAGCATTATGAATCTTTTAAAGACCGTTTTGCCGACTGGCCTGTGCGTATTGAAGTCTTATCGCGTTTTGGTTCAAGCAAATCTCATCAAAAAACCATTGAAGATTTAGCTGAAGGCAAAGTCGATATTGTGATTGGGACGCACAAAATTCTGCAAGAAAATATTCAGTTCAAGCAGTTGGGTTTAATGATTGTCGATGAAGAACATCGTTTTGGAGTGCGTGACAAAGAACGTATTAAAGCGCTGCGCGCCGATGTGGATATGCTGACTTTAACCGCAACGCCAATTCCACGTACCTTAAATATGGCATTTAGCGGTATGCGCGATTTATCCATTATTGCCACACCACCTGCACGCCGTTTAGCGGTCAAAACCTTTGTGCAAGAGCATACAGACGATACGGTGAAAGAAGCCATTCTACGTGAATTGTTACGTGGTGGTCAGGTGTATTACCTGCACAATGAAGTGGAAACTATTGAACGCAGTGCTGAAACCATTCGTGAATTGGTACCAGAAGCGCGCGTTGCAGTCGCACATGGGCAAATGCGAGAACGCGAATTAGAGCAAGTCATGCAGCAGTTTTATCATAAAGAATACAATGTCTTAGTTTGCTCGACCATTATTGAAACAGGAATTGACGTCCCAAATGCCAATACCATTTTAATTGAACGTGCAGATAAACTCGGATTAGCGCAGTTGCACCAACTACGTGGTCGTGTCGGGCGCTCGCATCACCAAGCTTATGCGTATTTGCTTGTACCATCTATTAAAGGCTTAAAAGGTGATGCTGAAAAACGCTTGGATGCCATTCAGCGTGCCTCAACTTTAGGGGCTGGTTTTATGTTAGCAACCGAAGACTTGGAAATTCGTGGTGCGGGAGAATTACTGGGTGAGCAACAAAGTGGGTCAATGCAAGCCATTGGTTATAGCTTGTATATGGAAATGCTAGAAAAAGCCACCAAAGCCATTCAAAAGGGTAAAACACCTAACTTCGATGCGCCATTGTCTTTAACTGCAGAAATCAACCTACACATGCCTGCTTTGATTCCAGATGATTATTTGGGCGATGTGCATCAGCGCTTATTATTCTACAAGCGCATTAGTAATACCGATACTCAAGAAAAGCTTGATCATATCCGTATGGAATTGATTGACCGTTTTGGTATTCCGCCACAAGCGGTGAAACAACTCTTTGCGGTGCATCAATTGCGTTTAAAAGCAGAGCAGTTGGGCATCACTAAAATTGATATTGGCACAAATGGTGGTCATATCGAATTTTCACCCGATACGCCTGTGCAAGCCATGAGCATCATTCAAATGATGCAAAAACAACCGACCTATTTCCGTATGGATGGTGGGCAGCGTTTAAAAGTAATGGTGATGTTGCAAGATGCTGAAAAGCGGATTCAATTTATTGCCGATCTATTAAACAACCTGCTTAAAACTTTGCACAGCTGAGTTGAAAAATGCAAATCTACCTAAATAACACATGAGCAAATTATGAAAAATTTCTAAGAAACCTCTGATTCTATGATGAAAATTATTTATGATGAATTTGGTTAAAATTGCACTTTATTTACATGGAAACATGATGGGAATGATACTCAGTGTACTGGGGATGTGATAGTATTAGTCATCATTACAATTTGCGTCATTTATAAAGATATGTTTAGTTTGCACCCACAACTTGCTCAAGATACTTTTTTTGTAGGCGACTTTCCTCTGTCAACATGTCGTTTAATGAATGATATGCAATTCCCTTGGTTAATTCTAATTCCACGTGTGCCAGGGGTTACAGAACTATACGAATTAAGTCAGGCAGACCAAGAACAATTTTTACGTGAATCCAGCTGGCTATCTAGCCAATTATCACGCGTATTTCGTGCCGATAAAATGAATGTGGCGGCTTTAGGTAATATGGTTCCACAATTGCATTTTCATCATGTCGTGCGTTATCAAAATGATGTGGCTTGGCCTAAACCAGTTTGGGGTACGCCAGCTGTACCATACAGCAATGAAGTTTTGGCTCACATGCGTCAAACCTTGATGCTTGCTCTGCGTGGTCAAGGCGATATGCCATTTGACTGGCGAATGGATTAATTGAAATGAATTGCCACGCAGGATGCGTGGCTTTTTAATCCTAGATCGGAGTAGGCCGCGGTGTTCATGTACAATTGGATGGAAAGAGATCCCAAACAATTCGAATTTCTGCATCGTTTAGTCGGGTATGCAAGTTTATCCCTGATTATGGTGGTCTATCACTACACCTACGCCGATACCAATTATCAAATTTACCTTCCGTTTTTTCTTACTTTTTTATTACTGATAATTCCTAAATTTTCGCGTTGGCTGCAATATAAATATAGTCATCAAGCCAAGCGTAATATCCTGTTTATTATTGATATTGTGGTAGTCGCAGTATGTTTGTCTGCGGTACATCTGAATTTGGTACTTACTTTTGCCGCTTTATTTGCGCTGCTATATACCGCCATTTATATTAAAGTTTCTTTCTTTTTGGTGGCATTGGCATCCTTATTGGCGGTCACAGTTTTTTATTTTTGTAATATTTTTATTTTTGGTTTTAACGAATATTTTGAACAAAGCAGTACCGAACTTACGATTTTAGCCTTTTTATGTATGATCTTTTACTTTGGCATGGGCAGTGCCTATCAGGCACGTCGTATCCGCTATACCACGGCAAAGAAAGACCATTACTACACACAAATGAACCGCTATATGGAATTTGCGAATCAGCTTAGTCGCTATGCACCTTTGCAGTTGTGGCAATCGATTATGAAAGGTGAGTCGGAAGCGAAAATTGAATATAAACGTAAAAAAATGACGATTTTCTTTTCTGATATTCAAGGCTTTACTGAACTTTCTGAAACACTAATTCCAGATGATTTAGCATTCCTGCTCAATGATTATTTAAGCCACATGACCGAAATTGCCAAGCAATATGAAGCGACGGTGGATAAGTTTATGGGTGATGCGATTTTAATTTTCTTTGGTGATCCAAATACGCAAGGTGTTGAACAAGATGCTAAAACTTGTGTAGAGATGGCTATTGCGATGCGTCAGCAAATGAAATTGTTACGCGAACGTTGGGTCAAAATGGGCTATCCGCCTTTACATATTCGTATGGGTATCAGTACAGGATATTGCCACGTTGGGAACTACGGTGCAGCACATCGGATGGCATATACCATTGTTGGGCGTGATGCTAACTTAGCTGCGCGTTTGCAAAGTGCGGCCGAAGTTGATGAAATTTTACTTTCAGATGACACTTATAAACTGATTAAAAATGATTATTTGTGTGCTCCGAAAGCACCGATCTTTTTAAAGGGGATTCAAGGTCCTGTAAAAACTTGGCAAGTGATGGAAAAATATGCGGCCAGCAAGTCGGATTATCAGCGTTGGTTTGACTACGAATATAAAGGTTTTCATTTGTTGCTTAATTTGGATGAAGTGCAGAATTTTGAATATCCTGAGCTAATTACCGTATTAGAAAAAATGATTAAAAGAATTCAAACGCAGCAAAAGCTGACCAACTCACAGGGCATTGTAAAACTTAATCTTGAAGATGAAGTGATTGAACATCCACCTGTTGAAGAAATTGCCAAAACTCATATTCCTGAAAACCACTAAAATTTTTCTTATAATGTAGATCTCGTTTAACTTTTAAATCCTCAAAAATTTTAAATCTAAAGTTGTGCAATAAAAAAAACTGCGCCGTAGCGCAGTTTTTTAGAATTAGCATCATTTTATGATTAATGATTTTCTGAAGCATGGTTAATGGTGTATTTTGGAATTTCGACTTCCAAGTCTTCATTGACCACTTTAACCTGACAAGATAAGCGTGAATCAGGCTCTAAACCCCAAGCACGGTCTAATAAGTCAGCTTCAACATCATCCATTTCTTCTAGGCTGTCAAAGCCTTTACGAACAACAACGTGGCAAGTGGTACATGCACAAGACATATCGCAAGCATGTTCAATTTTAATGCCATTTTCAAGTAAGCTTTCGCATAAGTTGGCATTTTGTTCGACTTCAAACTCAGCACCTTCTGGGCAGAATTGCGCATGTGGAAGTACTTTAATACGTGGCATAATCTTTACCTTAAATTAGTTTGAGTTTGACCAGTCGTCGAGTTTAGTGCCTTTAAGTGCTGTATCAATATGTTGATTCATACGAATTGCAGCAAAAGCATCACTGTGTATTTTAAGCTGTTCAACAGCATGTTCAATGGCTTTAATGTCTTGTCCAGTCAATTCGGCTTCCAACTGCGCTTTGGCAGTATTTAAAGCTTCTAATTGTTCTGGGCTTAATAGTTGTGCATCTACTTTTAAGGCTTGTTGTAAAGCTTCAAGTTCACGTTGTGCTTCAACTTTGGTTTCATGCAAATGACGCAATTGCTTGTCTTCTTCTGCATATTTGAAACCATCTAGCAGCAAACGCTCGGTATCTGCTTCAGATAAACCATAAGATGGCTTGATGTCGATATTTGCAGTCACACCAGAAGTGGTTTCTTTAGCAGAAACACTGAGTAAGCCATCAGCATCGACTTGGAACGTAACTTCAATGCGTGCCTGACCCGCAGTCATTGGTGGAATACCGTGTAGCACAAAACGACCTAAGCTACGACAATGTTCTACCAAATCACGCTCACCTTGTACCACATGAATCAACATGGCAGTTTGGCCATCTTGATAAGTGGTAAATTCTTGGCGACGTGCTACAGGAATTGCAGTATTGCGTGAAATTAAGCGTTCCACCAAACCGCCCATGGTTTCTAAACCCAAAGACAGTGGGGTAACGTCTAATAGCAACGAACCATCTTTGCTGTTACCAATTAGTTGATTGGCGGTAATTGATGCACCAATTGCAACCACTTCATCTGGGTTAATTGTGCATAATGGTTCTTGATTAAATACTTCACGAACAGCTTTTTGCACGGCATAAGAACGTGTTGAACCACCAACTAAAACTACATTTTGAATGTCATCTAGGTCAAGTTTGGCATCGCGTAATACACGTTTGCATACACTAATGGTTTTATCTAAAGCAACCTGAATAATACTTTCAAAGTTTGCGCGGTCTAATTGCAGCGTGTGCTCTAACAGTTTTAATTCAACACTTTCTGCATTGCTGAGCGCTTCTTTGGCTTTACGTGCAGACACAATAAAGTGTGCATATTCTGCATCATCTAAACTTTCAATATTCAGCTGTTTTTTTGCCCATTTTACAATCAGACGATCTAAGTCATCACCACCTAAAGCAGTGTGGCCGCCTGTGGCTAAAACTTCAAAAACACCTTGAGAGAAACGTAAAATAGAAACGTCAAACGTACCACCGCCCAAGTCGTAAATCACATAGTTACGGTCTTGAGCCAAGTTGGTGTCTTGATCTAAACCGTAGGCAACCGCTGCTGCAGTCGGTTCATTCAATAAACGCAATACTTTTAAACCTGCAAGCTCGGCAGCGTCACGTGTGGCTTGGCGTTGAGCTTCATCAAAATAAGCAGGAACAGTAATCACTGCACCATTTACAGGGTTTTGTAAGCTGGCTTCTGCGCGGTCTTTGAGTTGTTTAAGTAATTCTGCCGAAATTTCAACAGGTGTTTTACGGCCTTGAGCTGTTTCAAAAGCAGGCATTTGATTGTCTTCACCCACTAACGTGTATGGATGTTGAAATTTAATGTCCGCTTTAGAACGACCCATAAAACGCTTGACTGAAACAATCGTGTTTTTAGGGTCTGTAGTAATAAATGGCGCAGCAGCATTGCCATAATGTGTATTTTGCTCTGCATAATGGACGATAGAAGGCAGTAGCACGCGACCTTGCTCATCATGCAAGACTTTGGCTTTACCAGAAAGAACTGTGGCAACCAATGAATGAGTGGTGCCTAAGTCAATGCCAATCGCAATGCGATGTTCATGCGGTGCACTTGATTGACCTGGTTCTGCAATTTGCAAGAGCGCCATTATGTAAAATCCTTTGCCCGTTAAATATTAAAATACAAACTAAAATTAAAAATCATCGTCTAAATCAAAACTGTCATCATCAAGGAAACGATCTTCAGCTTTGTCTAGGTCAGCCATAACTTTCATGAAAAAGCGTAATTTACGCACAGTGTCACGCGCTTCTGCCCAATCTTCTTCGGCATAGTCAATTTTAAATTCACGGACTAAGCCATCAACCCACTGTTGTACTTCAAACTTTAATGACTGTAAGTCATCAGCACAGTTGGCATCATCCAATTGCTCACGAATTTCCAAGGCATCTTGTAAAAATTCAAAGTCATGGATGGATTGATCGAGATGATAATCTTGCTTTTTCAATGAGAGTAAATATGCAGCACGACTGTCTACCGCAGAGAGTTGTTTAAACGCCTGATTAATTTTACTAGATTTAATCAAGGCTTGATCTTTGTCTTCGGTTTTGTCGGGGTGATATTGCTGCTGTAGCTTTAAAAATTCAGCTTTTAAAGTAGCGAAATCAATATCGAGTGCAACAGGAAGATTAAACAACTCAAAATGATTCATGGGAGATGGAATCCGCAATTAGTGTGCAAAATTGGCTGCATAAATGCAATTAAAACAGTGTATTGTACACTGTTTTAAGCTAAAAAGAGGGAGGTGGCGTTATACCGTGAACGATTCACCGCAGCCACATTCACCTTTTTTATTGGGGTTGTTAAACTCGAAACCTTCGTTTAAACCATTTTTGACATAGTCCATTTCCATGCCATCTAGGTAAACTAGGCTTTTCGGATCAACGAAAACTTTAACACCAAACTGTTCAAACATTTGGTCGTGCGTATCGACTTCATCTACAAATTCGAGTACATAAGCCAAACCAGAACAGCCTGAAGTTTTCACACCAACGCGAATACCTTGACCCTTACCGCGATTCTTTAAGTAATTGCTGATATGAGTTGCAGCATTTTCAGTTAAATTGATCATGAAAACTCCGTTTGTTTTTCCACAAAACTTAGCAAATTAAGCTTTGGTCTTTTTGCTGCGATAGTCTTCTACAGCAGCTTTAATTGCATCTTCTGCCAATACAGAGCAGTGTACTTTCACTGGTGGAAGGGCAAGTTCGGTAGCAATATCAATGTTCTTGATCGCTTGTGCTTCATCTAAAGTTTTACCTTTAAGCCACTCAGTAACCAAAGAACTTGAAGCAATGGCAGAACCACAACCATAAGTTTTGAAACGTGCTTCTTCAATCACGCCTTCGTCATTCACTTGAATTTGCAGACGCATTACATCGCCACATGCAGGTGCGCCCACCATACCTGTACCAACGTTTTCAGCATTTTTGTCTAAAACGCCAACATTACGAGGGTTTTCGTAATGATCAATTACTTTATCGCTATAAGCCATGTCGCTTCTCCAAACCTCGGGGTCAGCCTTAATATAAATATGGGGGTGAAATTACCTTTATCAATCTAATGGCTTCCTGTCAAAGCCATTAGATTTGGGATGAATTAGTGTTCAGTCCATTCTACTTTAGAAAGGTCAATCCCTTCTTTATACATATCCCAAAGCGGTGAAAGTTCACGTAACTTTTCAACAGCAGCTTTAGTCACAGTTAGGACATGATCAATATCTTCATCAGTGGTGTATTTACCAAAGCTAAAGCGGATTGAGCTATGTGCGAGTTCGTCTGAAAGACCTAAAGCACGTAATACATAAGATGGCTCTAAAGTTGCAGATGTACATGCAGAACCAGAAGATACCGCAGCATCTTTCAGTGACATCATTAAAGATTCACCTTCAACAAAGTTGAAGCTGATATTTAAGTAGTTTGCTACGTTCTGAGTTGGGTGACCGTTCAGGAACACTTGTTCCATAGAGTTTAAGCCATTCCAAAGCTTGTCACGCAATACACGTAAACGTGCTTGTTCAGAAGCTAAGTTTTTACCAGCAAGCTCAAACGCTTCGCCCATACCTACAATTTGGTGTGTTGCAAGTGTGCCTGAACGCATACCACGTTCGTGACCGCCACCATGCATTTGCGCTTTTAGGCGAACACGAGGGCTGCGGCGAACGAAAAGTGCACCAATACCTTTAGGACCATAGATTTTGTGTGCAGAGAAGCTCATCAAATCTACTTTTAAAGTAGATAAATCAATTTCAACTTTACCAGCGGCCTGTGCAGCATCAACGTGGAAGAAGATTTTCTTAGCACGTGTGATTTCGCCAATTGCAGCGACATCGGTAATGGTGCCAATTTCGTTATTCACCATCATCAAAGATACTAAAATCGTATCTGGACGAATTGCCGCTTCAACCATTTCAGGAGTAATTAAACCTGTTTGTGGTTGTGGCTCTAAGTAGGTGATTTCAAAACCTTCAGATTCAAGCTCACGACAAGTATCTAAAATGGCTTTATGCTCAATTTTAGAGGTAATGATGTGTTTGCCTTTAGAAGCGTAGAATTGTGCTACACCTTTAAGCGCAAGGTTGTCAGATTCGGTTGCACCTGAAGTCCACACGATTTCACGAGGGTCTGCTTTGATCAAGTTAGCAACTTGTTCACGTGCATATTCAACTTTTTCTTCTGCTTGCCAGCCATAAGCGTGTGAGCGAGAAGCGGCATTACCGAAAGTCCCATCAAAAGTCAGGCACTCCATCATGCGTTCTGCAACTTGCGGATCTACAGGAGTGGTTGCTGCGTAGTCAAGATAAATAGGACGTTTCATGTCAAATACCTGTAACCGATAAAAGGGCTGAATCAAACGGAGCTGTATTTTGGCGGATGGCAACGGTTTGTACGTTGTCACGGGCTACTAAGTCAGCAAGTGAGATTTTAGCGAGATAGTCGGCGATATGATGGGAGAGTTCTTGCCATAAGTCATGAGTTAAGCACATTGCACCATTTTGGCAGTTCCCCTTATGGTCGCAGCGAGTGGCATCAACTGTTTCATTTACGGCTTCAATAATTTCTAGCACAGTGATTTCATTTGCACTACGTGCTAAATGGTAACCACCGTTAGCACCGCGAACACTAGACACTAAGCCGTGGCGCTTAAGTTTTGCGAATAACTGCTCAAGATAAGCAACAGAAATAGTTTGACGGGCTGCAATTTCAGCAAGCGTGATCGTTTGTTCAGTTGGCTGCAAAGCTAAATCAAGTAGAGCAGTCACTGCGTAGCGACCGCGAGTTGTTAAGCGCATGATTCGATACACATGATTAGACTAGATGTGTGTATTCTATGAATCCCGACTAAATTAGTCAAGTATTTTATTGTTATCTTGTAGCGGAGGTTTAGGGCTGTTTTTATTGATGTTTTAGTGTTCTTAATTCAGCCATAAATTATACACTAATAACGTAATTAATAGTACTGTTATTATGCTAAAGGCGATATTGATACGTTTTTGACGTCGCTCAATACGACGAATACGGTTTTTATGTTGTTTCAGCTCAACTTGTAAGGTGTTAATTTTAGAGCGCTGCTCATCAATTTTGTCTAAAAGTGGGGCAATACGTTTTTTAGAGCTAACCACTTCTTGCCCTTGAGGTGCTTCTTTTAACCACTGTTTCCAGTCGGCCAAAACTTTAGGCGCACTAAAATGCAAAATCAGATCACGAAATTCATCTTTTAGAGTGATGTCGCCATCTATACGCATGTGTTTGATGCTACGACGGTTGCCTAAAATGAAGATTTTAAATAAATCCATTAAAGTGGTGCGTACATCTAAATCAATAGCTTGATCAGGCGCTTTACTGTCAAACAAAATGCCATGTGGGCTAAATTGCACATATATGTCAAAATAAGGAATGTAGCTATTAATTTTTATAGTAATTTTTTGATCTACAAATTTTTTAGCTTGCAATGCGACAACGCGATCGTGCTTTAAAATAAAGCTAAAAATGGTTTCAAGCACAATCATAACCATGGTGAGCAACAAATGCGGATTACTTTGTCTTTGTTGCGAGTCACTCATAAAACCAAGTCCCTTAATTTAAAAGTTGAATTCCTTAATTTGTGTTTTTTGATCAGAAATATCGGAAAACACATGCAATAATCTTGCTTTGTAGAACAGTTTAGCAAAACGATCAAGTATTTAATTTGCTATTATTGGCGTATTTTGTAGGTTTATTATATTCATTTGCGCATAAAATAAGCGGGAGATGTGTCCATGGAAAATGCAACACAAACGCCAGAAGAACATACTTCTGAATCTGAAAATACATTGAAAAATAAAGATAAAATACGTGCAGGTCGTAAATCTTCACTCGATTTTCGTAAATATACCAAGCAAATTTGGTTAGCAGGTTTAGGTGCTTTTTCACGCGCTGAAGAGGAAGGCAATAAATTGTTTGACTCTCTGGTCAAGGTGGGGGAAGAGCTGGAATCTAAAACCACTGAAATTGCTGACCAAACTGTTGAAAAGGTTTCAGAAAAAGCCAAGGAATCGGTAATAGACACCAAAGACAAGGTCGAGCGTCTGATTGACCATAGCGTAAATCATTCTTTAAATAGAATTGGCTTAGTAACAGCAAAAGATCTTCAACATTTAGAGCATTTAGTATTACAATTACATGCCAAAGTTGATGCCTTGATTGAAGAAAATAAACAATTAAAAGAAGATGTTGCAAAAAGTAAACGTGTCTAGCCTAGATTTAGAAACATGCAGATGTGGATGAGAGGCGGGTTTTAGACTAATTGTCAATAGTATCTTATGCTCCATCGTTTTTTACCATTTATTTTGCATAAAAGCGTACAGGGAGTATTGCTTTTACCCTCAAAGCATTGCTATAAAGGCGTTACGGTAATTTAAATTAAATCTCTGGACCTTAAATAAACGATATTAAGAGGACGTAATCTTCATGAATAAATCAGAATTAATCGATGCAATTGCAGAGAAAGGGGGATTGTCTAAGACTGATGCAGGTAAAGCCTTAGACGCAACAATTGCTTCAATTACTGAAGCGCTTAAAGCTGGTGATACTGTAACTTTAGTGGGTTTTGGTACATTTAGCGTGAAAGAGCGTGCTGCACGTACAGGTCGCAACCCACAAACAGGTGCTACACTTGAAATTAAAGCAAGCAAAGTACCAAGCTTTAAAGCAGGTAAAGGTTTGAAAGATTCAGTAGCTTAATCTTTTAAAATGCCAAGAAAGCGCGCCAATTGGCGCGTTTTTTATTAATAATGTCAATAAAAGGCGTCAACGCATTCATTCGCTGAGGGTTTTCAGTTAAAATCTTCCGCAAATAAAATATTGGAATACTTATGGAATCTTTTCGTAAAGTTATTAAGGGCTGGTTGGGCAAAGTTTTGCTCGTTTTATTCTTGACCCCTTTAGCACTTGTAGGTATTGAAGGATATTTTAGTGGTGGTCAGTCTGAAGACACTGCACAAACCGTCAATGGTCAGCAAATTTCAAAACGAGAATTAGACAATCTAACTAACTCGCTGAAAGAACAATACTTGGCTTATACCAACGGTGATGAAACACTGTTAAATCAAAATTACATTCAAAATAAAGCACAAGATACTTTGGTTGCACGTACTTTGTTATTGCAACAGGCCGAAAAACTGGGCATTTCTTTGAGTGATGCTCAAATTGAGCAAATGATTGCGCAACAGCCAAACTTCCAACAAGATGGTAAGTTTTCTGAAACATTGTATGCCAACTATTTGCAATCTGTGGGTATGACAAATCAGGCTTTGGTTGCAAACTTGCGTCAGGATCATGCTTTAAAAATGCTAAGTGCGAGCTTTACAGATTATGCATTGGTGAGTCCGTCTGATATTCAGCAAATTGCAAATCTACAGACCCAACAGCGTACGTTGCATTTGTCCAGCATTAAGTTAGATGACTATAAGAAAAATATCAGCGTGACTACACAAGAAATTGCAGCATATTATGAGCAGCATTCAAGCACCTTTAAGCAAGTGGCAAGTGTAGATGTTGATTATGTTGTCGTTACGCCTGCAAATATTGCCCCTGCAAATACGACTGTAACGGATGCTGAATTACAGCAAGCGTATCAAAAGTTTGTAGACACGCAAAAAAGTGCAGCAACGCCGACGGTTAAACATATTTTAATCACCACAGATGCACGTGATGATGCCGCAGCTCAAAAACTGGCAGCACAAGCAGCTGCTGAAATTCAACAGGGTGCAAGCTTTGCTTCTGCTGCACAAAAGTATTCAGATGACCCTGAATCTAAGGCTAAAGGTGGTACGGTTGCAGGTTATGAAGCTGGTGTTTTTGGTGAAGCTTTTGATAAAGCTGTGAATAGCCTGAAATCGGGTGAAGTATCTCAGCCGATCAAAACGCAATATGGCTATCATTTAATTCAAACTGAAGGTGCTGCCGTGCAGGTGCCTACGTTTGAAGCTGAAAAAGCACGTTTAACAGCTGAGTTGCAAAAAGCAAAAACTGAAAATGCTTATACAGATACCATTAATAGCTTAAATGAGTTGGTGGTAAGCAGCGACGCTTTAGATGTCGTGGCTGAAGAAGTTAAAACAGTCAAAGTTCAATCTGCTAATGCGGTTACTTTAGCGACACAACATCCTGTGTTAAGCCAGCCAAGTGTGAAAGTGAAGCTGTTTAATGATGATGTGAAAAATGGTGATCGTAATGCCTCAAGCAATATCACTTTGGCCAATGGCGATGTGGTATGGGTGAAAGTGCGTAATTACCATGCCGCAGGTGTGCAAACTTTAGAAGAAGCAACACCCCGCGTAAAAGCTAAACTGATTGAGAAAAAAGCCTTTGATGCAGCGAAAAAAGATATTCAAGCTGCGTTGGATGCCTTTAAAACTCAACCTGCAGCGACCGTTTTGGCGAAAAACCAAATCCGTTTTGAAAATGCAGGCACATTCACCCGTGCAGATGGTTTGTTAAAGCGTGAAATTGAACGTGCTGCATTTAGTGTGCTTGCGCCTAAAGATGGTATGTGGTCAGTAACAACAGCATCTATACCAAATGAATTGGTGGTGGTAGCTGTATCAAATGTAAACGATACTACATCGAATGCTTTAACGCCTGAGCAACTGAAAGAGTTAGCGCAGTTGTATCAACAATTACGTGCTCAACAAGAGCTAGATGACTATACGCAATATTTGAAATCGAAAGCGAAAATCAAATAAGTGATGAACATCTACAAAAAAACCAGCAAATTTGCTGGTTTTTTTGTGCATCTAAAATGATTAAGTAAGCAGTTTCAAGATTTATTCAGCGCGAATTTTTAGCTCATAACCTGTGTATTTACGAATGTTGATGACACCTGTATCCAAGATTAAATATTGCCCTTTAATTCCTTGCAGTTTGCCGCGAATGATTGGGGTTTTATCTAAGTTATGCGATTTAATTTTCTCAGGATACTGTTCTACAGGGTACACAAATTCACGCGGAAGTTCCTGATCTAAAAGCTCTACCGTTTCGTTGAATTCAAGGTTTTGACTAAACTCATCACGAATGGTCTGAATTTTAGGCGCAAACTCTTCAATCAGTTGTTCACGCACTTCAATTAGGTTTAGCGGCTCTGCTTCGCCTTTGAGTAGTTTGCGCCAGTCGGTTTTATCTGCGACTTGTGTACCAAACATAACTTCTAATTGCCCAGATAAACGACGTGAGCCGACTTTCATAATTGGTAAGGCTTGGGTTGCGCCCTGATCTAACCAACGTGTAGGCATTTGACCTAAACGGGTGATTCCCACTTTTAAAGCACTTGAATTGGCTAAATATACGATGTGCGGTTGAAAGCAGACTTCTTGAGCAAAACTATCTTCACGACAGGTACCTAAATGATAGTGACAGGTCTCAGGCTTCATGATGCACATATCGCAAGATGCTTTGGTTTTAAAACACTTGAAACAATGTCCTTGCGAATAGGATTTTGGTGTTTTCACACCACAAGAAACACAATAAATATTGCCCGTCCATTCCAGTTCAAGTTCTTGCCCAAGCTGAAAAGGCAGGTCAATTTCTGCACGGTCTAGAATAAATTTATATTCAACATTTGCCTTGTGTACCTGTTCATCAGTTACACTATGGTCCTTAAGACCTGCGTGCATTTTATGGCAAATGCCTTGTAGTTCCATAAGAATACTCTCTCGAAAATGAAGGAATGCAGTGATGGCTGAAATGCGTTTAATTCAAGCATTAATTGATGATTTATCTCAACAACAGCCAATTTCTACTGCATTGTGTATAGGGCAAAATATTGAAGCAAGCCCGAAGTATAACAATCAAGCGGCTGATGAGCAGCCAACTATCCAATGGCAGTATTTTAGCGCATTGGCATTTTTAAATCTGCCTTTTACCCAACGTTTTGATTTGGCAGTTGTATTTTTAGATGCTGCCGATTTTGCTGCGCAGACGCCACAACACACCTCGCAAATTTTGGTAAAGCTACGTGATTTATTGGCAAAGCGTATTGTGGTAATTGCTGCACGTGAAGATGAGCAATTGCTTAGAGCACTTGGTTTTACGCAATTGATTGAACATCGCTTTGAGCAGCATCATTTATGCTTATGGCAATTTAATATTTTGACTTATAAGCACGTGCCTGATTGGTTTAATTCTAAGTTTTGGGCAAACCCTGAAAATTGGGATAAATTCCGCTGGTAAGTGCTGAATTACGATCACAAAATTCTAATAATGATAATTAATTCACATAAATTTAGGATATTGCAAAATTTAACAATTTCAAGCGCGCAATTCAGTCAAAACTTCGTATGCTGTCATAAGGGCATTATGAGGAAAATAAAATGACCAATTTAAGCAATATTGTTGAAATTTTAGCAAAGCAGGCATTGGGCGCGAATCAGCAATCTAATCAATCTCAAGGCGGATTGGGTGGTATTTTAGGTTCGGTTTTGGGGCAACTTGGTGGTAATAACCAACAATCTGCGCAAGGCGGCTTGGGTGGCATTCTTGGTTCGGTACTAGGTCAGTTAGGTGGGCAACAACAGCGTTCTGCTACAGGTGCTTCAGGTACACAAAGTTTATTGATTGCAGTTTTGCCTTTGGTGTTGGCATGGATTCAAAAACAGGGTGGCTTGCAAGGTGCTTTGGATAAACTCAAAGGACAAGGCTTAACCAGTCAGGTGGATGATTGGGTGTCTACAGGCCCAGGTGAAAATGCGCATGTAGGTGCTGAACAAGTACAAAGTTTATTTGATGATGCCGATGTAGAGCAGGTCGCACAGCAAACTCAGGCGCCAAAGCAAGATATTTATAATGCGATTTCTGCAGTATTGCCGCAAATTATTGATTCATTGACACCACAAGGTGAGCAAACTAGCAAACAAGAAGCCAACGACGATATTCAACAAGTCATGAATTTAGTGTCTGGATTTTTTAAGCGTTAATATTGAAAAATTCAGCTTTGCAAAACTGACTTGAATAAACTAAGCCAGCAAGTTTGTTGGCTTAGTTTTTATTTGGTTTTTTAAGTATGCAAAAAACACGCCGAAGCGTGTTTTTATGTTTTAAGTTTGGTTCAGACTTAGAAGTCGTAACGGAAACCTAAAGAAAGAGCTGTTGAGTTTTCGTCTTTAGCACCTTTTACGGAGTTACCAAAGCTACGACCTTCTTTCCAAGGAGTAAGATCAGCATTTTTATCATTTAACATGGTTGCAAGGTTTGCGTATACACGTACAGCCTTGTCTAAACGATGTTCCACGCCAACTGCTAAAAGTGTAGAGTTTGCATCTTCGGTGTCAACGTCACGGTGGAATACCTGACCGCGTACATAAGTCTTCGGCGCAACTTTATAGTCAGCCGCTACACCAAATACTTGCACATCTGGGTTTGCAGTATCATTGTCATGTGTTAAATACTGGTATAAAGCACCTAAGTTAAATTCAGGTGTGATTTTATAAGCAGCTGCAACACGGAAGCCATCACGCTCACCACGACCAGCATCTTCTTCGTAGTGCTCATAAGCAGCAGCAAAATCTACTTTGCCTTCTTTATAAGTTAAAGCTAAGTCATAAGCTTTATCTTTATCTTTAGCTCCATCTTTTGCAGCATCAGGGCTGTTTTGTTCGTGCAGTGATAAAGCACCAGTTACGTTAAAACCACCGCCAAATTTAGGAGTTTTATATTCAATTGTATTGGCATTACGCTCGTCAAAACGTAAATTACCAGCACGGGTTACGTTACGGATGTCACCAACCATGTCACCGAAGAAGTTGACTGGACCACGTGCAGCTTTAAATGGGCTGTCGAAGCGACCTACACGCGCTTGACCAAAATCACCTTTTAAGCCTACAAAGGTATCACGAGTAGCAAACTCTAAATCATCATTTGCAGAGCCGCTAGCAAAGTTAATTTCTTGTTCGATTTGACCAAAAACAGTCATGCCGTTTTCTAATTTTTGTTCAGCTTTGAAGCCTAAACGTGATGAGTTAGAAGAAAGACCAACTTCGTTATAGTCTTTACCATCATCAAGATAGTCTAAAGATACGTGTGCACGACCATAAACTTTAACATCAGCAGCCATCGCTAATGCTGGTGTTAAAAAGGTTGCCCCAACTGCTAATGCGCAAAGCGTTTTTTTCATGTGTAGCTCCAATACAGACTATTGTTTTTTAGTCCTAAACATTGTTCAGAAGTAGGGTTGATCTACCGCTGTTCTCTATTGGTGCTAAGTATTCCTTACAAATGCGACAGTAATATTAAGGAAATATTTCAAAATTATTAAAAAGTACAAGTTAGATCAAAAACTTACTTTTATTCGCATTTTTTTAATGATTATATTTCTATTTATAGAAAAATATGTGAAATAAATAACTTAATTGCAAAGGGAAAGACATCTTAGTGTCATAAATGGTGGTATAAATGAATGAAGAAAGCTGAATGCAAAAAAAATGGAGCAGCTGCTCCATTTTTTGTATGACATTTTTGAAATATTTAAAGCGCTGCTTTAATTTTTTCCGCTTGAGCTTTAATTTTTTCTTGGTCGCCCATTTGTGCAGCATGTTTCCCAAGTTGATGAACTGATGTCGGAATTAAGTGAAAATGTACGTGGGGGACAGTTTGACCTGCGCTTGTACCTGACAATTGCATTAACACGATACCATCTACACCCAAAGCTTGCTGCATTGCTTTTGCAATTTTTTGCACAATTTGAATGGTATATGCTGCTGCATCTGCAGGTAAGTCCAGTAAAGTCACCGCAGGCGTTTTAGGAATCACAAGAGTGTGACCATCGGCTTGCGGCATGATGTCCATAAACGCAAGAACTTGGTCATCTTCATACACTTTAATTGCAGGAAGTTCGCCACGTAGAATTCTTGCAAAAATATTTTGATCATCGTAAGCCATTATGATTCCTTAAATTCAGCTTTGATATTTCAGAACGGTTATTTACAGTTCAGTTCTTTTTGACGTTCTTTGATTGCGTCAAGACGTTGTTGTTCTTTTTCAGAAAACTTAGGTTTGGTTGTATAGCAGTTGTCATTACCAAAACGTGCTTTAGCTTCTGGGTCTTTGAAGCAGAACCCTTTAGATGCATAAATAACATCGTGGTCATTTTTCAGTTTCTGACATTCTTGTTCAGATGCAAAAGCAGTTGAACTTGCCCCAATTAAAGTTACAAGGCTTGCAAATACGGCAATGCTAAACTTGTTCATAAGAGTTTCCTCTATTTAATGATGGTGTGACTAGCCACTTAATACACATTATTGGGTTTATGGCTGTATATTCAATGGCGAGTTCTTACTCTAGGGTAATATTACTCCATAATTCATACATTTTCACAGCAGTGGAAAAATCACTGTCTTTTTCTGCAGTTAAATTTGCCGCTTGAATCAGACTTTGAGTTAATGCCAGCACAGGTGCGGGCAAGGCTGCCTCACGGACTAAATCCAGTGCAATGCCTGTATCTTTGGCAAGTAAAGGCAGGGCAAAGGTATTTGGGAAAGCACGATTCAATACTCGTTGCGGTAAAATCATTTCTGTGACAGCACTTTTGCCACTCGAGGCATTAATGCATTGCAGAGCCTGATTTAAGTTTACGCCATGCGCTTTTAAGGTGGTAAAGCCTTCAGCTGCAGCACACAAACTCACTGCCATTAACATATTATTCACCGCTTTTACGGCAAAGCCAGCACCAGGTTCACCCACATGCTGAATCACTTTACCAAAAGCCTGAATTGCAGGTAGGGCTTTTTCAAAAGCAGCAGCTTTACCGCCAATCATGACTGTTAATGTGGCATTTTCTGCACCAATGGTTTGTCCACTTACAGGTGCATCTAAAAAGTCGATCTGTTGTGCTTCAAGTTGTTGTACCAATTTTTTAGCACTTTCGGGTACGCCACTGGTGCAATCGACCCAGACTGAACCTGCTTTAAGTTGAACTTGTGCAATCAGGTTTTCAACTTCGGTACTGGTGGGCAAGCAAGAAAAAATAATATCTGCTTGCACCGCTTGAGCCAATTCAACCGCTTGTGTGCCATATTCAGCAGCATGTTGCTCGGCTTTGGCAAAGTTACGATTCCAGACATAGACCGTATCAAAATGTTTAGGTAAATGGGCTGCCATGCGGTAGCCCATTGCGCCTAAGCCAATAAATGCAACAGATTGAATCATGTTTTTGCTCTCTTTATGCAATTTTGCTAGATCGTTGTTCTAACCAAGTGGTCAGTTTAGGCCAGAATTCATTGGCACTTTTTTGACTGGACATTAAACCCAAATGTCCACCTGGAATAAGAGTAAACGTGACATCGGTACTACTTGTCAATTCACATAAAGGTTGAGCAGCTTCAGCAGTGACAATTTGATCGCTATCACCCGCACCGACCAAAAGTGAACAATGAATATTTTTAAGGTCTATCTGATGTTGTTTGAGTTGAATATGACCTTGTTTGAGTGGGTTTTGCAGCCATACATTCAATACCATGTCCTGATTAATCCCACCCGGATAATCAATCATATTATTTAAAAAATTGGCTAAAGTTGCGTTTTCATGCAAGGTTTGTAAGTCGTGCAGATTCGACAGCATCTGTTTATTGCTTTCCAGCCATGCTCTAGGGTCTAAAATCTTAAAACCAATCGCATTGATTAAACCCGGTGTATGAATTAAATGCTTTGGAATTTTTCCTGAATAAAAGGCATGTTGCAATTTGGGATATTTAGAAATCAGTTGATTGGTCAGTTGAAAGAGTTTACCAACCCGCCCCGAAGCATAGCTATCTACAGGGCTACCCAAAACCATCAAGTTTTTAATATGAGTTGTTTGTTGGTCGGCGGTATAAAGCATGGCAAAAATACCCGCCATACTCCAACCATGTAGTGAAATTTGTTCGACTTTGGCGTGTTGTAAAATGAGTTGAATACAATTAGGGATTGCATCCTGAATAAAAGCCATAAAATTTAAATGACAATGTTGATAGGTCAATTGTCCCCAATCAACCAAATACACATCAAAACCGCTATGCTGAAAATGTTTCACTAAAGAGCGATAAGGATATAAGTCATAAATCGACATGGTAATTGCTAAAGGCGCAACAAAAACCAGCGGCTCTTTATATTGCTTATCTGGCGAAGCGTAATAGCGAATCTGCGCATACTTATAACGTGCCACGATGTCGTATGGCGTGGTCTGAGATAAGATCAAATCACGGCTTTTAAATAAGCGAGTGCTGAGGTTTTTAAGCTTTTTTCGGTGCGGATTAAATTTTCTTTGTAGCTGATTCATGAGGTGTTCCATCACACGTGGCGCCGATTTGAATGAAGTCTAAGCGATATTTATACATTTTACCTTGACCTTAAATGCGCTTGGCGCTCAAAATGTTGGCAATTATTTAACAAACAGGTCTTAGGACTAAGTTTAGGGCTGAGCAGTAAAGATGAGTCAACACGACGACATTGAATATCAATTAGATACTTTGGCAATTCGTACTGGACACAACCGTACAATTGAAGGCGAACACAGTGAGCCAATTTTCCTGACTTCATCATTTGTTTGTGAAAATGCTGCCGATGCAGCTGCAAAATTCTCAGGTGAAATTGAAGGCAATACCTATTCACGTTATACCAATCCAACTGTACAGGCTTTTGAAAAACGCTTGGCAGTATTAGATGGTGCAGAACGTGCGGTTGCGACAAGTTCGGGTATGGCGGCCGTTCATGCGATCACTTTGGCTTATCTTAAAGCGGGTGATCATGTAGTCTGTTCACGTGCTGTATTTGGCTCGATCATTTCACTATTTGAAAAATACGTGATGAAGTTTGGTGTCGATGTCACTTTTGTTGATTTAGAAGATTTAGACAGCTGGAAACAAGCCATTCGTCCAAACACACGTCTTTTATTTATTGAAACGCCATCGAATCCATTGGCACAAGTAGGCGATTTACAAGCCATTGCCGATATTGCACATGCAAATAATGCTTTATTTGCAGTTGATAACACCTTCTGTACCCCAGTTTTACAACAACCACTAAAATTTGGTGCAGACCTTATTATTTATTCATCAACCAAATATATTGATGGTCAGGGGCGTGCTTTGGGTGGTGCGGTTGTTGGTAAAGACAAGTTGGTCGAAGAAATCAACAGCGTTATTCGTACCTTGGGCAATTCATTAAGTCCGTTTAATGCATGGATTTTCTTAAAAGGTTTAGAAACTTTAAGCCTGCGGATGAAAGCACATTGCGCTAGCGCACAAAAACTTGCCGAGTGGCTAGATGCACATCCAAAAGTTGAAAAAGTGTATTATGCAGGTCTGCCGCATCATGCGGGGCATGAGTTGGCGAAAAAACAACAGTCTGGCTTTGGTGGTGTTGTATCTTTTGTGGTGAAAGGCGAGCGTGAAGGCGCGTGGACTGTGATTGACAACACACGCTTCCTATCTATCACCAGTAATTTGGGCGATGTAAAATCAACCATTACCCATCCTGCAACAACATCGCATGGCAGAATGACCCCAGAAGCCAAACAAGCATCAGGCATCAGCGAAGGTTTAATTCGTGTTTCTGTTGGCTTGGAAGATATTGATGATATTATTCGCGACATCGAGCGCGGTTTAGACCTCATTTAAAACTAAATAGATCATTTGTTCGGAGATTTTTATGAACATTAATATGTTGATGCAGCAAGCACAGCGCATGCAAAAAGAAGTGGAAAACAACATTAAAAAAGCCAAAGAAGAACTTGCGCAAACTGAAGTGCATGCAGAAGCAGGTGGTGGTTTAGTGAAAGTGACTATGACCTGCCGTAATGTGGTCAAACGCATTGAAATCAACCCTGAATTATTGCAAGACGATGCAGACATGATTGAAGATTTGATTGCCGCTGCAATGAATGATGCTGCCCGTCAAGCCGAAGCAATTTCTGAAGAAAAAATGAAGTCTGCAAACTCAGGCATGGGCTTGCCACCGGGCTTGGCTGGTTTATTCTAAGGAACGGCGTATGTTTAGTGATCGTTTTGATCAACTGGTACAAGCGCTACGCATTTTGCCAAGTGTTGGGCCAAAATCGGCTCAACGCATGGCATTGCACCTGATTATGAAAAATAGAGAAGGTGCAGTCGGTTTGGCTCATGCTTTGAACGAAGCTACTAGCTATATTCATGAATGTTCAATTTGTCACTCATTAACGGAAGATGAAGTCTGCAATATTTGCGCCTCACATGATCGTGATGCACACTTACTTTGCGTGGTGGAATCTCCAGCCGATGTCATGGCGATTGAGCAAAGCGGCAGTTTTCGTGGCAAATACCATGTTTTAGGTGGGCATTTATCGCCATTAGATGGCATTGGGCCTGACGAAATTGGTATTCCGTATTTGGTTCAGCGTTTAAGTGATGGCAACATTACTGAAGTCATTTTGGCGACCAATGCAACCGTAGAAGGTCAAGCGACAGCACACTATTTGGTAGAAGCAACCAAACATTTGCCTGTGCAGATGACCCGTATTGCGCAAGGTGTGCCGCAAGGTGGTGAACTTGAATATGTCGATAGTCATACTTTAAGTCAGGCGGTGCATAATCGGATGCGAATGAAATAAGCATTTAGGTGCTTATTTCATGTGAATAGTCATTTGATAAATCATCCACAAAAATGATTACTTGCCTTTAAAGCCAATAAAAAATCAAATTAAGATAAAAAACGATAAAAAATTTAAATTTTCACTGTATCGACTTAGAAATAAGATAAAAATTGAAAATACTGGACATATTTTTATAGCTAAATGCTATTTAATGTTTAAAATGAACCCCTAGAGAATCCTGTTTTACCTGCTCGCTATGTTCCAATTTATTCATCAACAAAAAGACTTTGAAAATGTCTTGGCATTAATGAGCCAAAACAGCATTTATGGTTTAGACACCGAATTTATTAAGGTTGATACTTTATGGCCAAAATTGGGTGTATTCCAAATTAATGTGAATGATCAGGTCTATTTGTTAGATGGCACTTCTTTAAATTTAAGTGCATTTTGGGAAAAACTGTTTCAAGCGCAGCAAAATATTTTTCATGCCTGCGGTGAAGATATTGATTTAATTTATCATTATGCGCAGCAAAAAAACTTAGATAACGTGTTTGATACCCAAGTTGGCATGTCATTTTTAGGGCATGGTTTACAAGTCAGTTATCAAAACGCTTTAAAAACCATGCTCAATGTCGATATTGATAAAGGGCAAACTCGCTCAGACTGGCTTGCACGTCCGTTGTCCGATGAGCAGTTAAATTATGCTGCCAATGATGTGCTGTATCTAATGCAATTGGCAGATAAGGTACAAACCGACTTAAAACAAAATTATTTACAGGATTTTGCACATGAAGATTGCCGCAATTTAACTCAGGAAATTGGTGAAGAAACACCTTTAGAGTTGTTGTATCAGGATGTGGGCAACTATCGTCATTCACGCCGTCAACTCATGCAATTGCAACAATTGGCCGTTTGGCGTGAGCAAATGGTAAAAGCCTTAAACCAACCACGTAGTTTTATTTTGCGTAATTCTACTATGCTGGACTTGGTCGAGAAAAATCCTAAAAATCAGTTCCAGCTCAGTACTATTAAAGATTTACGTGCGCATATTGTGCGTGAACATGGCAAAACTATTTTAGATTTAATTAAATATTTGCCTGATCAATCACAATGGCCATTACGTATGGCGCGACCAATTCGTCATTCTTCAAAAGAAGTGGGCGAAAATGTAGAACAGGTGATTCAACGCGCCGTACAGGAAACTCAAATTCCAAAAGAAGTTTTGCTGCGTAAAAAATGGCTCAATGCGCTTTATCAGCATGTGGTATTTCATAACGATGAGCAAGATTTGCCTAACTATTTGTTAGGTTGGCGTTATGAATTACTCACCAAGCCTTTAATTGAAGTTTTACATACCGACGAGCGTTATTTGTCTGGTCAGATGAAAGTTGCTGAATAAATCAAACCGATCCACATTTTAAATAAAGCCGTTTTTCACCTGAAAATGGATGAATTTTCACGCCATTCTTTGTTTGAGTGTAAACATAGACCAATGCGTTAATAATGGTTAATGTATCTCGGTTTTTTTTGTTGTATCCTTTGCCTGAGTTTTTAGAGTTTTGTTGTTTATGCACTGTTCAATTTATAAATCGAGCAAAAAAGATGAGATGTATTTATACATCGCCCGTCCTGAGCAAACTGAAGATCAAGCAGAAGCGTTTAACCCGCTAGAGGTTTTACCTGAGCCAATGCGAGTTGCATTTGGTCGTGCGACATTTGTAATGGATTTGCAACTGTCTGAAAGCCGTAAGTTGGCACGTGTGAATGTTTTGCATGTCATGGATTCTATTCAAACACGTGGCTTCTTTATTCAAGTGCCACCAGAAGGCTTAATTAACCCAAATGCCGTTGAACCAGAAGGTTTACGTGGTGCTTAAGCTTTATTCAGGAGTTGAGAAATGAATAGTGTGATGACTGGATTGGATTCAATTCCTGAAACTGCAATTGCTGTTTCTGTTTATTTGTTGGGGAGTGCCATTATTTTATGGTGCTGGTACGAAATTGCCAAACGCTTGCCCAATCCGTTAGGTGGTATCACTTGGATTGTGCTGTTTGCAATTTTACTTACCCCAACAGTATCAGAAGGCAGCAATGCAGCACTTGCCCCAGCCATCTTTGGACTTCTTTTTGGTGTTTTAACCAAAGAAACCCCATTGGTTTGGTCTAATTTATCTGCCATTTTATTTGTGATCGGTCTTGGCTTATTGATCGGTTATTTCTGGTCAAGATACCGTCTTAAACAAACGACTTATAAAGCCAAGAAAAATACCTCACCACGTAACTAAAACAATTAAGGTAAAATCATGTCTGTTGATGCGCAACAATTTTCGGGTACAGATCAGTACATTGCGACTGATAGTTTAAAACTTGCGGTGAAAGCCGCACGTGCTTTGCAAAAACCGCTTTTGGTGAAAGGTGAGCCAGGTACAGGTAAAACCTTATTGGCAGAGCAAGTTGCTAAAAGTTTGGGTTTAAAGTTGATTACATGGCACATTAAATCGACCACCAAAGCGCAGCAAGGTTTATATGAATATGATGCAGTGTCGCGTTTGCGTGATAGCCAACTGGGCGATGACCGTGTGTATGACGTTAAAAACTATATTAAACCCGGGAAATTGTGGGAAGCATTTACCAGCGAAGAACGCTGTGTGTTGTTGATTGATGAAGTTGACAAGGCAGATATTGAATTCCCAAATGACCTGCTACATGAACTCGATAAAATGTCGTTTTATGTTTATGAAACAGGCGAAACCATTACGGCAACACAACGTCCAATCGTGATCATCACATCAAATAATGAAAAAGAGCTGCCAGACGCTTTTTTACGTCGTTGTTTCTTCCATTATATTGATTTCCCAGATGAAGCGACCATGCGTGATATTATCGATGTGCATTTCCCGAATATTTCAAGCACATTGGTTTCAGAAGCTTTACAAGTTTTCTTTAAATTGCGCCAAGTTCCGGGCTTAAAAAAACCACCATCTACGTCTGAATTAATTGATTGGTTAAGCCTATTGATGGCAGATGACATGCCGGAAGATATTTTGCGTAATAGCGATAAAAGCAAAGCCATTCCGCCTTTATACGGTGCATTAATCAAAAATGAACAAGATGTGCAATTGCTTGAGCGTTTAGCCTTTATGTCGCGCCGTTAAGGGAGGACAACGCCATGTTCGTGCGCTTGTTTTATACCTTGCGACGTTACGGTGTACCTGTCACCACACGTGAATTGATTGACTTAAATCAGGCGGTGGCATCGGGTCTGGTTTTTGCAGATCAAGATGAATTCTATCAACTTGTTAAAACCGTCATGGTCAAAGATGAGCGTTTTTTTGACAAGTTTGACCGTGCCATGAAAGATTATTTTGATGGCATTTCCACTTTTGATTTAGATGATTTACTGCAGCAAGTTCATCAATTGCCTAAAGACTGGTTCGACTTAGAACTATTAGAAAAACATCTCACGCCAGAACAACGCGAAGAGCTGAAAAAAGCAGGTTCTCTAGAAGAATTGATGAAAATGCTGGAAGAGCGTTTACGCGAGCAGCATAAAAAGCATCAGGGTGGCAACCGTATGATTGGTACGGGCGGTACATCACCGTTTGGTGCTTTTGGTGATCATCCTGAAGGTGTACGCATTGGTGGGCCTGGACGTAAGCGTTCAGCTGTTAAAGTCTGGGAGCAGCGTCAGTATCGAAATTTAGACGATGAACAGATTTTAGGTACACGACAAATGCAATTGGCACTGCGTCGTTTGCGTAAATTTGCCCGTCAAGGTGCAGCTGAAGAATTGGATATTGATGGCACTATCCGAGAAACTGCCAAACAGGGCATTTTAGATGTGCAATTGGTGCCAGAACGTCGTAATCGCGTCAAAGTGTTGATGTTGTTTGATGTGGGTGGCTCGATGGATGCACACATCGCCCAATGTGAAAAACTGTTTAGTGCGGCCAAAACTGAGTTTAAAACCCTCGAATATTTTTATTTCCACAACTGTTTATACGACTATGTTTGGAAAGACAATTTACGCCGTAGCAGTACCCGTATGAATACGTGGGATTTATTTAATACCTATGGACGCGACTATCGGGTAATTGTGGTCGGTGATGCGAGTATGGCACCTTATGAGCTGAATTCGATTGGTGGTTCGGTAGAATATATGAATGATGAGGCAGGGCAAGTTTGGTTACAACGTCTGCGTCAGCATTTTGAAAAAACCGCATGGCTGAATCCTGAACAGGAAGGCTATTGGCATTACACACATACCATTGGTTTAATTCGACAAATTTTTGAAAATCATATGTATCCAATGACTTTAAAAGGCATTGAAGATATGACGAAATATTTGGCGCGATAAGCGCCATTTTTTCCATTAATTTTTTATCAATATCAGTTATTGCATGCATATTGATGAAATAGCAATACGATAAGCAACGTGAATTTCAATTTGAGGGGATCGAGATGGAACATCAAATTAATGGCATCGCATTACCGAATGAAGAAGGTTTTTTCGGACAATATGGCGGGCAGTTTATTCCACCGCATTTAAAAGAAGCCATGGATGAAATTAACCTTGCTTATGAAGAAATTCGTCATACAGCAGAATTTCAAAATGAATTAAAAGATTTATTTGCAAATTATGTAGGGCGCCCGAGTCCTTTGTTTCATGCAAAGCGTTTATCTGAACAGTTGGGTGGTGCGCAAATTTATTTGAAACGTGAAGATTTAAATCATACAGGTGCACATAAAATCAATCACTGTTTAGGTGAAGCATTGCTAGCCAAATATATGGGTAAAACCAAAGTGATTGCAGAAACTGGTGCGGGACAGCACGGGGTAGCCTTGGCGACGGCATGTGCGCTAGTGGGAATTCCGTGTGAAATTCACATGGGACAGGTGGATATTGAAAAAGAACACCCGAATGTGGTGAAAATGAAAATTCTAGGTGCCAACCTGATTTCAGTGACCCGCGGTACAGCCACTTTAAAAGATGCAGTGGACAGCGCTTTTGAAGAATATTTAAAAGACCCAAAAAACTTTATTTATGCGATTGGTTCTGTGGTTGGGCCACACCCATTTCCAAAAATGGTGCGTGATTTCCAATCTATTATAGGTGATGAAATTAAACTGCAAAGCCAAGAGCGTTTTGGTGTAAACCCAGATTATATCGTGGCATGTGTGGGCGGTGGTTCAAACGCAGTGGGTGCATTTACCGCATTCTTAAATGACCCAGAAGTTAAGCTTGTGGGTGTAGAACCTGCAGGTCATGGTTTAGATACAGATCAGCACTCTGCAACCTTAACTTTGGGTAAACCGGGTCAATTACACGGTATGGCGGGTTATGTGCTTGAAGATGAACAAGGCGAGCCATTGCCAGTACATTCAATTGCTTCAGGTTTGGATTATCCGGGTGTGGGGCCGCAGCATAGCTTCTTAAAAGACATTGGTCGCGTGGAGTATTCAACGGCAACTGACCAAGAATGTTTAGATGCCTTTATGACGTTGTCACGTGTAGAGGGTATTGTACCTGCTTTGGAAAGCTCACATGCGGTGGCGTGGGCATTACGTGAAGCACCAAAAATGGCAAAAAACGTGAAAATTGTGGTTAATCTTTCAGGTCGTGGTGATAAAGATTCAGACTATGTAGCAGAAAAATTAGGTTTGAATTAATTCTACTGAATATGAAAAACCGCCTAAATGTGTAAGTTTAGGCGGTTTTTTTGTTTATCTTTACTTTATATTTTGCAGGTTTTATTAAACAGTGACTTAGCTTGCAATATATTGTTGTAACTGCTCAATCAGTTTACGTTGATCATCCATAGTGGCTTTTACCAAGTCACCAATTGAAACTAGCCCCACTAATTGTTCATTTTCCAAAACAGGTAAGTGACGTAAGTGGTGATCAGTAATCAGGCTTAGACATTCTTCAACACTGGTGTTTTTGGTTACAGTCAAAACTTTTGCCGTCATAATTTCGCTCACCGTCGTGCCTTTAGAGGTTCGCTCCATCAAAATGACTTTACGGGTGTAATCACGTTCAGACAATATGCCAACCACATGCTGGTTTTGATCGGTCACTACCAAAGCACCAATACCTTTATCTGCCATGAGGCTAATTGCTTCTAAAACGGTTGCTTCTGGGTGGATTGTGTAAATTTCGTGATGTGCTTTATCTTGTAAAACGTGAGTTACCTTGGTCATATTATGTGTCCTGTTTTGTTGTTTATTGTTTGACTTTTAAAGTAACGTGAATTGTAAAAATTGCAAATACTTTAGAGTCACAATCGTTGATTTTTACGTCAATTCTATCCTGTTTAGATTTAAGCAATATTTAAAATGGGCTGATTAAAAAAGAAATGTTTCATTTGCGATGTGGTCAATTTTATCTTTTGACTCGATGAACCATGCAGCGTAGGGGTAACATTTAAACGGGTGAGCGTAGGCAATAAAAAGGTTTCAAAATCCTGTGCAGAAATTTTGCGTGGGCTGTATTGTGGCCAATGTTTAGCAGCATATTTATGCGCTTGTACCGCATTTAACCAAAAAGGGAAAATATAATCATCGTGATCTGAACTCATTGCCCAACCTTGATGGAATAAACCCCAAAGTACACCGCAGTACATCATTGATTTTAATAGTGTAACTTTAAGCAGAAAATCCTTTGGTAAAGGGTGGAGTTGGTTAATCTGATTCATAATCAAGCAAGGTTGTAAAATTTGGCTATATTGTAAAAAGAATTGATGAATATACCGTTTAAGCTTTGCTTAAAATCGTAAACAAATATGTATTTATGGTTGGAGCATCTAAAAAAAGGGTCAAAAAAAACGCCACCTAAGTGACGTTTTATTATGCTTGCATGGTGGCCATGTTTTGCCAGTATTGCGCTTTCAATGAATCACGTTCTACGCGGAAACCTTGATAATACAGTTCTGCTAAGAACATTGCCGCTTTACCATGTCCTGCACGTGCAGCTTCTTCGAGTTGTTTTACCGCGTCTTGGAAGTTCATTTGTGAAT
This sequence comes from Acinetobacter sp. YH12131, assembly GCF_013418635.1. Taxonomy (NCBI): domain Bacteria; kingdom Pseudomonadati; phylum Pseudomonadota; class Gammaproteobacteria; order Moraxellales; family Moraxellaceae; genus Acinetobacter; species Acinetobacter sp. YH12131. The sequence continues at coordinate 150,916 of NZ_VPBQ01000005.1, forward strand.
GAATCGTGTTTACTGCATTTGCATAAACATGCTCTAAGTCATGGTGAGAGATCGTTTGAATCATATTAAACTCCTTATTGTAATTATGATTACTTATTTAAGCCTACCTTTTAGGCTTCATATCAATTTAACGCTTTATTGTTAAACTAATATTACAATTTGATTGAATTGTCAAATAATTATCGGGGTTAATGAGCATATTTCAAGTTTACATGATTAAACATTGAACAAGTTTAATTTTGATTAAACTAAAGCTCTAAGCATGATAAAAAAGGAGAACAACATGACAAGATCCGTAGACGGATGTGCTTTTGATGTACCTCCATTGACTTCTCAAATTATTGAGTTGGCACATCATCACCGTAAAAAACTAGATGAGGCAATTTTCCGTCGAGATGTTCATTTAGGTGAATACTGCTTGGCGCAACGTAAACGTGTGGCTGATTTTGCCAAAACTTTAGAGCGAAGCGATCGCATAGAGTTTTACCGTAATTATGATGGTGAATTACTCCGTATCGCCGATGAAGATGAACTGCATCCTGCTGAAGCAGAGGGTGGTGTCAGTGTATTTGCTATTTTCTTGGTGCTTGCAGTCATTGCATTGGTTTTATACTTTGCGGTAATTCGTGGCACCATTGGCTAAAGCTAAATGCTTTGTAGAATTTGTAGAAAAAGGCTCAATTTTTACTGTGACGATACAGTAAAAATTGAGCTGTTTAACTTGTACATCTCATAAGGGCATCCTACACTAAGGCGATTAGAGGTAGGTCATGCACAACGCAATTCAAAAAACGATTCAATTTATTTCTCAACTGAAACTCGAGCAAATTTATAATATTGTTGTGCTGAGTATTATTTTTATTATTTTAACTTTGGCAAGTGTTGCGCTTTATCGCCCAGTTGGGGTGCAACAATTTCAAAATGTTGAGCGTTTGTCACAACAATCCATGTATGCCAATACCCAAGACATGGCAGTTCATTTACTCAATCAACGTCCGATTCGTTATGTGCATTATTTAAAATTGATGCAGGCACATCAAATGGAACAAGATCGGGCTCAACAACTTCCTGCATTGGTGCAAGAGTAGTCTTCTCGGTTGGCATAGTATTTATCTTGTGCTGTGTCGGCGTTAAAAATGTTGGCGCGAGTAAATTGTCCTGCAGCATTTTTTCCAATGTGGCTTTATCTAAATGTTCGCTCACAATCACCAAAGTTAAACGATCAGGCTGTAAATGTTTTTGAATCGCACGTTGCACATCTTCTGCGGTGATTTTTTCCACTCGTTCTGCATAATCACTTAAATAATTTGCAGGAAGTCGATAAAAACCGATGTGCCCAAGCTGGGCATTAATACTGGCATTGCTGCTGTATTGATTTGGAAAAGCACGGATTAAACCCGCCTTGGTTTCTTGAAGTTGTTTAGCATCTATCGGTTGTTGCACGAAATTAATCAGTGCTTGATGCGCCACTTGAATGCTTTCAATCAATTGATCTTGACGCGTAGCATAGCCTAAGCTAAATAATCCAGTCGCTTGAGTAAAACGAAACGAACTACTGACAGCATACGTTAGACCACGTTTTACCCGTAATTCTTTCATTAAAATTGAGTTGAAACCGCCACTGCCTAACATTCGATTGGCAATTTCCAAAGCTAAATAATCAGGGTCATTACGAGTGGTCGCTAGCTGTGCGATGCTGACATGCGCTTGTTGTGAACGGTATGGAATATGCTGAATGTTAAATGTGCTTGCAGCTACGGGTAGGGGCAGTGCGGTGGCGGCTTGACCTTGTGCTATATGTGAGCTGATACGATTCGCCAATTTTTCTGCTTCTTTTAAATTTAATTTGCCTGTAATGGCAATATTCATGTTCTGCGCAACTAAAAACTGATCTCTAAATTTCTGCAAATGCTGTGGTTGAATACGTTTAATGCTGCCATTGGTTCCTGTAATCGGTTCTGCGTAGGGATGTTTAGCATAAATTGCCCGATACAGACGAATATTCATTAAACGGCTTGGGTTTTCTCGTAGTTGTTTTTGGCCAATTTGAGTATTGGATACAACACGCTGAATATTTGAAGGTTCAAAGGTTGCGTGTTTTAACAGCGTGAGCATCATTTCAACGGCAGTGTGCATTTTATCTGGGTCAGACAGCGTTCTTAGACGTACCACAAACATATCCCGATAGGCTGTTGCACTAAATCGAGCGCCGACGTTTTCAAAAGTGCTTGCAACCTCTTGTGCTGTATAACGTGGAGTACCTTCATCTATAAGTTGCGCTGCCATATTGGCAAGTCCATACAGCCCAGATTCAACTTCGCTATCTCGTGCGGAACCTGCATTGAAGGTTAATTGAATATCTACCATTGGTAATGCAGTATTTTCTACAAATAGGCTGCGTACTTGTTTTCGAGTTCTAAAATCGTGTACCTGTGGTGCATGGGTATCTGGTAATTCATTCACCGCATTTAAGCTGTGCAATAGATTTTGTGATTGTAAAGGCGCAACCAAACTGGGTTCTGAAAACTCATGTGGCACAGTTGTGGCAACATCTATTTCCATCGCGAAAGTGGCAAATGGCACGCTAAGTCCTAAGGTGAAAATAAAAGAATGAAATACACGATTTTTCATGAATATGACCGTTTAAGGATTAGCGTTTGTGGTGCTATTTTTAGGTAGTAAATATAGCGTGCTCAGGTTGTCTTTAATCAAGTAATGCCTAGCAACCCGTTGCAGGTCTTCTGCGGTAATTGCCTGAAATTGTTGTGGTAGTGCATCCATTAATTTATGGTTTAAACCATTCACTTCTAAGTTGCCAATCATGCGAGCCTGTCCTGCAAGATCATCCTGACTATAAACCCAATTGGCAATAAACTTAGTGATCACTCGTTCAATTTCTTTTTGCTGTACAAGTTCTTGTTTGAGCATTTCAATTTCTTGCTGAATAGCTGCTTGAGCCTCATTTAACTCAATGCTTGCTGCGGGTAACGCAGAAATACTAAATAAAATATCGCCACGTTGGTATGGGTCATAACTGACGCTGACTGAGGTCAAAACTTTACGCTCACGCACTAAGCGTTGTTCTAAACGTGAAGTAATGCCACCATCCAATAGTTGTTTAATAATGCTAAGCGCATAGGCATCTTGAGGTTTTTTGACCGTAGCTAAAGAGCCAACATTCCAAGCCATATATAAGTTAGGTACTTGTACGGAGCTATTCAGTTCCATGTGACGATACCCCAACTGTTCAAACTCTAAAACATCGTTGCGTGGTGGAAGAGGTGTAGCAGCAATATCGCCAAAGTATTTTTGCACTTGCAGCAAGGCGGCTTGGGTTTCCACATCACCCACAATCACCAAAATTGCATTATTGGGGCGATACCATTTTTTGTACCAGTCTTTTAAATCCTGCAATTGAATATTTTGCAGGTTTTTCATGTGCCCAATAATTGGTTGGCGATAATGGCTAGTCGGATAAGCAATCCATTTAAAGCGTTCAAATGCCAAAGCTCGAGGATTATCATCGGTACGTTGGCGCCGTTCTTCCATTACCACTCGAATTTCCGGTTCAAAATCTTGCTGACGTAGTAATAGGTTACTCATTCTATCCGCTTCAAGTTCTAGGGCTAAAGGAAAATAGGCTTTGGGATAGAGCTGATAATAATTCGTGTAATTGGTAAAGGTTGCTGCATTGACACTGCCACCATAAATACGACTTAAACGGGTAAATTCATCATTCGGCACCTTGGCTGTACCTTTAAACATCATGTGTTCAAGTACGTGCGAAATCCCAAGTGTATTTCCGGACTCATCGCTACTGCCCACTTTGTACCAAATTTGAGTCATCACCATGGGAGAACGATGGTCTTCACGGATAATGACTTTTAAACCATTGTTGAGTGTGGTTTCAAAAGTGTTATTCGCAGCTAAAACTTCAGCATGGCTAATCGAAGCTGTTAAACCCCAAAGCAACGCACAAACAGACTTCATCGAAAATTGGAACATAAGCAAGTGGAGATCAATCGTTATCGGCTTATCTTTCAGAAATTAAAGCGGAAAGGCAAGGATTGCTGTAGGTATTTTTTGTATGCGGCTATGTGGTTGGAATACGAGGTAAAAGCAATTGGTTTATGTTAGAATCCGATTTTTTAACGCAATGCTTTTCAAGGATTCGGCATGCAACAGCAATCTAATGGGCAAAATAAATTTTTGATTGATGCTGATATCGGAGATGATGATGTCACATTACCGAATTTACCAGCGGTAAATATTCCGATTGTTGAAACAACACCTCTACAACAAGCAGAAACCTCTGAACATGCTGCAGAAACATCATCAGACACGGATGCGCCTGCGAAAGGTGGTTTCTTTAGTCGCATGAAAGAAGGGTTAACCAAAACCCGTAAAAACTTTGCCGATGGCATGGTGAATATTCTGATTGGCGGTAAAGAAATTGATGATGAATTATTAGAAGAAGTCGAAGAACAACTGTTGGTTGCAGATATTGGTGTAGATGCAACGAAAACCATTATTGCCAATTTGACCGAGCGTACTGCGCGTGGCGACTTAATTTATTCACATTCTTTATATAAGGCTTTGCAAGAAGAATTAGTGGCTTTGCTTGCGCCACGGGTAAAACCTTTACATATTGATGCCAATAAAACCCCTTATGTGATTTTAGTCGTGGGTGTGAATGGTGTAGGTAAAACCACAACCATTGGCAAGTTAGCGAAACGCTTACAAGGCGAAGGTAAAAAAGTCATGTTGGCCGCAGGGGATACTTTCCGTGCTGCAGCGACAGAACAATTGCAGATTTGGGGTGAGCGTAACGATGTTGCCGTTGTTGCACAAGGTCACGGTGCAGACAGTGCTTCTGTTATTTTCGATGCGTTTGAAAGTGCGCGTGCCAAAGGCATTGATGTGTTAATTGCAGATACTGCTGGACGTTTGCATAACAAAAGCAACCTGATGCAAGAATTGACTAAAGTTAAGCGTGTGATGCAAAAAATTGATGCGACTGCACCGCATGAAGTGATGTTGGTTGTGGATGCAGGCACGGGTCAAAATGCCATTAACCAAGTTGAAATGTTTGATGAGGCTGTTGGCTTAACAGGCATCACCATCACTAAACTGGACGGCACTGCAAAAGGCGGCGTGTTATTTAACATTGCAAGCCGTAGCCATGTGCCAATTCGCTTTATTGGTGTGGGTGAAAAAATTGATGATTTACGTCCATTCTCAGCCAAAGCATTTGTTGCAGCACTGTTTGAAACTGAAAAATAAGTTTTGAATTAAGTTTTAAAGCTAAAATGTAAAATGCTGTAAGTTTCACACAAACTTCGCAAAATGCGGAGTTTGTTGTTTTTAGCGGGTTTGAGTGTTGTAAAAAGCAGCAGCTAAAAATACGAATGTGAATAAATCCACAGGAGTCTATATAGAATAAGAAAAAATATTCGCTTGTTTTAATTGATTTTTTGGGGAAGTTAAAATGACATTGCTAAATAAAATTGGTCATGTGCTTACAGCAGATATCACCAAAGATTTTAAACTCAAGAAAAAAACAATTCAGGATGGCCATGAGCTAACTTTCATTGATCAATTAAAGAAACGCCGTAGTATTTATGCTTTAGGAAAACGTATTCATTATAGCCAAACCTATATGACTGAATTAATTCAGGAAGCAGTGCGTAGTTGTCCATCTGCGCATCATTCACAAAGTACACGTGTGGTGATCTTATTTTCTGAATCGCATCAAAAATTTTGGAACATTGTGCAGGACGTACAGCGTAAATTTGTACCCGAACAATTTTTTGCAGGTACGAAAATGAAAATTGAACAATGTGCTGCAGCTTTTGGTACGGTATTGTTTTATGAAGATCAGCAAGTGATTCGTCAGTTACAAAAGAAAGTACCTTTTAATGCAGCTGAGTTTCCAGTTTGGTCAGAACAAACTTCAGGCATGGCACAGTTTGCGGTATGGACAGCTTGGCAGATTCAGGTATTGGCGCATCACTACAGCACTATAACCCGAACATAGATCTTGCTGTGGCTGCTAATTTTGATATTCCTGATACTTGGTTGCTGCGTTCACAACTTGTTTTTGGCTCAATTGAAGAACAAGTGCCTGAACGTAGTCATGCACATTATCAAAATCAATTTAAAATTTATGCTTAAACTTATTTATGATATTGATTTAAATTGAAATAAATTTCTTTTTTAGTGATGGTGTAGTGTGTTCTTATAGGGGCTTGATTAACCAAAGTAGTGCAAACTATTTTGGGGTAATCAGCAGGTATTTAGTAACTTTATAAAACTATAATCGTTCTATACATAAAACACACTGTCGTATTTTTTGTAATGTTTAGGCTAAATAAACTGCTTAATATTGCTGTATCAGTAAGTTGCTACCAAAATTCTTAAGAGGAATAAAAAATGTCATTTTTAAATCAATTAGAAAAACGCCGTTCAATCTACGCTATTGGAAAAAATGTTCCTGTAGATCAAGCAACGATTGAAAATACAATCAAGCAAGCGGTTCGTTTAAGTCCATCTGCATTTAACTCACAGTCTTCACGTGTAGTGACTTTATACGGTGCATCACATACTCAGTTCTGGAATATTGTTTTAGAAACTTTACGCAAAATGGTTCCTGCTGAGGCTTTTGCAAATACCGAAGCAAAAATTAACAGCTTTGCTGCAGGTTTTGGTACAGCATTGTTCTACGAAGATCAAAATGTTGTAAAAGCCTTGCAAGAGCAGTTCCCACTTTATGCAGATAACTTCCCAGTTTGGTCAGAACATTCAACTGGTATTGCTCAAGTTGCAGTATGGACTGCATTAGCTGAAATCAATGTAGGTGCATCATTACAGCACTACAACCCAATTGTAGATGAAGAAGTGGCACAAACTTTTGAAATTCCTGCGAATTGGAAGCTACGTGGCCAATTGGTATTCGGTTCAATTGAAGCACCTGCAGGCGAAAAAACATTTATGGATGATGCAGAGCGTTTTAAAACTTTTAACTAAGCTTTAAGCCTTTTCAATCCATAAGTAAAAGTAGGGTGATCATTCATCCTACTTTTTTATTTTTAAGCATTGTCAAAAATATGAATGGAATGTAAGGGGGGATTTAAAAGTCACATTTACATGAAAATTACAGGGATTACTTGCTGTCATAAAACTGTCATTTATACATTGCATAGTGCAATCAAACTTTCATAAATGATATCGAGTGAAAAATGACGTTAAAACTTGGTGTGGCGGGTCTAGCATTAATGGCTTGCAGTTCAGTATTTTCAGCAGTCACTATTTCTGTTCCTGAAGAAATTAAATTGCTGGCTGTGAATGATCAGGAAGTACGAGCAGGCTTATTCCGTTCTGCGCAGCAAGTGAAAGTGAATGCAGGCGAAAATACAATTAACTTGCGTTATCAGCAATATTTTGAACATCATAATGGCGCACACGATATTTTAAAATCGGGTGTGATTCAGCTTAAAACACCAGTGTTGCAAGATGGTGAGAACTATCGACTCGTTTTAGTGAATCCACCAAAAGACTTTGAAGCAGCTAAAGAATTTAAAGATCAACCGACTGTGGGCTTATATAATCAAAAAAATCAATTATTGGTTCAACAAACGGGTGCTAAAGCAAGCACAGGTTCGTGGTTAAGTGGTAGTTTGTTTGGCAAAACCGTAGATGCAACTGATCATACGCAAGCACCGGCCAATCAACCTGCGGCTGTTTATACAACTGCCGCTGTCTTAGCTACAGAAAACACACCTTCAGTTAAGACTGCACAGAAGCCACAAGGCAAAGAACAGCAACTTATACAAATTTGGCAGCAGGCCAATAAGGCTGAGCGACAAAAATTTATGTCGTGGCTTGCAGAACAGGCAAACTAATTTAAATTTACAACCAGTTCAACAGAACTGGTTGTTTTCTACTATGGGCTAAAAAGAATTTATTTGAAAAACCAATTCAAATCACATAAAAATTTAACCTAAAAGATGAAATACATGATAAAACTATTAAATACGCCTAAAGTTTAGGCGAGTGATACTTTTTTTCAAAAAAACCTAAAAAACATATTGCGTCTATTTGAAAACTGTATAGAATACGCAGCACACCAACGCAACGTTGTTTGAGTTGGGCTGTTATTGACGAAATAACAGCAAGATCATTAAGAGATTATGAAGAACAACTTGTGTGGATTTTTACTGATTGATTAATCGAAATATTATCATTGATTAATTGGTTTAAATTACTCGAAGTTTATTTGAGCGAAATTTAAGTCAGAAAATTGATGAGCCAGATTTGGAGCCTTAGATTAAAGGTTCAAAATGATTTTAACTGAAGAGTTTGATCATGGCTCAGATTGAACGCTGGCGGCAGGCTTAACACATGCAAGTCGAGCGGGCGAGGTTGCTTCGGTAACTGAGCTAGCGGCGGACGGGTGAGTAA